>CAZJMY010000411.1:0-15089 GCA_964546845.1 uncultured Myxococcales bacterium | reverse complement strand
AGAACGCATCGGGCGCGCGAAGGAGAAGCTGCGCTCGGGCAAGAAGGTGCTGGAGACGGCGGCCGGCACCGTCCGGTCGGAGACGGCCGCGCTGAAGGCCCGCGTGCGCCAGGACCTGGCCGAATTCACGCCGCGCATGCGGGAGGCGCTGGTCGCCGACCTCGAGGGGGCGGACGCCGGCGACATCCGGCGCTTCCTGTCGTTCTTCGTGCAGGACACCTGGAAGGCCTGGACCGAGGCCGAGGGTGAGCTCATCGCGGCCGAGCTGGAGAAGCTGGCGGAGACGGTCATCCAGGTCGCCAACGAGAACGTGCGCGAGATCGTCGAAGACGTCTCGACCGAGCTGGGACCGACGGAGACCAAGGTCGACATCCGCGTCGACACGTTGAAGTACGACGCGTCGGTGTTCGCGCTGGGCGCGCTGGGAACGACCGTGTTTCTGTTCGTCGACGGGCTGGTCGGCGGGGTGCTGACGCTGGCGGCGCCGCTGCTGGCTTTTCTTCTTCGCGGGCGCGTCGCGGCGCAGGTGAAGGCGGAGGCCAAGGTGCAGGCGCCCCAGGCGGTCGATCGCGTGGCGGCGCTGGTCGGCCCCAAGCTCGACGAGATCGTCGACGGGTTCGGCGCCCGCCTGCTGGAGTTCGTCGCGCAGGCGGGCGACGCCCTGTCGCGCGGCATCGCCGACGTGCTGGACCGCGCGCTGGCCGAGCGGCGCGCGTCCGAGACAGCGACGGCGGCCAAACCCGACGTGGCCGGCCTGGACGCGGCGCTGGCCGACCTCAAGCGCGTGGAGGAGCACATCGCGGAGATCCGGCAGAAGGTCTGGACGCCGCCCGACGCGCCCGCGGGCGCATCCTCGCCGACGCCCTCCGGCGGCTGATGGGTATCCTCGACCGGATCGCCGGGCGGCTCGAAGAGCTGGGCGTCGACCGGCGCGCGGCGCTGGCGGCCGACGTGGCGCGCGCACGCGAGCGGATCGCGGCCGGCGATTGGACGGACGCCGAGCAGCTGCTGCAGGACCTGACCGCCCGCGCGCCCGACCTGCCGGAGGCGTTCCTGGCACTGGGCGAGCTGCGCGTCGCGCAGGGGGCGCGCGAGGCGGCGGTCGTGCCGCTGGGGCGGGCCGTCGACCTCGACGGGGGGCGGGCCGACGCCTGGTGCGTGCTGGGCGAGACGCTGGCGGCGCTGGGCCGGGCCGAGCCGGCGCGCGACGCGCTTCACCGCGCGCTGTCGCTGGCGATCGATCCGGCGCTGCGCCGCCGCGCGCACGCGGCGCTGGGGGAGGTGTACGCCTCCAGCGGCCGACTGGCGCAGGCCCAGCGCGAGCTGGCCAAGGCGGTCGACCTGGCGCCGCCCGGTACCGACGATCGCCAGCTGGCCGTCGCGTACGGACGCGTGCTGGCGCGCCTCGGCGAGCCGGAGGCGTCCGAGTGGCTGACCCGCGCGGCGCGCGCCGAGAACGCGGACCCGGCGCTGTTCGCCGAGGCGGCGCGCAGCACGCGCGATCCGGCGCGGGCCGAGACGTTGCTGCGCGAGGGGATGACCCGCGCGCCCGACGACGTCGCCGGTCGAATCGGGCTCGCGCAGCTGCTGGTGACCTCTGGGCGCGCCGAGGAGGCGTTGCCGCTGGCGCAGGAGACCGTCGGCCGCGCCCCGAACGACGCGCGGGCCTGGCGGGCGCTGCGCGAGACCCAGGTGGCGCGCGCACGGTGGACGGAGGCTCTGGAGGCGGCGGAGAAGGAGAGGGCGCTCGGCACGCCGCCGCCGTTCGAGGAGCGGGTGACGCTGGCGCTGGGCGCCGAAGATCCGGCGCGGCTCGCCGCGCTGGCCGACCAGCGCGAGGAGGCGGAGGTCTCCGGCCAGGCCGAGACCGCGGCTGCTTTGCGGGCGTTCGTGGCCGGGACGGCAGGCGAGGGCGATCGAGCTCGGTTGGGGCGCCTCGCGCCGGGAGAGAGCGCCCGCCGGTTTGTGGCGCGTCCCGCGCTGGCCGCGCCTCCGGCGGGCGACCTGGCGGGCCTGCTCGGCTGGACGCACGCGCTGGTGTCGGCCACCCCAGCGCTGGTGGCGCTGGCGCCCGCCGCGGCGCGCGCGCTGGAAGCGTTCGACCGCCCGCTTCTGGTCGCCGTCATGGGCGAGTTCAACGCCGGCAAGTCGTCGTTCGTGAACGCGCTCTGCGGGGCCGACGTCGCGCCGACCGGCGTCACGCCCACGACCGCAACCATCAACGTGCTTCGCTACGGCGAGCCGGCCGAGACGCGCGTCGTGCGCCACGACGGCAGCACCGAACCCGTGCGCGCGGCCGACGCGCCCACCTTTCTGGGAGGCTTGCGTGACGAGGACGCGCGCGCGATCCGCTCCGTCGACATCTTCTTGCCGGTCGAGGCGCTGCGCCGGGTCGAGATCGTCGACACGCCCGGGCTGAACGCGATCCGCCCCGAGCACGAACGGGTCGCCCGCGAGTTCCTGCGGGACGCCGACGCGATCGTGTGGGTGTTCGCCACGGGCCAGGCGGCGAAGGCCACCGAACGCGAAGCGCTGTCGGTCGCGCACGCGGCCGGCAAGCGGGTGGTGGGCGTCGTGAACAAGATCGATCTCGCCGGTCCCGGCGAGCTGAAGGCCGTCATTCGCCACGTCGAAAAGACGCTGGGCGACCTCGTCGACTCGGTCGTGCCGTTCTCGGCGCTGGCCGCGGCCGAGGCGCGCCGGGCCGGGCGCGCCGATCCGGGCCTGGAGACCCTGACCGCGACGCTGGAACGCCGCTTCCTCGCCGATGCGCGGGCGCTGAAACGGCAGACCGCGCTGGGCGCGTTGCACCGGCTGGTGGAGGCGGCCCGCAGCGCGGCCCCGCCGCCGGCAAGACCGGACGCGGACCAGCGGCGCGCGTCCGAGGCGCGCCTGCGGCGCGACCTGTCGAGCGCGCTGGACGCCGAGCGGATCGCGCTGGGCGCGCGGATCGAGGCCGGCTACCGGCGCGCGGCGATCGAGGTGCGCGACTTCGTGCAGCCGCGCACCTGGCTGTTCGGCGAGAATCGGGCGACGCCCGCCGACGAGGACTTCCTGGCCGAGCTCCTCGAGGACGCCGTGACCACCGCGCTGGAGGCGACGCGGGCCGCGCTTCGGGGGGCCCTGTCCGACGCGGCGGCGGATCCCGAAACGGCCGCTCTCGCGGCGCAGGCGACCCGGACGGTCGACGCGGCGCTGGAGCTCTTCTCGGCCTACGCGCGCGGCACCATCCGGGCCGGCGTGGTGCCGGACTTCTTCCGGCACCAGCTCCCCCGGCTGCGGCTCGAGCTACCGGCCATCCGGGACGCGCTGGCCCGTCGCGCGCCCAGCCCCGACGCGCCGCTGTTCGCCGGCCTGCGGCGACAGCTGGAGCTGCTGTTCCGGCAGGCGGCGGCCGAACGCGAGGCGCGCGCCGCTGACGAGGCGATGCGCGTGATCATCCACGACGAATCGATCGAACGCCCGCTGGCGGCGCTGGGCGACGCGATCGCGCAGCTCGAAGCCGCCGGCTCTTGAACGCGCTCCGCCCTCAGCGGCGCTGGCACTTCGCACAGAAGAAGGTCGCCCGCCCGGCGTCGACCCGGCGCCGAATGGCGGCGCCGCAGGTGGGACAGGGCTCGTCCTCGCGTCCGTACACCAGCAAGGCGCTCGCGTTGTCCCCCTGCATGCCGTCGGCGTCGACGTAGTCGCGCAGCGTGGTCCCGCGACGGGCGATGCCGCCTTCCAGGGAGGCCCGGATCGCGTCCAGCAGCGCGGGGGCGCGGCGGGCCACGCGGCGGGCCGGCGTCGCCGGGTGCACGCCCGCCCGGAACAGCGCCTCGGCGACATAGATGTTGCCCAGGCCGGCCACGCGCCGCTGATCCAGCAGGAACGCCTTCACGGGCGCGCGCGACGCCGCCAGCGCGGCGGCCAGCGCCGGCGCGTCGAGCTCGCTGAGCGGATCGGGCCCCAGCGCCCGCAGCGCCGCGACCGCCGCCAGCGGTCGCCCGGCCTCGACCCACCCGAAGCGGCGCGCGTCGGCGAATCGAAGCTCGTCGCCGCCTTTCAGCGCGAGCACGACGTGCGTGTGCGGCGCGCGCGCCGTGGCCGCGGTCTGAACGCGCAGCCGCCCCGTCATGCCCAGGTGAATGACCACGCCGTCGGCGTCGCCCGTCTCGACCAGCAGGTACTTGCCGCGGCGGCGCACGCGCCGGATGGTCTGCCCGACGGCCACCGCCCGCAGCGCGCGCAGGTCGACGGGGCGGTTGAGGTGCAGCGGCAACCCGCTCCCCCACACGGACTCGACGCGCCGCCCGCGGAGCACCGGGTCCAGGCCGCGGACGATGGTCTCGACTTCAGGCAGCTCCGGCATTCGCGCTACGCCGTCGCGGCGAATGCGTCGGCCAGGCGCGCGAACGCCGCGACGGACAGCTCCTCGGCGCGCTCGGTTCCCGCCAGGCCCGCCGCGGCCAGCGCCGCCGCCGCCCGCTGATCGCCGAACCCGGCCAGCGCCCGGCGCAGCATCTTGCGGCGGGTCGCGAAGGCCTGCTTCACCACCTCTTCGAACAGCGCCGCGTCCTTCACGGGCGCCAGCGGCGCCGGTCGCGGCACCAGGCGCAGCACGGACGACATCACCGCGGGCGCCGGATGAAACGAACCCGGTTTCACGTCGAACAGGATCGCTGCCTCGGCGTATTGCGCGACGGCGACCGTGAGCCGGCCGTACACCCGGCTGCCCGGCGGCGCCGTGATCCGCTTGGCCATCTCGCGCTGGATCATCACGACCGCCCGCGCGACGGCGCCGGCCCGCCCGGCTGCCAGCAGCGCCAGGATCAGCGCGCTGGCGATCTGATACGGCAAGTTGCCCACGACCACCAGCGGACGGCCGGCGCGGCCCGCCTCCGCCACGAAATCGAAGTGCGTCGCGTCCGCCGCGCGCACCGCCACGCGCTCGCCGGCGAGGTCGGCCTCCAGCACGGCCACCATGTCCGGGTCGCGCTCGATCGCCACGATCTCGGCCGGCGGCGGCGACAGCTCGGCCAGCGCCCGGGTGAGCGCGCCCAGACCGGCGCCGATCTCGACGACGACGTCCTCCGCGCCCGCCTGCGTCGCGCCGGCGATGCGCGCCAGCACCGCTCGGTCGCGCAAGAAGTTCTGGCCCCAGGACTTCTTGGCGCCCAGGCCGTGGCGCGCCAGCGTCC
This sequence comes from uncultured Myxococcales bacterium, assembly GCA_964546845.1. Classification (GTDB taxonomy): domain Bacteria; phylum Myxococcota_A; class Polyangia; order Fen-1088; family Fen-1088; genus JADGRB01. The sequence continues at coordinate 9,909 of CAZJMY010000411.1, read as the reverse complement.
GGCGCGGATCCTCGCCCGGGGACATCAGGCTCGAACGAGCGGCGCGCCCGGCTCGAGCGGCAGCCCCGGGTCCACCGCCAGATCGAGCCCCGCTCGCTGCCCCCGCGCGAACAGCGCCGACCCTTCGGCGGCGATCATCGCCGCGTTGTCGGTGCACCGCTTGGGCGGCGGGATGAACAGCGCGAATCCGTCGGCCTTGGCCGCCTCGGCCAGCCCGTTTCGCAGCCCGCGGTTGGCAGCGACGCCGCCGCACACGATCAGCGTGTCCAGCCCCTCGCGGATCAGCGCGCGCCGCGATTTGCGCACCAGCACGTCGACGACGGCGGCCTGGAAGCTCGCGCAGAAGTCGGCCAGCGCCTGCCCCTCGGGCACGCCCGTCTGAGCCAACCGCGTCGCCACCGCGGTCTTCAACCCCGAGAAGCTGAAGTCCAGATCGTCGCGCCCGGGCAGCGCGCGCGGCAGCTCGACGGCGCCGGGATCGCCCGTCGCCGCGAGCTTGTCGATCTTCACACCGCCGGGATACCCGAGGCCCAGCAGCTTGCCGACCTTGTCGAACGCTTCGCCGGCCGCGTCGTCACGCGTGGATCCGAGGAGGCGCGTGCGCCCCGGCTCCTCGACGCGGATCAGTGCCGTGTGGCCGCCCGAAACCAGCAGCGCGAGGTGCGGGAACTTGGGGACGCTCTCCGCCTCGAGAAAAACGGCCGCGAGGTGACCGGCCAGGTGGTTCACACCGATGAGCGGCTTGTCGAGCGCGAAGGCCAGCGACTTCGCCGTTTCCACACCGACCAGCAGCGCGCCCACGAGGCCCGGACCACAGGTCACCGCGATCGCGTCCAGATCGCCGAAGGCGATGCCCGCGTCGGCCACCGCCCGCCGCAGCACCGGTACGATGGTCGCCAGGTGCTGGCGGGAAGCCACTTCGGGCACGACGCCGCCGTACTCCGCGTGGACCAGGATCTGCGAGGCGACGACGTCGGCGCGCACGCGACGGCCGTCCTCGACGACGGCTGCGGCCGTCTCGTCGCAAGAGGTTTCGATTCCCAGGACCAGCATCAGGGCTTCCCCAGCCGCTCGACGATGGCCTGCACTTCCCCGGCCTTCGGGCCGTGCGGTTGCAGCTCCAGATAGCGTTGATAGGCGTGCTTGGCTTCGCTCATCTCTCCGGCGTCCTGGTGAATTCCCCCGATGACGAGATACGCATCCGCGAGCTTCGCGTCCAGCTTGACGGCGCGCTCGGCGGCCGCCAGCGCCTCCGGGCGGCGGTTGCGATTGAATAGCACGTGGGCCAGATAGCCGTTGGCCTCTGCCGAGTCCGGATTGGCGTCGCGCGCTGCCGTGCACGCTGCTTCGGCGTCCTTCATGCGGGCCTCCTGGTACGATCCGCGGCACGCGGCCAGCCAGGCGGGCGCCTCGGCGGCCCAGGTGCGCGCCAGCTTGGGGTCGGCGACCCGCTCGTCGATGCCGTCGCGCGCAGCGACGGCGGTGCGTTGCACGTCCAGCTCGGCCCGCGCGACGGGCGCGGGTGGCGGCGCGGCGGGCGCGGGCGCGGGCGGGGCCGGCGCGGCGGCGAGCTCCCTCGCCTGACCTTCGCCCTCATCCGAGGCATACCGCCGGTAGAGACCCAGCGCCGTTGCGCCCAGGACCAGCACGGCGATGGCCGCCACGCCACCCAGAACCAGACCGCGGCGCCGCATCGCCGGCTCCAGATCCTCGAGGCCCTCGCGCGGGTTGAACCGCTGCGCCTCGACGACGCGCTCGATCGCGGTCGCGCGAACCAGCTCGGTCGTCGAACGCGGCGTGGGCTCCGGCAGCGGCCCGTCGAGCAGCGGCGGCGGTTCGTCCAGGGCCCGCGCGCTGCCCGGCGGGGTCAGGGACTGCGAGGCGCGAACGAACGATCGCGCGTTCTCTTCGCGCAGATGCGCCAGGCGTTCTTCCGCGGCCGGTGAGTGCCGCGCTCTGGGGCTCGCCGTCCGCACCGTGATCTCGCCGGATGCAAAACGGTTCTCCGCCGTGGTCGGCAGCGCCGCGGCCGCTGGAGCAGCCTCGGCAGCGGCCGGGGCGGCACCGTCAGTCGCCGCCTCTGCCACCGCCGGGAAGCCCGCCGGAGATGCCTCGCGCTCCGTCGACGAGGAGACCGCGCCCAACCCCTGCAGCGTCGTCGGCGGGTGACTCGTCTCCGCCGCCGCAGCGGGCGTCGCTTCGCGCGGCGGAAGCTCCGTCCACGGCGCCGGTTCGGGCGCCTCTTCGGCGTTGAGGCGATCGGTGAACCGCGCCTTCATCTCGTCGTCGGCGCCTTCGGCGGCGGCGTCGCCCAGCGGCTCCGGCGGCTCCGTCGCGCGCACCGGCACCGCCTGGGCCGACTCGGGCAGCACGCCGAACAGCTCGCCCTCCGTGCGCGGCGGCGCCCGGAACGGTCCCGCCGCGTCCGACAGCCAGCCGTCCATGTGGCTGCCCACGATGTCGTCGTCCCCGACCGTGAGGCGGGCGTCGTGGATGATCCGCTCGTGGCACAGGCGGCTGATGATCGCGGCGGCGTGAAGGTCCGGCATCGCGCTGTCGTCGATCACCTGCAGCAGCGTGCGCGCGCCGTCGAACAGCCGCAGGATCCGGTTCACTTCGTCGGGGATGTCCGCCAGCCGCTCGGCGAGCATCCGGTAGTCGACCTCGAAGACGGTGTCCAGCGCGGGCAGGCCCGCCAGCAGCCGCTGCCACTCGTCGACGCGCGCCAGCGCCTCGATCAGCAGCTCCTGCGGCCGGGTCTCGACGATGTCCTTGCGCCGAATGCTCTTCCACTCCACCTCCAGTTGGCCGGCGGTCCAGCAGAAGAGGCGGTACACGGCGTCGCGCCCGGACAGGCGGCCGACCTCGGCGTCGACGACGTTCCCCTGCCGGAAGAAGATCTCGCCGCGCGCTCCCGTCGGCGCGGTGATCGACGCAACGCCGGACTTCTGGTGGGCAGCGACCGCCCGCACCAGGTCGACCAGCGGCACGTCCGCGATGTCGCTGACGAAGCGTTCGCCGGCGGCGTCTGCGGCCGACAACTCCAGCCGCTCGCGCTCGCGGCGCTGCAGCAGCGCCTTCGCGCGCGCCACCACCTCTTGCACGTAGATCGGTTTGACGACGAAGTCGTCGGCGCCTGCCTCGAGCCCGCGCGTCTTGTTCTCGACGCCCGGCTCGGCGATCAAGACCACGGCGGGGGGCAGGTGGTCGGTGAGCTGCTTGGCGCGGCGGCAGATCTCGAGCCCGCCCGCGCCGGCGATCACCAGGTCCGGCCCGTCGTCCAGCCGCCGGAAGGCTTCGTCGGCGGTGCTGGCCAGGCCGACAGCGAACCCGGCGTGGCGCAAGCTGTGGTCGAGGATTCCGCGCAGGGCTTCGTCCTCCTCGACGATCAGGATCGTCTGCGCCGCCCGCTCCGGTCTGCTCTGCGTGTCCATGTCCCCGCTATCGTTCTCGCGCCTGTCGTTCCGCAGTATATGCGCCTCCGCGCGCCCTCTCTCGTGCCAGCAAAATGGAAATCGCTAAGTGCTAAGCAGTTCCGGCGCGTGGCGTGCCAGCACGCGCGCGACCGGCGTGAAGGGCTCCGGCGCCTGTGCCATGGCTTGCCGGATGTACCCGGCGGTCGCCGGGATCCAGCGCAGGAAGGCCGGGTTCTTGCGCACGCGATCGATGAAGACGAAACGCCCGATGTCCTTCATCTTTCGTTGCAGCGTCTGCATCACGAACAATCGCCGGAACGCCCCCTCGTCGGCCAAGCCCGCAGCAGCGACGAACGCGCCGACCAGCTCGTCCAGCTCATCGGGCGCGAGCACGACGTAAGAGTCGCGGAGCAGCGCCACCAGGTCGTACGCCTCGGTGCCCAACAGGGCATCCTGAAAATCGATCACCCGCAGCTGGGGCCGCGCGTCTCGACCGTCGCCGACGACCATCAGGTTCCGGCTCTGAAAGTCGCGGTGGACGAGCACCACCGGCAGGCTCGCCAGCTCGCCGGCGAGCCACTCGAAGGCGGCGTCCAGGTCGGCCCGCTCCGCCTCGGTCAGTTTGGCGCCCTTCTCGGCCTCCAGGTACCACTCGCGAAAGTGGTCCAGCTCCCAGCGCAACAGCGACCGGTCGAACCGGCGGGAGAACGCGATGCAGTCCGACGCCGCGCTTCGGCGCCCCAGCGCCTGGAGCTCGACGATGTGCTGGATGGCCGCGCGGTAGTAGCGCTGGCGGTCCGCCCGAGTCCCGTCCTTCACCACCGACTCGAATGTGCGGTCCCCCAGGTCTTCCAGCGCCACCAGGCCCCGGCCCATGTCGGCCTTGTAGACCCGCGGGACGGGGATCGCGCCCGCGGCGAGGTAGCGCTGGACGTTCAGGAAGGGCAGCTCCGGCGGTCGGGCGCCCGCGGACGCTTCCTCGGACTTCAGTGGGTCGTCCGGCAGCTCCATGATGACGACGCTGCTGGGCGATCCGTCGCGAATCCGGACCCGGTGGTAACGCCGGGTCGACGCATCGCCGACCATTGTTTCGACGGTCCCGCCCGTCCCACCGGTGATTTCTCGGACGAAGGGAACCAGCACCTCGGCCAACCGCGCCTGTTCGAGCATCGCGGCGTGATAATACGTGGGCCGTGGGGCCCGCGACAGTAGAGACCAGCGCGCGGCGCGCGCTCGAAGCGCTCGCGGCCGAGTGGCGGAGCCCGCTCGACGAGGCGCGGACGGCGGACCTCCTTGCGTTCGGCGACCTGCTGATGACCTGGAACGCCCGCATCAACTTGACCGGCGCGCACACGGTCGGTGAGCTGATCTCCGAGCACCTGCCCGACGCTTTCGCCGTCGCCCGCGCGGTCGGCGTCGGGCCCAAGGCGGTGGTCGACGTGGGCAGCGGGGGCGGGCTTCCGGCCCTCCCGCTGGCGATTCTTCGCCCGGACCTGCAGCTCACGCTGGTCGAGCCGCTGGCCAAGAAGGTCGCGTTCTTGAGAACGGCGGTCCGGGAGCTACGGCTGACCACGGTCTCGGTCCAGTGCGCTCGAGCCGAGGCGCTCGTTCCCGCCACTTTCGACGTCGCCATGTCTCGGGCGACCTTCCCGCCAGCGGAGTGGCTCGTGTTGGGGCGTCGCTTGGTGCGGACCAACGGGCGCGTGTTGGTCTTGACGGTGCCGGGGACCGACCTTCCCGGCCGTCGAACGGATTATCTGGAGGGGCGGCGGACATTGGTCGAGGTTGCCGGTCCGGAGTGTTCCACGTGAAACAGTCCGGGCCAGGGGTGGAACGAACGGTCGCCGCCAGTCGAGGTTCCCGCCGCGGCGTCCACCGGAGCGTCCGTCACCTGGACGTGCCCTTTCATTGGTGTGTTCCAGGTGGAACACCACCCCGCTCGCGCCCGCGGCGTGGCCGGCCGCGGCCGCCGTTCCCGACCGGGAAAACGTTCCACGTGAAACAGTCCCCACTCCAGAGGTGCGATTCCCGCCTCACCTGTTCCACGTGGAACAATCAGCCGCCGGCCCATGCGCGACCTTGACGACATCCTCACGGCCGAGCTCGCCGGGCTCGACCGCGCTCAGGCGCGGCGCGCGTGCCCGGAGCTCTCGGGACGATCCCGGGTCCGCGTGGCTGTCGGGGGACGCCCCGCCCTGTCCTTCGCATCCAACGACTACCTCGGCCTGGCGGGCGACCCCCGGGTCGCCACCGCCGCTGCCCAAATCGCCGAGCGCGAGGGATACGGAGCCTCGGCTGCCCGCCTCGTTTCGGGAGACCTGCCCGCCCACCGCGAGCTCGAAGCGGCCCTCGCCTCCTTTCTCGGGCGACCCGCGGCCCTCGTGTTCCCCTCCGGATACCAAGCCAACATGGGTGTGCTCGCCGCCCTGGCCGGGCCCGACGATCTGGTCGTCTCCGACGCCTTGAACCATGCCAGCCTGATCGATGGCTGCCGCCTGTCGCGCACGCGGGTCGCCGTCTTCCCACACGGGGATGTGCGGGCTGCCGCCTCTGCCCTCGCCAGCGCCCCCGCCGCCCGCCGTCGCCTCCTCGTCACCGAATCGCTCTTCAGCATGGACGGAGATAGCGCTCCCCTCGCCGGTCTGGCCCAGGCGGCGCGCGAGCACGATGCCATCCTTGTGGTGGATGAGGCACACGCCATCGGCGTCCATGGGCCGGCGGGCCGCGGGCTCTGCGCCGCCGCGGGGATCGTTCCGGACGTGCTGGTCGGGACGCTCGGGAAGGCGCTGGGCGCGAGCGGGGGATTCGTCACCGGAAGCGCCGTCCTTCGCGACTACCTGGTCAACCGAGCGCGGACCTTCATCTTCACGACCGCCCTGCCCGCTCCCGTTGCGGCCGCAGCGGCACGCGCCCTGGAGATCGCCGCCGGCCCCGAAGGCGACCTGCGCCGCGCGCGGCTGGCCGAACGTGGCCAGTCCCTCGCCGCCAGCCTGGCCGCCCTCCGCCCGCCCGCCGCCAGCGGGGTTCGTCCCCTCGGACCCATCTACCCATTCGTGCTGGGCGACAACGACCGGGCTCTCCGGGTCTCTGCCGCGCTCCGCGGTCGCTCGATCTTCGTTCCCGCCATTCGGCCCCCCACAGTCCCGCCCGGGACAGCCCGCCTCCGCATCACCCTTTCGGCGGCCCACGAGGCCGACGACCTGCGCCGTCTGACCGACGCCCTCGCGGAGCTGGCGCCATGACCGCCCTGCGCGGCATCTTCGTCACGGGGACGGACACGGGCGTCGGAAAGACGACCGTCGCCGCGGGGCTGGCGCGGTACGCCCGGCGGATCGGCCGGCAGCCCGTGCCGTTCAAGCCAGCCGAAACCGGCTGCACGCCCGAAGCCCAGGATGCGCGCCTCCTCTGGGAAGCCGCCCGGCCGGAAGCCGCCCGGCCGGACCTCGACCTGCGGGACGTCTGCCTGTACCGGTTCGCTCTCCCCGCCGCTCCCGCCCAGGCCGCCCGGGCCGCGGGCGCGCGACTGTCGCTGGACGCCGTCCTCGCGGCAGCCGCCGATCTGGCGGCACGGGGGGACTTCCTGATCGTCGAAGGCGCCGGCGGACTCCTCGTCCCTTACGGCGACGACTGGACGGCCGCCGATCTGATCGAACGCCTGGGTCTGCGGGTCCTGGTCGTCGCCCGGACGGCCCTGGGAACGATCAACCACTCCGCGCTGACCGTCCGCGAGCTCCGCCGTCGCGGCATCTCCATCGCGGGACTGATCCTCAACCAGACGACGCCGCAGGCCGCCCCCCACGAGACGGGCAGCTTTCCATTCATCGCTGCTGCAACGGGTCTCGACCCGCTCGGCCCCGTTCCCTGGGTCGCGCCCCCGGCCGATCCGGATCGCCTGGCCGACGCGCTCCGCGACGCCCTGGGCGACCCTGCTCTGGCCGCGCTCATCGGGCCCTGACCCCGCGATCGCGCCAGGGCCCCGGGGTGATGCTACGGGCTGCTGCTCTGGTCCGCGCGCGCCTTCGGGTAGATCACCACGCGGCGGAACAGACCTTCGCCGTCCGACTCGGTCCGGACGCCCGGGTGGTCGGCCAGGGTGACGTGAACGATGCGCCGGTCGTGCGGATTCATCGGCTCGACAGGAACCGGGCGCCCGCTCTTGATCGCCTTGTCGGCCAGCCGGCGCGCCAGGTCGGCCAGCGAATCCTCGCGGCGGCCTCGGTACCCCTCGGCGTCGACCGTGACCCCAGGGCCCTCGTTGGGCTTCTTGCTGATCATTCGGTTGATGACGTACTGCAGCGCGTCGAGCGTCGCGCCCTTCTTCCCGATGATCAGCCCGGACTCGGCCCCGTGCGCGTCGAGAAAGATGCGCTCCCCGTCGTCGAAGGCGCTCACCTCCGCCTCGATCCCCATCCGTTCCAGAATCTCCCGCAGGACCTTGGCGGCGGTCTCGCGCTTCTCTGACAGAGCAGTCGTCGTTTCCATCGACATCTCTCGCGTCTAGAAGGTGAAGCTGGCGATCGGCGCGGGCAGCGGAGGAGGCACCGCGGCCGGCGGGACCGTCTCGACGTGGCGCAGGGTCGGCTTGGCCGGCTTGGCCGCCGCTAACGCGGTGCGTGGCCTGGCCACCTCCGCCACCGTGACGGCCGGCTTGCGGGCCGCGCCCGACGGGGCCGGAGTCTTGCTCGCCTTCCCAGCAGGCTTTCCCGCGGGGCTCCTCAATGGACGCGCCTTTGCCATCGAGCAGCCGAAGCTACTTCCGCGTGGGGCGGGCTGTCAACAGGCCCGGCTTGTCTTCCAGGGTTACGGACCCTATGCTTCTCGCCTCGGCGCGGTGCGCCGCCATCAATGCTCGATCTGACTGTCGGACAGGGAGACCCATCGACCGAGCTCACCGACGCGCTCGTCGTCATCTGCGGTGAAGGCGACCTCGAGAGCGCGCTCGTGCAAAAGCTCGACGGCAAGCTGGCCGGCCTGCTGGCCCGGGCAACCACCGAAGAGCGATTTCGCGCCAAGCCGGGTCAGCTTCTCAACATCCACGCCAACGGCGCGCTCGAATCGCGGCGCCTCATCCTGGTCGGCGCGGGTGCGTTGACGCGCGATCCGGCCCGTTCGCTGCGGGCAGCGGCCGGCAGCGCGGTCCGCGCCGCCGCGGGGGCGGGAGCGGCCAAAGCGTCCATTGCCTGGTGCACAGGCGGCGGCGCGGCGGCACTCCAGGCCGTCGCCGAAGGCGCGCTGCTCGGCGCTTACCGATTCGACAAGTACCTCACCGGCGACCGCGCGCAGCCGTCGTCGCTCGCCGCCGTCACGCTGCACGCGCCGGCGGCCGTCAACGACGCGGCGACCGCGCTCGCGCGTGCGCGAACGACCGCGCGTGCGGTTGCGCGCGCGCGGGATCTCGTCAACGAGCCGGCGGGCTATCTCACGCCGACCCGGATCGCAGCCACCGCCGAGACGTGGGCGACGCAAGCGGGCCTCGGCGTCGAGATTCGCGGTCGCGCCGAGTGCGCCAGTTTGGGCATGGGCCTCTTCCTGGCGGTGGCCCAGGGCTCTGACGAGGAGCCTCGCTTCGTTCACCTTTCCTGGAAGCCGGCCAACGCCCGTCGCAGGATCGTTTTGATTGGCAAAGGCGTGACGTTCGATTCCGGCGGCCTGTCGTTGAAGACCAACGAAGGCATGCTGGACATGAAGACGGACATGGCCGGCGCCGCGGCGGTTCTCGCCGCGGCCGTTGCCGCCGGCGAAGAAAAACTACCCGTCGAGATTCACGCGCTCGCCGCTTGCACCGAGAACATGCCGTCGGGGCGTTCGTACAAGCTGGGCGACGTGTTGCGATCGATGGACGGTAAGACCGTCGAGATCAACAACACGGACGCCGAGGGGCGACTGACGTTGGCTGACGCGATCACGTATGCGCTGCGGTTGAATCCCGACGCCATTCTGGATTTCGCGACGCTGACGGGCGCGTGCATGGTTGCGCTGGGACCTCACATTGCGGGCGTGATGAGCAATGACGACGCGCTCGCAAAGAGCTTCTTGTCCGCTGCCGAGCTGGCCGGCGAAGAGATGTGGCGGTTGCCGTTACCGCCGCGACTGGCAGAGCAGCTGAAATCGGAAGTTGCAGACATGCGCAACACCGGCGAGCGCTGGGGCGGCGCGCTCACGGCCGGGCTGTTCTTGAAGGAGTTCGTCGGAACGACGCCGTGGGTCCACGTCGACATTGCCGGCCCATCCAGCGCCGGCAAGGACCACGGGCACGTGCTGAAGGGAGGGACGGGCTTTGCCGTCGCCTCCATCCTCGAGTTCCTGCGCGACAACGCGCGCTGACAATGATTTGACAGGCCCGGAAAGGGCATTCCGCAAGTCGGGAATGCATTGATTCCTGGCGTTCGGCGTGATAGATTTCGCGGGCCTTGAAAACCGTCTTCAACAAGGAGTCCACGTAGTCATGGAGCCGACTTTCAGAGTGGGTGATCTGGCCGTCTATCCGGCCCAT
>CAZJMY010000410.1:0-2168 GCA_964546845.1 uncultured Myxococcales bacterium | reverse complement strand
ATCGACCAGCGCTTTGCCCGGCTCGCGGTCATTCGCCGCAGCACCCTCCCCCGCCGGCCTTGTCGCCGTTGGTCGGCGCCGGGGGCGGCGGACCGGGCGGGTACTTGTTCCAGGGCTCGGGGACGTACTCCAGGATCGGCTTCTTCACGTCGCCCATGATGTTCCCCTCGAGGACGTTGACCGGGACCGGCGGGTCCATCTCGTACAGATAGCCGCGCGACGGGATGCGCATCTCGTAGACGGTGTTCTTCCAGAGGAACTGGCGGGTGAACCCCATCGGCTGATCGCCGTTCACCTTCACGTGCCGGTGGTGCAGCATGAACGAGTAGAGGCGGATGGCCAGATGGTTGGGCAGCCGGTGACACCCGTGTGAGTAGCCGGCCGGGCTGTAGATCGACAGGTAGTCGGACGAGCCGTGCGCGCGCACGCCGTTGTCCCAGTCGGCCCGGCCGTTCTGCCCCGGCACGACGAAGTAGCCGGCGACGAGGCCGTATGCCGAGAGATACCCCGGCCCCAGCTCGTCGTAGTTCACGACCGTCATCCACTTGCCGTTCACCAGCTTCCCCTTCACCAGCGAGCGGATGGGGGTAGAGGCCGGCGCGATCCAGACCGGTCCCGACACCACGTGACGGATCACGCGCGGGCCGACGTCCGACCCCTTGTAGCGGAAATACTCGTACCCGTTGGCCGCCTGGTCGGCGCGCCAGCCGCCGATCGTCGTGCGCCAGCGGGCGAGCGCCACCTGCTTGCCGCCGACCTTCGTGTACAGCGTCAGCGACGGGTACTTCTTGCGGGGCTGCGGCTTGTAGTGCCCCTTGTCGTCGAACGGCAGGTCGTACCAGACGTCGCCCCGGTCGACGACGATCGACAGGTCCATCTCGGGGCCGTAGTAGTCGGGGCGGGCGGGCAGCTTCACCGCCACGCGGAACCGCTGCAGATCGTCCTTGCCGGCGTGCCGCTTGAAAAAGGCCAGCACCGACGCCGCGTCGCCGAAGCCCAGCTGCTCGATCGCCGCGTGGGTGTAGTCGTCGACCAGGTTGCGCGACTTGCCCGCCGAGCCGTCCTCGAGGATCTGCGCGCCGTCGACGACGCGCTCGCGGAACGCGCGCACGAACGCGTCGTAGTCGTTGTCCAGCAGCGAGCGCGACAGCGCCTCGACGGTCTTCCGCCGCAGGAAGTTGGCCTCGTAGATCATGTGCTTCTGCTGGAAGCGGCGCACCGCCAGGCGCATGGCGTCGTCGTAGATGCCGGCCTGGTGCTTGGCGCCCTTGGGCGTGTTCAGCAGCCCCTCGCAGGTGAGGCGCTTCTCGACAGCCGTCATGGCCGGCTTCTCGGCGGCCCGCTTGGCGAGCAGCTTGACCTGCGGCGCGTACTTCGGCTGCTTGGCGACCAGCTCGTCCAGCGTGGCCACGTGCGCCTTGCGGCGGGCGTCTTCCAGCTCTTGCCGGATGCGGGCCTGGCGCCGCTCGTCCTTCTTGATCTCCGCCGGCGGCACGTAGGTCACCGTCTCGACGGCGTCCAGGGCGTCCGCGCTCTCCTGGTCGTGGCAGGGGTGCTGCTCGTCGTCGAGGAACCGGGCCCGCAGCACCGACATCGACGGGAAGATCCCGTAGAGCTCGAGGTAGTTCTTTCCGCCGGGCGGCAGCGGCTCGCCGTCCTCGTCCAGCTGGTCGTTCGCGAGGCCCACGAAGATCCGGCGGTAGCGGTTCGGCAGCGGCTGGCCGTCGGCGCCCGTCTGCTCGGCGAAGATGTAGGGGGTCCAGTCGTCCGAGAGGTCGATGAGCGTGTAGCCGGCCGCCTCCGCCAGGTCGGCGTCGATCCAGCGCTCCTCCCCAGGGCGGGCCGGCTGATCGTTCTGTGCCGGCGCGGCCCCGATGACGACCAGCGCGCGACGCTCTGGCGGCAGGTCGGGGCGAGGCTTCAGCGCCTCGGCCTCGGGAACCGGTCCGTGTGGTTTGGGCGGAGCCTTGGCGGGCGCAGCGCCGGCGGCCGGCTGCTCAGGCGCCGTTCCCGGCTCACCCGCGTGGTTGGCGGGCGCACCTTCGCCGTGCAGCTGAGCCGATTGCCGGCAGCCAAGCGCCGCGATCACCGAACCGACCGCCAAGGCGCGCAGAAAGGATCCCCTCATCCGCGTCGTCACCATATACCAAACCGGTCAAGCGCCGCTC
>CAZJMY010000409.1:0-6916 GCA_964546845.1 uncultured Myxococcales bacterium | reverse complement strand
CAGCGGACCCATCGCGCTGGCCGGCGTGATGGGCGGCGCCGAGAGCGAGGTCTCCGACGGCACGACCTCGGTCCTGCTGGAGGTCGCCACGTTCGATCCCCGCTCGGTGCGCCGCACGTCCAAGCGGCTCGGCCTGCGCAGCGAGGCCTCGCACCGGTTCGAGCGCGGCGTCGATCCGAACGGCATCCCCTACGCCAGCAAGCGGGCGGCCGCGATGCTGGCCCGCCTCGGCGGCGGCGCCGTCGCCGGCGAGGGGATCGACCGCTACCCGCAGCAGGCGCACCCGCGCCCCGTGACGCTGTCGGCGCACGGCCTGGCCCGGCTGGCCGGGTTCGAGATCCCGCTGGAGACCGCGGCCGCGAAGCTGTCGGCGATCGGGATCGCGACCAGCCCCGACGGCGGCGACAAGCTGGTCGCCAAGGTTCCGACCTTCCGCCCCGACATCTCGATCGAGGAGGACCTCGTCGAAGAGGTGATGCGCCTCGTCGGGTACGAGCGCGCGCCTGCGCGGCTGCCCCACGGCAGCGGCGCGCCCGCGCCCAGCCCCGAGTCGACCGCCGACCGGGCCCGCGAGGCGCTGGCGGCGCTGGGCCTGACCGAGATCGTGAGCTGGGGCTTCGTGCCGCGTGGCTGGCTGACGGCGCTGGGCGCGCCGCTGGACGACGGCATCGCCGTCAAGAACCCGATCTCCGCCGACTACGAGGTCATGCGCACGTCGCTGCTGCCGGGGCTGGTGGACGCCGCCCGGCGCAACCTGGCGCGCAGCGTGGCGGACGTCGGCCTGTTCGAGGTGGGGCCGGTGATCCGGCGGGCGGCAGATCCCAAGGAGGCGCCCGTCGAGACCACCTTCGCGGCCGCGATCCTGCTGGGGCGCCGCCCGGACTGGCTGCGGCGCACGGAGCCCATCGACTTCTACGACCTCAAGGAAGTGGCGCTCGAGCTCTTGCGGGCGCTGGGCGCATCGTCCCCCCGGTTTCGCCCCGCGGGCGAGCGCAGCCTGCTGCACCCGGGCGCGGGGGCCGAGATCCGCCTCGGCGACGCCCCCACCGATCCCGTGATCGGGCGGGCGGGGGAGATCCACCCCGGGCTGCGCAAGCGGCTGGGGCTGGACGTCCCGGCGTTCTACGTCGAGGTCGCGCTGGAGGGGGCGCTGGGCGCCCGGGGTCCCGTGCGCAGCGTGCCGCCGCCCCGGTATCCGGCCTCGACGCGCGACATCTCGTTCTGGATCGACGTGACGGTCACGGCCGACGAGCAGCGCAGCCTGATGTCGTCCGGCAGCGAGCCGCTGCTGCGCGAGCTGGCCGTGCTCGAGGACTACCGCGACCGGCGCTACGTTCCCCCGGGCAAGAAGGGGATGCTGTGGACGCTGACCTACCGGGCCGACGACCGGACGCTGACCGACGCCGAGGTCGACGCGGCGCATGCGGGTGTCGTCGCCCGCCTGAAGACCGCCCCGTCGGTCGTCTTGCGCCAATAAACCCACGCGAATTCGATACTTTTCAGCGCACCCGCTTCGGTGGTATAGAAGCAGGCGGTCATGACGAAGGCCGACATCGTTGAGAACGTCTACGAGAAGGTTGGCGGTTTCTCGAAGAAGGAGGCCGCCGAGATCGTCGAGACCGTCTTCGACACGATCAAAGAGACGCTCGAGCGGGGCGAGAAGATCAAGATCTCCGGCTTCGGGAACTTCGTCGTGCGCGACAAGAACGCGCGCGCCGGGCGGAACCCGCAGACCGGCCAGGAGATCACCATCAGCGCCCGCCGCGTCCTGACGTTCAAGCCCAGCCAAGTCCTGAAGAACGTCCTCAACGGGTAAGCCAGCGCGTGCCGCGCAGGGCGACACCGACCGACGCTTCTGGGATCCCCGACAAGGCGTTCTTCAAGATCGGCGAGACGGCCCGGCTGGTGGGCGTCAAACCGTACGTGCTGCGCTACTGGGAGACCGAGTTCAGGTCGCTGCGCCCGCAGAAGACGAAGTCGCAGCAGCGCCTCTACCGGCGCGCCGACGTCGAGCTGCTGCTGAAGATTCGCCACCTCCTCTACGACAAGCGCTACACGATCGAGGGCGCCCGTTCGCGCCTGCGGGGCGAGGGGCGCGACGAGGGACCGGTCCCGGTGCCGCCTCCGGCGCCGCCCGAGATCGCGCCGGAGACCCTACGAAAAATCAAGCAAGGTCTTCAGGATCTGATACGTATCTGCGCCGACTAGCTGATAGATAAACCTCTCGTCGTCGCGGGGCGTGGCGCAGCCTGGTTAGCGCACCTGTCTGGGGGACAGGGGGTCGCTGGTTCAAATCCAGTCGCCCCGACACGAGGCGGGGGGGGCCGTCTGGCCCTCCCCGCCGATGAATCATGAGCGAAGCGCCGCTGATCCTCATCACCAACGACGACGGCGTGGCCGCGCCCGGGATCCAGGCGTTGCGGGCCGCGCTGGCCGAGGTGGGCGAGGTCATCGTCGCCGCCCCGGACCGCGAGCGCAGCGCCGCCTCGCACTCGATCTCGCTGGACCGGCCGCTGCGCGTGGACGAGCTGGAGCCGGGGGTCTTCTCGATCGACGGAACGCCGGTCGACTGCGTCTACCTGGGGCTCTTGCATCTGGTGCCCCGCCGCCCCGCGCTGGTCGTATCGGGCATCAACAACGGGTTCAACCTGGGCTCGGACGTCTTCTATTCGGGGACCGTCGCCGGCGCGGTCGAGGGCGCGCTGCGCGGCGTCCCCGCGCTGGCCGTCTCGCTGGAGCGCCGCAGCCCCCAGGATTTTTCGCACGCGGCCGCCTTCGCGCAGGCGCTGGCGGCCGAGATGATCCGCCGCGGCCCGGGCGTGCTCCCCGACGCCTCGCTGCTGAGCGTGAACGTACCGGCCGGCCCGATCTCGGGCTACCGCGTGACGTTCCTGGGCCGCCGCGTGTACCGCGATCAGGTCGAGGCGCGCCAGGATCTGCGAGGTCGGTCCTACTACTGGATCGGCGGACCGGAAGAGAACGCGACCGACCTGCCGGGCTCGGATCTGACCGCCGTCCGCTCGGGCCTGGCGTCCGTGACGCCGCTGGGGCTCGACCTCACCCATGCGCGCCTGCTGGGCGAGCTGGTCGAGTGGCGGGTGGGGAATTTCGTGCACGACGCGATCGAACGCGCTAGAAGCGACCGATGAGCGCAAGGCGGGGGGGCGCGGGTCCGGGCGGCGCGGAACAGCTGGCCGAGGCGCGCCGCACGATGGTGATCGACCAGATCGCCCATCGCGGAATCCGCGACCCGCGCGTGCTGGGCGCCATGGGGGCCGTGCCGCGGCACCTGTTCGTCGAGCCCGATCTCGAGAGCGTCGCCTACGAGGATCGCCCGCTGGCCATCGGACACGGCCAGACGATCTCGCAGCCCTACATGGTGGCGCGCGCCACGGAGCTGGCGGCGCCGCAGCCGACCGATCGTGCGCTGGAGGTGGGGGCCGGCTCCGGGTACCAGGCGGCCGTGCTCGCGCAGCTCTGCGCGGAGGTGTTCGCCGTCGAGATCGTGCCGGCCCTGGCGGCGCGCGCGCGGCGGGTGCTGGCCGAGACCGGCGCCTCGAATGTCACGCTGGAGTGCTTCGACGCCCGCGGCGGCTGGCCGGCGCACGCGCCCTACGACCTCATCATCGTCTCGGCCGGCGCGCCGCGCGTGCCGGCGATGCTGGCCGACCAGCTGGCCGACGGGGGGCGTCTGGTGATCCCGGTCGGCAGCAACGACGATCAGGTGCTGGCGCTCATTCGCCGCTCCGGCGACGAGTTCACGACGTCGTACGACACGCGCTGCCGGTACGTCGATCTCCTCGGCCGATTCGGTGTCGGTGGCGGGGCGCCGGCGGCCTGAGTCGCTTCTGCTCGCGGCGCTGGGCGCCGCGGTGTTGCTGGCGTGCGCCTGCCGTCCGACGCAGCCGCCCATGCACCCCGAGGCCCCGCGCGGCCACTGGATCGTCGTCGGCGAGGGGGACACGCTGGACGGCCTCGCGCGCGCCGCGGGCGTGCCGCCCGAAGACATCCTCGAGGTGAACGGGCTCGACACGGCGGCGCAGGTGCGCGCCGGGATGTCGCTGTTCGTGCTCGAGAACCCGCCCGCGCCGGTGTCGCCTTCGCCGATCGGGGCGGCCTCCGCGCGGCCCGCGCTGCAGTGGCCGCTCACCACCGTGCCGGTGACGATCGGCTCGCCGTTCGGCGCGCGCTGGGGAAAGCCCCACGAAGGGATCGACCTGCCGGCGCCGGTCGGCACGCCCGTATTCGCCGCCGCCGACGGCCGCGTCGTCTACGCGGGGCACGGCGTGCGCGGCTACGGCAATCTGGTGGTCGTGAAGCACGAGGGCGATCTCCTGACCGTGTACGCGCACAACTCCGCGCTGCTGGTCGTGCAGGGGCAGCCGGTCCGGGCCGGCGATCGGATCGCGCTGGTCGGGCAGAGCGGCCACGCCACCGGCCCGCACTTGCACTTCGAGGTCCGAAGCGGGCAAATTCCTCGTGATCCCATGAGCTACCTCCCCCCGCGGCCCGACACGGTTCCGAACGGACCTTCGAAGACGGCGAGCCGGCCATGACCGCGGCCGCCGATCCGCGCATCGAGCTGCTGCGCGCCCGCGTGCGCGACATCCCGGACTTCCCGAAGCCGGGGATCCTGTTTCGCGATCTGACGCCGCTGATGGGCGACGCGTCGGCCTTCCGGCAGACCGTCGATCTCCTGGCCGAGCGCATCGCGCCTCACCGGCCGGAGCTGGTCGTCGCCATCGAGTCGCGCGGCTTCATCTTCGGCGCGCCCGTGGCCGCCGCGCTGGGGATCGGCTTCGTGCCCGTGCGCAAACCGGGCAAGCTGCCGCACAAGACGGCCAGGCGCGACTACGCGCTGGAGTACGGCACCGACGCGCTGGAGATGCACGCCGACGCGGTCGTGTCGGGCGCGCGCGTGGCGCTGGTCGACGACCTGCTGGCGACGGGCGGGACCGCCGGCGCCACGATCCACCTGGTGCGCGAGCTGGGCGGCTCCGTGGTCGTCGCCGCCTTCGTCGTGGAGCTGGCGTTCCTGGCGGGCCGCGAGCGGCTCGGCGCGGAGCTCACCGAGTCACTGATCGTCTACTGAGATGACCCGGGGGCGGTTCGCGCCGAGCCCGACCGGGCTGCTGCACCTCGGAAACGCGCGAACGGCGCTTCTGGCCTGGCTGGATGTCCGCGCGCGCGGAGGCGCCTTCGTGATGCGCGTCGAGGACCTGGACCGGGCGCGCGTTCAACCGGGCGCCGAGGCTCAGCAGCTTGACGACCTGCGCTGGCTGGGGCTCGACTGGGACGAAGGCCCCGACCGCGGCGGCCCGTTCGGGCCGTACCGGCAGAGCGAGCGGACGGCCCGCTACGACGCCGCCATCGACCAGCTGCTTGCCGGCGGGCGCGCGTTCCTGTGCGCCTGCTCGCGGGCGGACGTCGCCCGCGCCGCGACCGCGCCCCACGACGGCGAGGCGGACCAGGAACCGCGCTACCCCGGCACCTGTCGCGACCGGCCACCCGACGAGGTGCGCGCGCGGGCCGCGGGGCAGGGGCGGGCGCCCGCCGTGCGGTTCGCGGGGCGGGGCGAACACATCGCCTTCACCGACGAGCTCCACGGACCGACGGAGAGCGATCCGGGGGGCGTCGACGACTTCGTGCTGCGGCGGGCCGACGGGACGGCCGCTTACCAGCTGGCGGTGGTCGTCGACGACGCCGCCATGGGCATCACGCGCGTGGTGCGGGGCGCCGACCTCCTGCGATCGACGCCCCGGCAGATCGCCCTCGGCCGCGCGCTGGGGCTGCCCGTCCCCGCGTTCGCGCACGTCCCGCTGGTGGTCACGCCCGGCGGCGAGCGACTGGCCAAGCGCACGCGACCGCCCTCGCTGAAGACCCTCCGCGATCGAGGCGTGCCGGCGGCGCAGATCCTGGGCCTCCTGGCTGGGTCGGCAGGGTTGATGGGGTCGCGTGAAGCGAAAGACCTGATTGCCGGGTTCGACCTGCGGCAGCTGCCGCGTGACCCGGCCGTGCTGGACGTCTGACGCCGCTTCAGAACACCAGCGGATACAGTGAACGCGAAGCGCGTTCGATCGCCCCGATCACCGCGTCCGGCGCCGTGAGGATCGCGGCCTTGCCCGCGGCGATGTGCGCCGCCACGTCCTCGTCCAGCGCCGGCGGCAACTCATCCTCGTCCAGCACCTCCAGCCGGCCGGCGGGCGTGGCGAGCACGTCGATGACCAGGTCGCGCCACTCGAGCTGCGTCGCCGTGATGTGCGTCTGGTCGGCGATGTTGAAGTAGAGGCCGATGGTCCGCTGCGCGGCCGCGTCGACCCAGTGGTAGACGTTGTAGAAGCGATCGGCCCAGAAGTGGCCGAAACTGACAGTCCCCGCCGCCAGCTCCACGCCGTGCACGTGCATCGGCTCCCGCGCGATCCACAGGACCACGGCGTGCCGCTCGTCGCCGGCCAGCTTCGAGCACTCGAACCGCTTCTCGACACCGGCCAGCGTTCGTTTGATCTCCAGGATCGGCGTCAGCCGCGGCATGCGCCCGATGATACCGCGCCGCAAAGGTATGAGAGGAACCGCCAGGATCCGGAATTCTCAATGGGTTCGGATGGCGTTCCCGGCGTCCTGGCGCTTGACCGAACGGCCTTGCCGCTAGCGCCCGACGGCGAGAGGGAGTCGCACGTCCGGCGCCGCTTCGCGCGGCGGCGTCTGCTCGCGCGCCAGGTCGCGCGCGACGCCGGCGGCGGCGCAGACGAATGGGTCGTTGCCCGTGTAGCTGCCCGAGGCGTTGTAGGCGGCGCCCCGGTCGCGCGAGCAGAAGGACTTGTCGGGGCAGGGGGCGCACCCGGGGTAGTCGGCCATCTTCAGGCCGCGGATCTTCTGGAACACCGGAGAGCTCCGCCAGATCTCGCCGAACGGCTGC
>CAZJMY010000408.1:0-8414 GCA_964546845.1 uncultured Myxococcales bacterium | reverse complement strand
GGGAGCGAGCGATGAGCGCGAACCCGGCGCCGGCGCCGTCCCCGATGCCCGCGGCCGTCCCGCGCCGTCCGCCGCGCCTGCTGCTGCACGCCGGCCTCTTCCTGGCGACGTTCCTGACCACCACGGCGGCGGGCGCGCTGTTCGTGCACGGCCAGATGGGCGGGGAGCTGGGGTGGCAGGCCATCCTGCCCATCTCCGACGGGCTGTCGTACTCGCTGCCGCTGATGTTGATCCTGCTGTCGCACGAGCTGGGGCACTACCTGGTGGCGCGCCTGCACGGCGTGGACGCCTCGCTGCCCTACTTCATCCCGCTTCCGCCCAGCTTCGGCCTGGGGACGATGGGCGCGGTCATCGGCATGCGGAACGTGACCGCGGACCGCAAGAAGCTGATCGACATCGGCGCCGCCGGCCCGCTGGCCGGCTTGCTGGTCGCGATCCCGGTCATCTGGTACGGCCTGGCGCACTCGCAGGTCGGACCACTGGTCGCGGGCGGGCAGCAAGAGGGGAACTCGATCCTCTATGCGCTGCTCAAGCGGGCCGTCAAAGGGGCCTGGCTGCCCGATGGTCACCGCGACGTCTTCCTGCACCCGACGGCGTGGGCCGGCTGGGCCGGCCTGCTGGTCACGATGATCAACCTGATCCCCATCGGCCAGCTGGACGGCGGCCACGTGGCCGCCGCGTACTTCGGCAACGGCTACAATCGATTCGCGGCGCGGCTGCACCGCTTGTTGCCGCTGGGCGCGCTGGGCGTCTTCCTGTGGGTGTTGCACCTGGTCCGCGTCGAGGCGGCCGGGCACTGGGACCAAGCCATCGGGGCGTCGATCGCGCTGGGCGCGGCGTTTCCCTGGGTGGTCTGGTACCTGCTGATCGGCGTCGTGCGGCGGATCTCCGGAGGCGTGAACCACCCGCCCGTCGACGACACGCCGCTGCCCGCCAGCCGCCGCGTGCTGTTCTGGGTGATGGTGGCGGTGTTCGTGGGCGTGTTCATGCCGGTCCCGTTCCGCGCGACCTTCGTGGGCGGCGTGCAGGACACGCCCGCCGCCCCGACGGCGTCGGCGTCGCCATGAAGGTCGCGCCGTTCGAGCTGCCCGTCGAGGAGATCCGGGCCAGCTTGCAGGCGCTGCGGCGCCCGCTGAGCGTGGCGATCCTGCGCGCGCGCAACCCGTTCAACGTGGGGGCGATCATCCGCGTCGCGCACTCGTTCCTGGTGCGCGAGATCCTGCTGGTCGGTGACGAGCGCTGGTACGAGCGCGGCGCCATGGGCATGGACCGCTACGAGAACATCGTTCCGCTGGCGACCGAGGCCGACCTCGTCGCCCGCGTGCGTGCCACCGGACGCAAGCTGGTGGTCTTCGAGAAGGACGCGGCGCGCGTCGACCTGTGGCACGCCGAGCTTCCCGACGACTGCGTGATGCTGTTCGGCAGCGAGACCGCCGGCGTCTCGGAGACGCTGCTGCAGGCGGCCGACCTGATCGTCGGCATCCCGATGTACGGCATCAACCACTCGTTCCCGGTCACCGTCGCGGCGGGGATCGCGATGGCCGAGTGGACGCGCCGCTTCTACGCGACCTGAGCGTCTCGCGAGAGGACGGCCAGCGTCTCCACGTGGGGCGTGTGCGGGAGCATGTCGAACGGCGTGACCGCGTCCGGCCGGTACCCGCGGCCGGCCAGGACGGCCAGATCGCGCGCCAGCGTGTCCGGGTCGCACGACAGATAGCCGACCGCGCGCGGCGCCAGGCGCGCAATCTGGTCCAGCACCTCGGGCGCGCACCCGCGGCGCGGCGGGTTCACGACGACGACCTCGGCACGGTCGAGGGTGGCCAGAACGGCCGCCGCGTCGCCGGCCACGAAACGCGCGTTGCGGACGCCGTTGCGGGCGGCGGCCTCGGTGGCGTTCTCCACGGCGCCCGCGTTGGATTCGATGCCGACGGCCTCGGCGGCGCGCGCGGCCAGGGCCAGGCCGATCCCGCCCACGCCCGAATACGCGTCCACGACCCGCTCGGTCGTTCGGACGTCCAGCGCGCGCACCAGCGCCGCGTAGGCCAGGCCTGCCACCTCGCGGTTCGCCTGAAAGAACGCCGCCGCCGTGAGGCGCACCTGGATCGTCTGGTCTCCGACGAGCAGGCGGTCTTCCAGCGCCGGCTCGCCCGCCAGCGCGCGGTCGGCGCCGCCGGCCGCGAAGATGGCGTTGCCGCGGGTGCGGTTCTCGTGCTCGACGACGCCGACCACCTCGGGCCGGGCGGCGCGCAGCCGCTCCGCCAGCTCGCCCCCGTTCGGCAGGGGGCGAGCGACGACCAGCCCGCACAGCACCTGCCCCGCGTGGTTGGATCGCAGGACCGCGTAGCGAAGCCGCCCCGCGAGCGTGCGTTCGTCATAGACGTCGACCTTCAGCGCGTCGAGCAGGGCGCGCAGCTCGGTCGCGACGGCATCCAGGGCCGGCTCGACGACGCGGCACCCGAGCAGGTCGACGACCTCGTGCGTGCGGGGGGCGTAGCCGCCCAGAACGGCTGCGCGACCCGTCGGCCGGGCCGCGACCAGCTTGGCGTTGTTGCGGTAGCCGAGCACGCGCGGCGAAGCGACCGCCGCCTCGACGGTCACGTCGCGCAGGATGGCCCGCTCGGCGAACGCGCGGACGACCCTGGCGCGCTTCCACTCGAGCTGCGCCTCGTAGGCCAGGTGCTGGATCGCGCAGCCGCCGCAGCGGCCGAAGCCCGGGCAGGCGGGCTCGCGTCGCTGCGGCGACGGCGCGACGATCCGTTCCAGCCATCCCCAGGCGGCCGGCGTGTGCGGCGACACGTGCGCCACCGTCGCCTCGATCCGTTCCGCGGGCAGCGCGCCCGGCACGTGCAGCGCGGTGCCGGCGGCCTCACCCACCCCGGCGCCCTCGTCATCGAGGTCCGCGCACGCCAGCGCGACGCGCTCGCCCGCCCGCACGGCCTCAGACCGCCCCGACGGCGGCGGCCAGCTTGGGAAGCGAGACGTCGTAGCGGTAGGCCGTCGAGCGGTGTCCGTCGTCGAACTCCTCGTGCTCGCAGGCCACGCCCAGCTCGCGCAACCGGCGCACGAAGATGCGGGCGCCCAGGTCCAGGTTGTGCTCATCGCGCGTCCCCGCGTCGACGAACACCAGCTTCATCCGGCGCAGCGCCTCCGCGTGCCGGCCGGCCAGCTCGACGGGGTCCCACGCTTTCCAGCGCTGCCAGACCGCCCAGTCGATGGCACCGGTGTCGACGTCGAACGGCAGCGCGATCCCGTGCTCGCGCGTGGGGTCGGGCGAGTACGCGCCGGCCGTGGCCAGCACCATCATCGTGGTGAACGCGTCGCCGGACTTCTTCTCACGCGCCTCGAAGTCGGCCAGGAACCGCGCGACCCCACCGTGCCGCCGCAGCGTGCGCGCGGCCACCGGCAGGTCGGGCAACAGCGACAGCTCGAAGCCCATGTCGCCGGCGTGGCTGGCGACCGCCGCGAATCGGTCGGGGTGGCGCATCGCCAGGATCAGCGCGCCGAAGCCTCCCGACGATTTTCCGCCGATCGCGCGCGCCGCGCGGTCGGGCATGGTGCGCAGCCGCTGGTCCAGCGCCGGAATGACCTCCTCGATGACGTGGGTCTCGTAGTTGCCCAGCGCGGTCGAGTCCAGGTACTGGGCGCCGCCCCACCGCGTGAAGCAGTCCGGGGCCGCGACGATCACCTCACCCATCTTGCCGGCGGCGACGAGCGCATCCAGGCGATCCCCGAGGCCCGGCTGCCACGGGGTGCCCGAGAACATCATCTCCCCGGTGCCGCCGTAGCCAGCCAGCCAAACGATCAGCGGATATCGACGCTGGGGGGCGCGCGCGTACGACGGGGGAAGCCAGACGGCCACCCGGCGCGCGGTCGGGTCGCCCAGCGGATTGCCCGCCAGCGCGCGGCTCTCGACGACTTCGATCGCGACCGACATCGCGCGGGTAGTGTGTCATAGTCCCGCCCGACCGTGCCTGGCGTTCGATCTCTCGCGACGACGGTGCTGACCGTCGGGTTGTCCCTGGTCTCCGCCGACTTCGGTCGAGGGGCCCGGGCGGCGGATCCCGCGGCGCCGCCGGCCGCCGCGCCCGCGGCCAAGCCGCCCGTCAAATCGACCCCCAAGCCCGCGCAGGCCGAGAAGGCGACCACCGCGTCCGTGCCGGCCCCGCACCTGGACGTCAAGAGCTGGTCTCTGGCGAACGGCCTGCAGGTGCTCTTCCTGGCCGATCACAAGGCGCCGATCGCGACGGTGCAGGTCTTCTATCACGTCGGTTCGAAGGACGAGCACCCGGGCATCCGCGGCGTCGCCCACATGTTCGAGCACCTGATGTTCAAGGGATCGACCCACGTCCCGCCCGAGGAGCACGCGCGCCTGCTGAAAGAGGTGGGCGGCGTCGTCAACGCGTTCACGACCGAGGACCTGACCGCCTATCACGACACCGTCCCCCCCTCGTACGTCGGGTTCGCGCTGCAGCTCGAGGCCGAGCGGATGCGCCAGCTGAAGCTCTTTCCGACGACGATCGACTCCGAACGGCACGTCGTCGAGGAAGAGAAGCGTCTCCGCATCGACAACGACCCCGTGGGCAAGGCGCTGGAGCGCTTCCGGGCGATGGCCTACACGCAGCACCCGTACAACTGGACGGCCATCGGGACGATCGAGGACCTCGAGAAGGTCACGCCGGCCGACTGCCAGCGCTTCTACGACACGTACTACCGGCCCAACAACGCCACGCTGATCGTCATCGGCGATCTGGACGAGCAGGTCGTACGCCAGCTGATCGAGCAACACTTCGGCCCCATCCCCCGCGGCCCGCAGCCACCCCGCAACTATGCGGTCGAGCCGCCGCAGACGGGACCGCGCACCACCAGCCTGCAGATGGAGGTCCAGATCCCCATCATCGTCGGCGGGTATCACGTGCCGCGCGCCGCCGATCCGGACATGCCCGCTCTGGAGGTGCTGGCCACGATCCTGTCGGCCGGCGACTCGTCGCGCCTGACCCAGCGGCTGGTTCGTCACGACCACCTGGCCATCGCGGCGGGCGGAGTGACGGAGGCGATGGAAGACCCGGGGCTGTTCATCGTCTACGCGGCCTACCTGCCGGACAAGGACGGCGCCAAGGTGCAGGCGGCGCTGTCCGACGAGATCGCCCGCGTCCGCGACGCGCCCGTGGCCGCCGACGAGCTCGACAAGGCCAAGAACCAGCTGGCCGCCGGGTTCGTCTTCGGGCTGGAGACCGTCGACGGCATCGCGCAGCGGCTGGGGCAGGCCCAGTACGTCGAGGGCGACTGGCACCGCTTCATCGAGGGGGCCAGCCGCTACCTCGCGGTCACCGCCGCCGACGTCCAGCGCGTCGCCAAGAAGTACCTGGTCGACACCAACCTCACGCGGGTCACGCTGGTGCCGCCGGGCGCCCCGCTGCCGCCGCCTGCCACGGGCGTCCAGCCGCCGGGAGCCAAGCCGTGAGATCGCAGGTTCTTCCTGTCGCGTTGCTGGTCGCGACGGCCGCGGGCTGCGCCAGCGCGCCGCCCAAGCCCGCGCCCCCCGCCGGCTCGGTCGAGGTCCAGTACGAGACGAACCCGCCCACCGCCCCCGCCGGCGGCGCCGCCGCGTTCTGGGCGGGCCGCACCGACCTCATCAAGGCGCCGGCGCCCCCCAAGCCGGCCGCGTTGGCGCTGCCCAAGATCGATCGCTTCACCCTGTCCAACGGGCTGCAGGTGATCGTCGTGCCGCGCAAGGATCTGCCGGTCGCCAGCTTCGGGTTGGCCGTCCAGGCCGGCGGCTACGACGAGACCCGCCAGACGCTGGGCGTGTCCGACTTCGTCGCGGCCATGCTGCGCAAGGGGACCAAGCGGCGCAGCGCCGACCAGATCTCGCGCGCCATCGACTTCGTGGGCGGCAGCCTCGACGCCCAGTCCTCGAACGAGGCGACCACGGTCGCCTGCTCGGCGCTGGCCAAGGACGGCGCGCTGTGCCTGGACCTGCTGTCGGACGTGCTCCTGCACCCGTCGTTCCCCGAGCAGGAGATGGCCGAGGTGCGCGACCAGATGCTGGCCGCCATCGCCTCGCGGTTCGACAGCCCCGGCGAGCTCGCCAGCGCGCACTTCGACAACCAGCTCTTCGGCGAGAACCACCCCGACGGCTGGATCCTGACCGCCGAGGACGTCAAGCGGATCGACCGCGCGGCGCTGGTGAAGTTCTGGCAGACGTTCTACAAGCCGAGCCGGGCGATCCTGGCGGTGGCCGGCGACGTCGAGACCGGCAAGCTGCGCGCCGAGATCGAGAAGGCGTTCCGCGGTTGGGCGAAGGGGAGCGCGCCGGCGCGGCCGAACTGGAAGATCCCGCCGCTGGGCGGGACGCGCATGCTGCTGGTCGACAAGCCGGACCTCACGCAGGCGACCATCGTGATGGGCCACGCCGGCATCCGACACGCCGACCCGCGCTGGTACGCCGTGACGTTGATGAACTACGTGCTGGGCGGCTCCGACTTCTCGTCGCGCTTGATGAGCGAGGTGCGCGTGAAGCGCGGGCTGACCTACGGGATCGGCTCCAGCTTCGGCTCGTCGCTGTACCAGGGCGCGTTCCGGGTCAGCGCGGCCACGAAGAACCAGTCGGTCTGGGACGCGTTGCTCGCGTCGGTCGACGAGATCCGGCGTATGCAGGCCGAGGGGCCGACGGTCGCCGAGCTCGACAAGGCCAAGGGCTACTACGCCGGCAGCTACCCCTTCAGCCTGCAGACCGCGGCCGGCATCGCGGCGGCGCTGGTGGGCGCCGAAGAGCACGGCCTTGGCGACGCCTACGTCCGCGAGCTGCCGCTGCGCCTGGCCGCCGTCGACGAGGCGCAGGCCAAGGCCGCCGCCCACGACTTCCTGAGCCCCGACACGCTGATGGTCGTGATCGTCGGCAAGGCCGACGTCATCGAGCCGGTGCTCGCCCAGACCGGCGTCACCTTCGAGCGCATCAACTACAAGGACCCGATCAGCTCCGCTGCGCGGGCCGCGGCTTCGGCGAAGGCCAGATCGAAATAGAGGACAGGGCAAAGGCTCTCCCGAGCAACGCCAGCACGTAACCGGCCACGACGTCGGCCAGGAAGTGCTGCTTCGTGGTGAGCGTCGAGGCCGCCAGCATCGTCGCCATCACCAGCGCGACGCGCCCCAGCCGCGGGCGATCCCGGATCAGCAGCAGCGCCAGCATCGTCGTGTGGGCGACGTGCAGCGAGGGGAACACGTTGCCGGGGGGGTCGACGTGCTGCACCCAGGCCATGAAGGCGTACGACAGGTTGGGGTAGGGGGGCATCAGCACGGGGCGCGGGTACTCGGCCCCGACGAAGAGGTGCCCCAGCGCGCCGATCAGCATGACCAGGATGACGGCGGCCGCCGATCGGTTGAAGAGGACGCGCCGGCGAAAGCCGCCCACCGCGATCAGGAACGTCCCCGCGTAAAACGGCAGGTAGCACCAGGCGGTCCACGGCCAGAACGGGATCGCGTCGTCCAGGCGGGTGCGCAGGATCTCCGTCGAGCGCGACAGGTGCGCGTGCCCGATGCCGAAGTACACCGCCGATTGAATCGCGGCCAGCCCCAGGCCGATCGTCCAGCGGTAGCGGGCGCTGGCCAGCTCCTCGGGACGCGCGGCGGCGATCGGCTCGGGCTCGCCGTGGGGCCCCGGATGCACGGGCGTCGGCAGGGTCGGGTCTTCCTCTGTCGGCTTTTCCATCCCGGTCATGACGGCGGCATCATAGGCCGACGATTGCGAATTTCAGGTAATCGCCTTCCGGAAAATTCGTGACGGTTGGGTGATCGAAACCGGCGCCGCGCATCTCGCGGATGTCGGCCCGCCGCGCGGCCTGGCGCGCCCCCTCGACGATGGTCGCGGCGAACGTTTTGCGGTCGACGTGACTCGAGCACGACGCCGCGCACAGCACGCCGCCCGGCGCCGTCACGGCCGCGCACGCGCGGTGCAGGCGGCGGTAGGCGCTCAGCCCGGCGGCCAGGGCGGCGCGGCTGGACGCGAAGCTCGGCGGATCCGAGATGACCACGTCCCACTGTTCGCCGTCTTTTTCGGCCCGCGCCAGAAAGGCGAAGGCGTCCTCGGCGGCGAACCGCGCGGTCTCCACCGGCAGACCGTTGCGCGCGAAGTTTCGGCGCGCCGCCTCGATGGCGGGCGCCGCCACGTCGACGGTGGTGGTCTCGGCGGCGCCGCCGGCCGCCGCGTAGATCGAGAAGCCCCCCGTGTACCCGAACAGGTTCAACACGCGCCGCCCCGGCGCCATCGTCCGCACCAGCGCGCGGTTGTCGCGCTGGTCCAGGAAAAGGCCGCCTTTCTGGCCGTGCCGCAGGTCGGCCCCGAACCGCAGCCCGTTCTCGCGCACCTCCAGCTCGCGGTCGGGCAGGGTGCCCAGCACGGTCGCCGCGCCGTCCTG
>CAZJMY010000407.1:0-7935 GCA_964546845.1 uncultured Myxococcales bacterium | reverse complement strand
CAAGAAGATGGGCCCGCTCAAGGAGATGATGGAGAAGATCCCGGGCGCCGCCGAGGCCATCCCGGAGGGCGTGCAGGTCGACGACCGCGAGCTGGTCCGCATCACGGCCATGATCTCGTCGATGACCGGCGACGAGCGGCGCCACCCCGAACGGTTCATCGTCACCAGCTGGGAAGAGATCGTCGACGGGGGGAAGCGCAAGAAGAAGCGCAGCGCCTTCTACGACACCAGCCGCCTGCGGCGCGTGGCGCAGGGCTCGGGGCACAAGGAGCAGGAGGTCGCCGACCTCCTGAACCGCTTCGGGATGATGCGCCAGATGATGATGCAGATCGGCATGTCCACCGGCCTGCTGGGCAAGATCCCCGGCTTCAAGCAGCTGGCCCAGGCCAAGAAGCTGATGGGCATGGACATGAACCAGCTCGCGAACATGATGCAGACGCCGTCGGCCGAGCGGGGCACCTTCCAGGCCCCCAAACGCAACGTCGACCGCGTGAAGGAAAAGCGCAAGCGCAAGGACGCCCGCAAGGCGCGCAAGAAGAACCGGCGGTAGCGCCGCGCCGGGCCGCTACCGGCTGCTGCCCACGGCCAGCATCACCACCGCGAGCGCCACCATGACCAGCACGCCCGTGGCGACGGCGATCGCGGCGCGAAGCGCGGGGCTGGGCGGCCGCCGCGCCGCCACGCGAGCCACGACGGCCGGAGCTGGGCGAGACGCCGCCGGTCGGGGTGCCTCGTCGGCCGCCTGCGCCTCGATCTCGCGCAGGTAGCGGTCGGCGGGATCGGACAGCCGCAGCGTGGCCGGTCCCACGCGCACGAGGTCGCCGTCCCGCACGCGGCGCTCGCCGCCGGCCTGGGTCTGGTCGTTGACGGTGATGCCGTTCTTCGAGCCGAGGTCCTGGACGACCACGCCGTCCCACCGCCGGACGACCGCCACGTGCTCGCGCGAGATCTCGTCGGAGACCAGGCGCATGTCGCACGATTCGCCGCGGCCGATGACGTACCGCTTGTCGATGGCGGCCAGCCGCAGCGGTGGGCCCGGCGGCACGCCGTCGACGATCGCCAGCACGGGCGCGCCCGCGTCGGGCGAGCCCGCCAGCAGGTCGGCCACCAGGCGCCGCGCGATGCTGGCCGTTCGCTCGGCGCCGCGCACCGAGGGCGCGGCCCCGTCGAAGATCAGCAGCACGGGCCCCAGCGCGATCTGCGCGCCGGGAGCGATCGCCCGAGGGCGATGCGGCGCAAGCGCCTCCCCGTTCAGGCAGGTCCCGTTGGTGCTGTCCAGGTCCTCGACTTGCCAGCCGGTCGCCGTCCGGGTGAGCCGCGCGTGCAACCCCGACAGCGAGGCGTAGGGGAGGGGCACCTCGATGTCCGAGCGCCGCCCGATCCGGATCTCGCGCGTGTCGTCGGGCAGCTCGACGGCCCGCTCCTGCGTTGGCCCCGACGTCTCGCCGGCTGCCCGCGAATCGGCGGGCGAGGGGAGCAGGCGCAGGCGCAGCGGCATGGGCCGGCGAATCTAGCGCGGATTCCGGCCGAGCGTCGCCTGGGCCCGGGCGCGCTCGGCCGTCATGTCGGGCGGCGCTTCGTCCAGGAACCGCCGCAGCTCGGCGGCTGCCTCGGCCCGGCGGGCGAGGCCCAGCAGCGCGTCGGCGCGCAGGAGCCGCGCCTGCGCGAAGCGAGGCCGCAGCGCCAGCGCCTCGTCGGCGCCGCGCAGCGCCCCGGCCGCGTCGCCCCGGCGAAGCGCGACGTAGGCGATCGCGAACCGGATCTCCGCCTGTCGGGGCGCCTCCACCACCAGCCGCGCCAGCGCCCGCGCCGCGTCGTCGAGCCGCCCCCGGGCGGCCGCGATGGCCGCCGCAGCCAGCCGATCGTCGACGGAGGCGGGGTCGGCGGCGACGGCCAGGCCGATCTCGCGCGCGGCGGCGTCCAGGTCCCCGCTCCGCTTCAGGATCTCGGCGGCCGCCCGGTGCGCCGCCGGCAGATCGGGATCCAGCAGCAGGGCGGCGTCCACCTGCTCCTGCGCGGCGACGGGCCGCCCGAGCCGCGCCAGGACCAGCGCGTCGGCCGCGCGCGCCTCGGCCCGCCGGGGCTCGGCGGCGCAGACTTTCTCCAGCGCCCAGTGCGCCTCCGCCAGCCGGCCGCGGCGAACCAGCAGCTCCCCCTCGACCAGTCGCGCCTCCGCGTATCCCGGATCGACGGCCAGCGCGGCGCGCGCCTCGGCCAGCGCGGCGTCGTCTTCCCGGCGGTGCAGCAGCACCGTCGCGAGATTCAGGTGCGCTTCCGCGAGGTCCTCGTTCAGGGCCAGCGCCGCGCGGAAGCTCCCCTCGGCCCGCCGCTCGTCGCCGCGCCGCAGGGCCACCAGCCCCAGGCCGTTCTCCGCCTCCGCGAGCCGCGGGTCGTACTCCAGCGCCAGCGCGAACGCGCTGGCCGCGCGATCCAGCTCGCCCCGCGCCAGCGCCGCGACGCCCGCCGCCTGCAGCTCGACGGCCCGCGGCTGCGCGGCGTGCGGCACGGTGGCGCACCCCAGCAGCGCGGGCAAGAGGCAGGCGGCGGCGCAACCGGGCGTCATGGTGAGTCTTCGGCGCCCTCCCGCCCGCGTTGCGGGCAGCCGCGCGCGCACTGGACGTCCAGGCGGCCGTCGGCGCCGATCGCCACCGTGACCGCGCCGTCCCGGTCGGTCCGCAACGTGCGGATTCCCCGCGCCGCGTAGCGGGCCAGCACCTCCGGCGCGGGGAAGTGGAACTGGTTGCGCCATCCCAGCGACATGACCGCCAGGCGCGGGGAGACGGCGTCGAGCAGCTCGTCGCTGGACGACGTCCGGCTGCCGTGGTGGGGCACCTTCAAGACGTCGGCGGTCACCACGTCGCCCAGCGCGGGGCGCCCCGCCAGCTCGCCCTCGCCGTCGGCCTCCAGATCGCCCGGGAACAGGACGGCGTGCGCCCCCACGGCGATGCGCAGCACGAGCGACGCGTCGTTGACGGTCAATCCCGCGGGCGCGGCGATGGCGCCGCCGACGAAAGGCGCCAGCGGCTGAACCCGGGCGCCGCCCACGGTACGCGCCGTCACCGCCGGCGTGAGGATCCCCTTCGCGTGAGCCAGGTCGACCAGCCGCCGGTACTCCGGGTTGTGCCCGTCGTCGCCGCTGGACCAGAACAGATCGACCGGGAACCGCTGCAGGATCCGGAAGAGCCCGTTCAGGTGGTCGGGATGCGGATGAGACAGCGCCACGATCTGCAACCGCGCGATCCCTCGGGCGCGCAGGAACGGCTCGACGATGCGCGCGCCCGTGTCGAAGCTGCCGTCCCGGGAGCCGCCGCCGTCGATCAGCATCGCGCCGCCCCCCGGCACCTCGATGACCGCCGCGTCCCCCTGGCCGACGTCCAGGAAGGTGACGACCAGCGCGTCCCGGTGCCGGCGGACCTGGTCCCGAACCACCAGGCTCCCGGCTGCCGCCAGCGCGCATCCCACCGCCGCGGCGCCCAGCGCGCGCCGCGGCCGGGCGCCGGCCCGTTGCGACAGCAGGGCCAGCACCGCCAGCAGACCGGCGGCTGTCGCGCACGTGGTCTCGACTCCATTCGGCGACCTGCAGAGCCAGACCGGCGCGTGCGCCCTGAAGAGCTCGGCGATGGCCAGCGCCAGTCGCGCCGCGGCGCCCGCCAGGCACAGCGGCCAGCGTCCGGCCGGCGCCCAGAGCGCGCCGGCGGTCGCGCCGGCCAGACCGACGGGCACCACCGCCAATTCGACCAGCGGCACCAGCGCCAGGTTCCCGATGGGCGCCAGGGGCGTGACCTCGCCGAACCAGTGCGCGACCAGCGGCGCGGTCGCCGCGGTCGCCGCCAGCGTCGCCTCCCCGAACGCCGCCAACCACGCCAGACATCGCCGGGCGATCCCGTTCACGCGCGCCCGCCGCCCGCGCGCGCACAGCGCGATTCCGGCGACGGACGCGACCGAGAGCTGGAACGAGACGTCGAACAGCTGCAGCGGCTGCGCGACCAGCAGGATCAACGCCGCCCCGGCGATCGTCGGCGCCGGCCGAGCCCGCCGGCCGACCAGCAGCGCGGCCATCCCCAGTCCCAGCATTAAGGCCGAACGCTCCGTCGCGACCGCCTCGCCCGTCATGAGCGTGAAGAGGCCGATGGCCGGCAGCGACACCGCCGCCGCAACCGCCCGCGGGTCGACCAGCAAGGGCAGCCGGGGGACACGCGCGGCGGCCCCGCGCACGACGACGAACAGCAGCGCCGCGACCGCCGCCAGGTGGAGCCCGGAGACCGACAGGACGTGGGTCGCGCCGGCCGCCCGGAATCCGTCCTCGACGGTGTCGCTGACGCCGCGTCGCTCGCCGAGCACGGCGGTGTCCAGGAACGCGGCGGGCGGGCCGCCGAGCGCGCGCTCGATCGCCGCGCGCAACCGGCGGTGCGCGACGTAGGCGAGGCGGCGCGGCCCCCATCCGCCCGGGGCGGCCAGCCGGCGAACGCCGCCGGCGGTCGGGACGGTCGCCAGGGCGTCGATGCCCGCCGCCCGCAGCGCGAGGACGGGGTCGGGAACACCGGGGTTCTTGGTGCCGCGCAAGGCGCGCAGGCGCGCGCCGAAGGCGACGACCTCCCCCGGGGCGAAGTCCGGATCGCCCGCGGCGATCGACACGGCCAGCGTCCCCGCCGCGGGTCGACCGTGCACCTCGGAGATGCGGACGACCAGCCGCCAGCCGCCGCCGGTCGGCTCCGGCCCCCGCGCGACCGTTCCCACGACGGCCACCGGTTCGTCGCCAGCGGTCGCGGCGGCCACCGCCGGGTCGAGCGGGGGCGGCCGCGCGGACAGACCGCCGCGCACCGCCCCGAACAGAACGACCAGCGCCGTCACGGCCAGCCGCCCCGGCGCCCGCCGGAGACGCGTGCGCGTCACCGGCGGAACGGCGCGCAGGCCGGTCGCCAGCCCGGTCAATGCCAGCCCGGTCAATGTCACGACGGCCGCGGCGCCGGCGATCGTGGTGAGCGCCGGGCGCGCACCGAGACCCACAGCGACCGCATCGCCGCACGCGAAGGCCAGAGCCGCGATCACCAGCCGCACCCGAAGTCTTCGGAAGGTCCGCGCCGGAGTTGCTGCTAGGAAACCTTTGCCGGTTCGGTTACGGTCGTGACATGCCGTCTTCGTTCCTGATCACCGGAGGCGCCGGCTTCATTGGCTCGTCGATCGCGCGCGCGCTGCTGGCCCGCGGGGATCGCGTCCGGATCATCGACAACTTCTTCTCGGGAAAGCGCGAAAACCTGGCGGACATCGCCAAGGACGTCGAGTTGATCGAAGGCGACATTCGCGACGAACAGGCGCTGGCCCGCGCCGTCACCGGCGTCGAGGTCGTCTATCACGAGGCGGCGATCCCGTCGGTGCCGCGCTCGCTCGCCGATCCCATCTCCAGTCACGACGCCAACGCGACCGGCACGCTGAAGGTGCTGGCCGCCGCCAAGAAGGCTGGCGCGCGGCGGGTCGTCTATGCCGCTTCGTCCTCGGCGTACGGCGACACGCCCACGCTGCCCAAGATCGAAACGATGCGGCCGTCTCCGCTGTCGCCGTACGCCGTCTCGAAGCTGGCCGGCGAACACTACTGCGCCGTGTTCGCGGGCGCCTACGGCCTCGAGACCGTCAGCCTCCGCTACTTCAACGTCTTCGGCCCGCGCCAGGATCCGACCTCGGAGTACGCGGCCGTCATTCCGCGCTTCATCACCGCCGCGCTGGCCGACCAGGGCGTGACCATCTTCGGTGACGGGACCCAGTCGCGCGATTTCTGCTTCATCGACAACACGGTCGAGGCGAACCTCGCCGCCGCCTCCGCGCCCGCGGCCGCCGTGTCGGGCGGCGTCTTCAACGTCGCGTGCGGCGCGGCCACGACGCTGAACGAGGTCGTCAAGCAGGTCTCCGACATCGTCGGGCACCCGGTGCCGATCACGTACGCCAAGGGGCGCGTGGGCGACGTCAAACACTCGCTGGCCGACATCACGGCCGCCCGCGAGCGTCTGGGGTACCGCGGGGCCATCTCGTTCGCCGAGGGCCTCAAGCGCACGGCCGCCTGGTACGCCAGCCTCCGCTGAGCGCCCCGGCAGGTCTTCAGGTCAGCTGATCTGGAGACCCAGGAGAGTCAGGTCGTCGCGGCCGCTGTTCGTGGCCGATTCGGCCGTGGAGACGATGCGCCGGCTGATCTCGCCGATGTCGTGCGGCGCGCTGGTCACGAGATCAGTGAACTGGCAGACGCCCATCGTCGAGCAGGGGCGCCGCGGGGCCGACAAGATCTCGAACACGCCGTCCGTGGCGAGCAGCAGGATGTCCTTGGCCGCCACCGAGATGGTCTCTTCCCGGTACTGCGCGTGGGCGACGATGCCCAGCGGCGGTCCCGACGAGTACGCGACGCGCGACACGACGCCCGTCGACCGCCGCAGCAGCGGCAGCACGTGTCCGGCGTTGGCGAAGATCCAGCGACGGTTGGGCGCGTCCAGCAGCACGCACAGCGCCGTCACGAACCGGTCGTCCTGCATGCGGGCCGACAAGGTGTGATTGAGGCGTTCGAGCAGCTCGGCGGGGCCGGCGACCTCGGTGACCAGCCGCCGGATGTCGGCGCTGACGCGCGACATGGTCAGCGCGGCGGTCACCCCCTTGCCGGAGACGTCGCCGATGACGCCCATGACCCGGCCATTTCCCAGGTCCACGAAGTCGTAGAAGTCGCCGCCGACCGCGTAGGCCGGCATGTATTCGGCCACGACGCGCACGCCCGCCGAGTTCTCGCCCAGCGCTTCCGGCAGGAACGTCCGCTGCAGCACGCCGGCGGCGGCCATGTCCTGTTCCAGCCAGGAGGTGCCCGCCGTGAGGCTCTGCGCGCGCGAGCGCGGCAGGATGTGCCCGACGCCCTCCGCTAGGGCGGCCAGCATCTCGAGGTCGTGGATCGTGAACGCGGGCGCGTCGACGCGCCGCTGCACCACCAGGAAACCTTCCAGCGATTTGCCCGAATAGATCGGGGTGGACATCGTCGAACCGCGCCCCGCCGCCGCGTCGCCCGGCAGCAGAGTCGGCGTCACGGGCATGAGGCCACGCGCCGCGATGGGCCCCCAGACCGAGTTCAGCGTGGCGAGGAGGCCCGCGCCGGCGCGCGAGTCGCGCACGCCGCGCAGCGGCCGCCCCTTTTCGGGCAGGAACAGGTCGGAGTCGGCCACGTTTGCCCAGAGCATCGCCACGACGACGGCCAGACGCTGCGCCAGCTCGGACGGCGATTCGGGGTCGCCCAGGGCGGAGATCGCCTGCGCGACGGGGCTGGTGGTCGCCAGATCCGTCAATCCAGCTTCCACGAGCAAGGGAGAGCTCACGTCAGCCTCGACATTCTGCGATAGCGATTTCATCAACCACCCCAAAGACCTACTTTTCGAGCTCGCCTAACGTAACCGATGTCGGTTTTCGGCGCCATGCTAATCCATGAGTCGCCGAAGCGCTTCCTAACAGGTCACCTTTTTGACGAATCGCGCAGGTCAGTGCCGGGACTTGCTTTTTTGGGCGGGGGGCGGCGTGCGTGAGTCCGCGTTCAGCATGACGCGATCCAGTCGGAGGAGACGGAAGATCGCCAGCGGCTGGTCGCGCAGACCCTTGATGACGACGCTTCCCCCCTGCGCGCGAACCCTCTTGTACAACGACACGAGCGCGCCGACGCCGGAGCTGTCGACCATGCGCAGCGTCGAAAGATCGACCTCCACCAAGGTGGGGCGGGTCTTCACCAGCTTCTCGAGATCGGGTCGCAGGTCCGACACCGTCACCGCGTCGAGCTCCCCCTCGATCGCCAGTTGAGTGATGCCGCTGGCGTTCTTGATCTCGAATCTCATGTTGCACCTTCGGTCTTGCGCGACGCGCTCGAGCGCTCGACGAAGCGCTTGCTCAAGGTGAGCAGGTTGGGGCGTCCAGGTTTGTACGCCA
>CAZJMY010000406.1:0-5270 GCA_964546845.1 uncultured Myxococcales bacterium | reverse complement strand
CGGTGTAACCAGGTAGGACTTCCGCTCAGATGTCCGCAGCCGAGCGGACATCGGGGCAGCCCCCCTCGCTTTCAGGAGAGCTTAGATGTTTCACCTCCGGCTTCTTTCGGCCCTCTCTTTGTGTGCGTTCTTCGCGGCTGGGTGCCCGGCGCCCTATCGGGGCGGCTCCAGCGGCACCGGCGGCAGCCGCGGCATGGCCACGGGCGAAGGCGGCACAGGGGCCACGACCGACGGGGGCGGCACGGGCGGTTCCGCCTCGGGCAGCGGCGGCAGCGGGGAGCAGATCCTCACCGGCAACGGCGGCAACGGCGCGCAAGACGGCGGCTCCTCGACCGGGACCGGCGGCGCGCCGGTGAAGATGGCCTGCGGCTCGGCGACGGGCGACCCGCTGCCCTACACGTCCGGCTACACGGCGGATCCCACCAACCGCGCCAACGCCATGGCCATGGCGACGACGATGAACAACGACGAGCGTGCCCAGCAGATGGCGGGGCTCAAGCTCTCGAGCGCCAACTACAACGTCTTCAATCAAGAGGACAACACCAACCGCGGCGTGCGCGGCTGGTACTTCCGCGACGGACCGCGCGGCGTGAACCTGAACGCCGACGGCGACGGCAAGAGCGACTTCTCTACGGCCTTCCCGGTGGCCATCGCGCGCGGCGCCGCGTTCGACGTCGACCTCGAATTCAAGATCGGCCAGGCGATCGGCGACGAGATGCTGGCCTCCGGCAACACGATGATGCTGGCGCCGACCGTCAACATCCTGCGCCACCCGGCGTGGGGGCGCTCGCAGGAGACCTACGGCGAGGACGTCTTCCAGCTGGGGCGCCTGGGCAGCGCGTTCGTCGTCGGCCTGCAGCAGTACATGGCCGCCTGCGTGAAGCACTACGCCGCCAACAACGTCGAGGACGGCCGCGGCACCGCGACCGCGGTCATCGACGAGCAGACGCTGCGCGAGAAGTACGGGCGCCACTACGAGATGATCGTCGACGAGGGCGGGGCGGCCTCCGTGATGGCGGCGTACAACGCCATCAAGGTGACCAGCGCCTCCGGCAGCGTCCTCGAGTCGAACAAGTCGACGGTCAACAAGATCCTGCTCACCGACATGTTGCGGACCGAGTTCGGCTTCCAGGGCTTCGTGCTCACCGACTGGTGGGCGATGAACGGCAGCGGCGCGCCTCCCTGCTGCAACCCGGGCAGCGCCGCCGACTCGCTGACGAAGCTCGCCGTCAACGCGGGGCTCGATATGGAGCTCCCCTGGCGATACAACTACCTCGAGCTGCCGAACCTGGTCACGTCGGGCGGCCTGCAGGCCTCGCAGCTGATCACGTCGACGGCGCGGATCCTCGAGCAGAAGTACCGGTTCCACGCCGACAAGATCAGCGGCTACGGCCTGAAGACGCCGTTCACGACGCTGGACGGCGACTCGCAGATCCAGAAGAACGACCAGGTCGATCCGGCCATCGGCATGAGCCACGTCCAGCTGGCCGCGGTCGCCGCGGAGGAGGGGATGGTCCTCCTGAAGAACGACAAGAGCGTTCTGCCGCTGGACCGATCGACGGTGAAGAAGATCGCCGTCATCGGGGCCACCGTCTCGTTCTCGATCCAGTCGACCAACGGCCAGGATTGCAAGGACAACAACCGCCCCTACGGCGGCGGGAACTGCAGCATCAGCTTCGCCACCAACGTCCGCACGGGGGACGTCGGGTCGAGCCGCGTCTTCTCCGATCCCGCCAAGAGCGTGGGGCCGACCGCCGGCATCGCGACCGCGGCCGGCAACGGCGTCACCGTCAAGAGCTACACCAGCGCCAGCGCCGCGATGAGCGACGGCTTCGACGTCGCGATCGTGGTGGCCGGTCTGACCCCGGGCGACGAGGGCGAGGAGTACACGGGCGCCGGCGACCGCACCACGGGCGGCATCAACTCGACCAGCCACACCGTGGCGCTGGGCCTGGATCCGAAGGTCAACCCGGGCACCCAGGACAAATTGATCCAGCAGGTGGCCGCCGTCGGCAAGCCGACGATCGTCGTGCTGGAGGCGGGCGGCATCATCGACATGTCCGCCTGGTACGGCAGCGTGCAGGCGGTCGTGATGGCCTGGTACCCCGGCATGGTGGGCGGCACGGCGCTCGGCCGGCTGCTGTTCGGAGACGCCAACTTCAGCGGCAAGCTGCCGGTCACCTGGGACACGAAGCCCGCCGACTGGCCGACGTTCTCGAACAGCGACGGCAGCGCGGTCATGGACTACTGGGTCGGCTACCAGCACTTCGACCACGCCGGCATCAGCCTCAACCCGTCGCAGGGCTCCTTCCCGTTCGGGTACGGCCTGTCGTACACGACCTTCAGCTACGAGAACCTGCAGGTGCCCTGCACGACGGTGAAGCCGGACGGCGTGGTTCCGGTGCAGGTCGAGGTGCACAACCAGAGCCCGGTCGCCGGCAGCGAGACCGTGTTCCTGTTCGTGCAGTACCCGGACACCACGGTCACCAACCGGTCGGGCGCCACGTACAAGGAGCTGAAGGGCTTCTACCGGGTGGCGCTGGAGGGGAAGGGGAAGATGGGCGACGCCAAGCGCATCACGATCCCGCTGCGCGTGAAAGATCTGAAGTACTGGAACACCTCGATGCAGGGGTGGGCGATCGAGCCCAAG
Organism: uncultured Myxococcales bacterium; assembly: GCA_964546845.1. Taxonomy (GTDB): domain Bacteria; phylum Myxococcota_A; class Polyangia; order Fen-1088; family Fen-1088; genus JADGRB01. The sequence goes on along the minus strand of CAZJMY010000406.1, from coordinate 2,620 downwards.
ACCATCAAGGTCGTTGTCGCCCCCAATGCCGGCGCGGTGGCGACCCCTTGTGCGAACGGCATGAACGTCGGCTGCTCGCTGTCGGACACCTTCACCGTCACCCAGTAACCCCAGAGACGAGAGTCGACGAATGAACTCGCCCCGCATGCACGTCGGAGTCTGCCGGAAGCTCAACTGGTTCGTGGCCGCGGCGCTGGTGGCGTGGGTGGGCGCGGGGGTGGCGCGCGCGGAGGACGACCCCTTTGCCGAGACCGCCCCGGCCTCCGTGCCGTCGAAGTCCAACGTGCCGCCCGCGCCCGCCTCGTCGCCGGCCGAACCCGCCGCGGCGATCGCGCCCGGCGTCGTCGAGCAGCTGCCCGCCTCGGCGTACCCCGAGCCGGTCACGCGCGGCCTCTACGGCGGCCCGCTGTGGCTGGACATGCAGGGGCTGCAGTGGCCGTACATGCCGAAGAGCGGCGTCGGGATCTCCGGCTACGGCTGGATCGACGGCAACTACCGGCTGATCCGCAGCGGCAACCCCGGCATCTCGCCGGAGTTCAAGGAGCTGCTGGACCAGGGGCGCTTCCTGCTGCGCGTGACGCCGACCTACACCGTTGGCACCTGGTTCGTGCAGGCGCAGGCCGAGATCGTCGCCAACACCAACCAGGTCGACGTTCAGCCGGCGCCCAGCATCGTGGGCGCCGACGACGTCTGGGTGCGCACCGGCGAGTGGAACTCCTGGGACGTGACCGTGGGCCGCATGCAGGGCTTCGACGTCTACCCGCTGGGCATGGGCCTGGACCTCAACACCTACGAGCGCCTGGGCGCCTTCGACCCGTCGTTCACGGGCAGCCCCAACGGCTACGGCCGCGTGCCCGCGCTCTACAACGCCGAGTATCTGTTCTACCGGCCGGGCGGCACCTCCGCGTCTCGCGTGAGCGACGTGGCGCTGCACCTCTACCCGATCGCGCCGCTGCGGCTCGAGATCCTGGCCCAGTTCGGCGACGACGGCGTCAACAACGTCATCGGCGGCCGCCCGGCCGCCATCTTCGACCTCGGCTACCTGAAGCTGCGCGGCGCGCTGGAGTACCAGTACCGGTTCGCCGAAGATCCCGCTCCCTCGAGCACCAACACCATCAAGAGCCGCGGTGGCGCGGGCTCCGTGCAGGTGGTCCTGGCGCCGTACGTCGAGGCGGGGCTGAACTTCGGCGCCGCCGTGATCGACGCGACCGGCCCGCAGGGCGCGGACCAGGGACAGTCCGGGAACCGTCTCAGCTACGGCGGCTTCGTCGACCTGGTCCCGTTGCCCCTGGTGGTGCCCAACTTGATGCTGGGTGGCGGCCTCAACTACGCGACCTTCCACAACCTGATCAAGGACGCCGAAGGGAACTACGAGAGCTCGACCAACCTGCAGTGGTACGTGGCGGTGCAGTACCTCTTCTACAAGCAGCTGTATGTGAAGTTCGTCGGCGGATACGCGAAGTCGCACTTCGAGAACAAGGCGACCACGTCGCCGTACGACGACGACATGTTCAGTTTCCGCGTCCGCGTGCAGTACCTGTTCTGACCGGGGGCGTGCGTGTGTTTCACGCGCGCCGGCGACGTGTTTCAGGAGCGCCGGGAAAACCTACATGGCGCACAAAGAAACACAACGAATTACAATTCGATGACATTTGCGGCTCTAACATGCCGACATGTCGATTTCGAGTGTGGTGCTCGGGACTTATCTGGGCGTCCTGCTGATCCTGGCCCTCTACGGGTTCCACCGCTCCTCGCTGGTCTGGCTGTACTACCGCAACCGTCACAACCGCCCGCGCCCGGCCGGCCGCTTCTCGGACCTGCCGGCCGTCACCGTGCAGCTGCCGCTCTTCAACGAGATGTACGTCGTCGAGCGGTTGCTGGACGCCGTCGCGACGATTCGCTACCCGCGTGACCGCTTCCAGGTGCAGGTGCTGGACGACAGCACCGACGAGACCCAGGACATCTGCAAGCGCAAGATCGCCGAGCTGGCCCGCAAGTTCCCCGAGCTGGAGATCGAGTACATCCACCGGGTCGACCGCACCGGGTTCAAGGCCGGCGCGCTGCAGAACGGGCTGCGCACCGCCAAGGGCGAGTTCATCCTGATCTTCGACGCCGACTTCCTTCCGCTGCCGGACATCCTGGAACGGTCGATCGAGCACTTCACCGACCCGCGCGTCGCCGTCGTGCAGTGCCGCTGGGAGCACGTCAACCGCGACTTCTCGGCGCTGACCGAGGTGCAGGCGTTGATGCTGGACGGCCACTTCATCATGGAGCACGCCGGCCGCAACTGGTCGGGGCGCTTCTTCAACTTCAACGGGACGGCGGGCCTGTGGCGGCGCGCCGCGATCGCCGACGCCGGCGACTGGCAGCACGATACGCTGACCGAGGACATGGACCTGTCCTACCGGGCGCAGCTGCGCGGCTGGAAGTTCGTCTACCTGCCCGAGATCGCCGCGCCCGCCGAGCTGCCCGTCGAGATGTCGGCGTTCAAGGCGCAGCAGTTCCGCTGGGCCAAGGGCTCCGTCCAGGTCGCCAAGAAGTTGCTGCCGACCATCCTGCGCTCGAACGTCGGCTTCGCGCAGAAATCCGAGTCGGTCTTCCACCTGACCAACAACCTCGC
>CAZJMY010000405.1:0-9492 GCA_964546845.1 uncultured Myxococcales bacterium | reverse complement strand
GGCCGCGGCGTCACGACCGGCGGCGCCGGCACCGGCGGCACCCACACGGGCGGAACCGGTGGCGGTCACACGGGCGCCGGCGGCGTGGCGACCGGGACCGGGGGCGCGCAGGGCGGCGGCGACGCAACCGGCGGCGTCCCGGACGCCGGTGGACCTGGCGGCAACGGCGGGGGCGGCTGCTCGTGCGACGTGACCGGCGGCGGGCTCCCTCCCGCGGCCGGGCTGATCCTGATCGCGCTCTCGATCCGGCGACGCCGGCGCGGATAGTCCGGCCAGCGCGGCCGCGGCCGCTCAGCGGCCCGGCGGCTTGACCTTCACTTCGTTGGTCGTCTCGGGGACCATCCGGCCGTCCTCCGCGGGGCGAAACCGGATCTCGGTCTTCACCTCGATGACCATCTTCGCCAGGGCCTTCGCGACTTCCTCGTTCAGGTTCAGGTGCTCGAGCCAGCTGCGCACCTCGCCGGCGGCGGCCCGCATGATGTCGTCCTTCGAGCTGCGGGCGGCGCCGACGCCCGCGGAGACGGCGCGCCGAACGAAGTCGGAGATGCGCCGGTCGTCCGTGCGGCCGGAGGTGTCGTCGCCGGCGGGCTCGGGCGCCGCGTCTTCGGGCGCGGCGCCCGGCTTCTTGTTGTCCTCGTCGCCCATGCCCGCAAGGTTACCGCGAAATATCCCCCCGGCGGCTATGATGGCGCCGTGTCCGGCCGTGCCCGTCTCTTCACCGCGTACCTCGTCACGACGCAGGTCGCGCTGTCCTACCTGGGGCTGGCCGTGGCGCGCCGGTTCCGCCGTCCCGAGTCCATCGCGCGCCTGACGCTGGAGAAGCACCGGCTGAACGCGCGCCGCATCGAAGCCGGGATCCTCAAGCTGCGCGGCCTCTTCATCAAGGTGGGCCAGCTCATCAGCATCATGGCGAACGTCCTGCCGGACGCGTTCCGCGAGGAGCTGCAGCGCCTGCAGGACCAGGTGCCGCCCCGCCCCTACGCCGACATCGAGGCGCGGCTGCGCGAGGAGTTCGGCGGCCGCCCGCCGCACGAGGTGTTCGCCGAGTTCTCGCCGGAGCCGGTGGCCTCGGCGTCCATCGGGCAGGTGCACCGCGCGCGGCTGCCGTCGGGCGAGACGGTGGCGGTCAAGGTCCAGTACCCCGACATCGAGGACATCGTGCGGGTCGATCTGCACGCCCTGCAGAGGATCTTCGGGGTCCTGCGCTGGTTCATGCCCGACTACGGCTTCGACACCATCTACCGCGAGATCCGGGAGATGGTGCTGGCCGAGCTGGACTACCGGCGCGAGGCGGCCGCCATCGACAAGATCTCGGGCAACTTCGCCAAGCGCATCGAGACGGCGCCTCACGTCCGGTTCCCGCGCGTGATGGCGGCGTACTCGACGGCGCGCGTGCTGACCACCGAGTGGATGGAAGGCGTGAAGGTGGCCGACCTCGAGAAGCTGCACGCGCTGAACGTCGATCGCCGAGCCGCCGCGCGCCTCTGCGTCGAGGCCTACTGCCAGCAGATCTTCATCGACGGCGTGTACCACGCGGATCCGCACCCCGGGAACCTGCTGGTGCAAAGGCCGGCCGTCCCGGGCGGCGGGCCCGCCATCGTGTTCCTGGACTTCGGCGCGACGGCGACCGTCAGCGAACAGATGCGGCGCGGGATGATGTCCTTCATCCAGGGGGCCATCACCCGCGACAGCACCCGCATCGTCGGCGCGATGAAGGACATGGGGTTCATCTCGCGGCGCGCCGACCCCGAGGTGTTCGATCGCGTCGTGGAGTACTTCCACGACAAGCTCCGCGTCCAGATGTCGGCCGAGGGGTTCTCGCTGAAGGACCTGAAGTTCGAGCCGGAAGGCGGGCTGGGCAGCCTGCTGGACCTGCGCGACCTCAACGTCAGCCTGGCGGACCTGCGCGACGCCTTCCACATCCCGAAGGAGTGGATCCTGCTCGAACGGACGCTGCTGCTGCTGCTGGGCGTCTGCACGACGCTGGACCCGGAGATGAACCCGGCGGCGATCATCGAGCCCTACCTCGAGCGGTTCCTGCTGGGCGAGAAGAAGCAGTGGTCGGAGATCGTCATCGAGGCCTCGCGCGAGATGGCGGTCTCCGCGCTGTCGCTGCCCGGCGAGCTGCAGCGCTTCATGGCGCGGGCTCTGCACGGCGAGATCCAGGTGGGCGTCCGCAACCTGGACGACGGCGCGCGCGTGGTCTACTACGCCGGCCAGCAGCTGCTGTGGGGCGGGCTGGGCGCCACCGGGGCCGTGCTGGCGACCATCTTCGACGGCCGCGGCAACAGCGCCGGGACCTGGGTCAGCGGCATCGCCGCCGGCCTGTGCGGGTTCCTGCTGTTGCTGTCCTGGTTCGCCGGCCGGCCGCCCCGCTCCCGCGGCCGCCGGTAGCCAGGCGCCCGCCCCCTCCGCGGTCTGGCCGGCTGTCTGCACGCCGCTGGCCCTGATTCGCCGGCGGGCCGACCGATTGAGGTCGGCGTCGATCCGACGAAGCGGTTTTTCCTTCGCCGCCCCTTATCTCTGTGTCCGGGCCGCTGTCGGCGAAAGGAACCTCGATGAAGCGATTCGTCAAACTGGGCGCCTGGGCCGCGTGCGCGCTCGCGCTGGAGGCCTGTGTAGGCAAGATCGACGCCCGGCCGTCCGGATCGGGTAGCGCCTCGCCGTCGGGCTCGGGCGCCGGCGGAATGGCGGTCGCCTCGGGCAGCGGGTCCGGGTCGGGGTCGGGGTCGGGCGGGTCGGGCACGGCCACCGGGACGGGGGCCACCCCCGGCACCACCGGGACGGGCGGCGACATGGGCGCCGTGGCCGCCCCGGTCGGAACGCCCGCCATCGCCCGCCTCAGCGAGGTGCAGTGGGCGAACAGCGTCCGCGACCTCCTGCTGCTCCCCGATCCCGGCAATCTGACGCTGCCCACCGCCGACGCGGTGGTGCGGCTGGACAACGAAGCCGATTCGCTGTTCGTCAACCAGCCGCTGCACGACGACCTTCAGGCGGCCGCGCAGAGGCTGGCCGCGCAGGTGGCGGCCGACACCACGGCCATCAACCGTCTGCTGCCGGCCAACGCGCCCACCGACGCGACGGGAAAGGCGACCGCGTTCATCCAGACGTTCGGCCGGCGGGCCTACCGGCGCCCTCTGACCAGCAGCGAGGTCCAGGCCTATCTGACCCTCTTCAATCAGGGGCCCAGCCTGACGACGGGCCTCTCGACCTTTGCGGCCGGCGTGCGGGTCACGCTGGAGGCGTTCCTGCAGTCGCCGAACTTCCTCTACCGCACGGGCTTCGGCGGCCCTGCGACGCAAGGGAAGGCGCGGCTGACCGACCACGAGATCGCCGCCAACCTGGCTTACGCGCTGACCAACTCGACGCCGGACGCGACCTTGTCGGCGGCCGCCGACGCAGGCCAGCTGAAGACCAGCGACGCGATCGCCACGCAGGCCAAGCGCCTCATCGCCACGCCCGCGGGCAAGGCCGCCGTCGACCGCTTCTACTTCCAGTTCTTCGGGCTGGGCCAGTACGACACGCTGGAGAAGGACCCGGCGGTCGCGCCCAAGTTCACCAGCGCGGTCGGCCCGATGCTGGATTCGGAGACGCAGCAGTTCCTGCAGTACATCTTCAGCCAGAACGGGACGCTCAGGGACATCTTCACGTCGCAGGTCACGTTCGTGAACAGCACGGTCGCGGGCCTCTACGGGCTGACCGGCACGTTCTCGGCGACCAGCTGGAAGCAGGTCAACCTCGACGCGACCCGCCCCGGCGTGCTCACCCGGCTCGGCTTCCTGGCTTACTACGGCCACGACGGCACGACGCAGGATTCGATCCACCGCGGCGTGTACATCAACCGCCGGCTTCTCTGCAAGGACATGTCGCCGCCGCCGGGCGTCGTGTTGCCGACGATTCCGCCCGTGACCGGCACCAACCAGACCAACCGTCAGATCGTCAACGGCATCACCGGTCCCGGGACCTGCGGGGCCGGCTGCCACGGCGTCTACATCAACCCGGTCGGGTTCGCGTTCGAGAACTTCAACGGCGTCGGCGCCTACCAGACGACGGAGAACGGCCAGCCGATCGACGCGTCGGGCACGTACCCGTTCACGGAGGGGACGAAGTCGTTCACCAACCAGGTCGACTTCAGCAAGGCGCTGGCCGAGAGCCAGCAGCTGCACGCGTGCTACGCGACCAGCTGGGCGGCCGACCTCTACGCGCGCGTCCCGCGTGCCGGCGACCTGGCGGCCGCAGCGGCTGCGGCGCAGAGCTCGCTGAACCAGAACATCTCGAGCTCGGACCTGGTGATCGCGCTCGTGACCAACGATGCGTTCGTGACCCGCGTGGAGGGCCCCTGATGAAGTCCAATCACGAGGACCGTGGCCTGCGATTCGGGCGGCGGCAATTCCTGATCGGCGCCGGCGGCGTCACGCTGGGTCTGCCGATCCTCGACGCCTTCGTGCCGAAGCGCGCCCGCGCCGCCACCCCACCCTTCCTCGGAATCATCTGCAGCGCCAACGGCGTGGTCCAGGCCAAGAGCGGCGAGGCCGAGGCCTGGTGGCCGACGAAGGCCGGCGCGCTGACCAGCGCCGCGATGCTGGCCGACAAGCCCGCGCGCGCCACCGGCGAGCTTTCCGATTACGCCGACCGCCTGCTGCTGGTCAAAGGCGTGGGCCACCCGCTGGCCAACACGGGGTGCAACCACGCCTCTGCCTGCGCGCAGATCCTGACGGGCACCGCCAAGATCAACGGCACCGGTAGCCAGGCCACGTCGTCCAGCGCGTCGGTCGACACGGTGATCGCCAAGGCCATCAACCCGGCCGGGGTCGACCCGCTGTTCCTGCACGCGGGCATGTACTCGGCAGGGGGCTCGGGGTTCAACATCCCGTCCTACATCTCGTATATCTCGGGCGGGCAGCAGCGGCCGGGGATCGATTCGCCGCTGAAGGCGTACCAGCGCATGACGGGGACGCTGGGGACGACGTCGACCAGCGCGTCGGATCCCGTCGCGTTGCGCACGAAGAGCGTGAACGATCTGCTGCGTGCGGAGATCTCGGCGCTGCGCGCGCGGCCCGAGCTGAGCTCCGACGACCAGATGCGCCTCGATCAGCACCTGGCGACGATCCGCGACATCGAGATCAAGATCAGCAACGTCACGCTGCCGCCGGCGAAGATCTCGCAGATGACGGCGGTGGACCCGGCGCCGTACGCGACCGAGAACCACGAGGTCATCCAGACGCTGCACATGGACCTGATGGTGTTCGCGCTCTCGTCCGGGTACACGCGCGTCGCCGTACTGCAGGTCGGCGACCGCGAGGACGACCACGTCTACGACATCAACGGCACCAGCGTTCAGTTCCACACGGCGTCGCACCGCACGCTGCCCAATTCGTACACGCTGTGTCAGAGCATCGACCGGATCCAGATCAACCACTTCAAGTACTTCCTGGACCAGCTGTCGGCGGTGTCGACGGCGACGGGACCGCTGCTGGATCAAGGGGTCGCGGTCAACACCAACCAGCTGTCGACGGGCCCGGACCACGGCTTCAAGCCGCTGCCGTTCCTGATGGCCGGCACGGCCAGCGGCTTTCTGAAGAAGGGGCAGTACATCGACGTGGGGTCGGTCACGACGGCGGTCATGCTCAACACGCTGGCGAAGGCGGTCGGCGTCACGACGAGCATGGGCGGGCAGTCGGGGATCATCTCGCAGATGCTGGCCTAGCCGGCGTGCCGAAGGTCCCCACACAGGCCGCGAGAGCGCTGGTCGCCGCCCTGGCGCTGGCGGGCTGCGCGTCGCGCGGCTCCGCCGGCGGCGGCTCCGGAACGGGCGGCGGCGGGGGCGGGGCCACGCCCACGGGCGGCTTCAACGGCGGCGCGGGACCGAGCGGCGGCGATGCGGGCGGCCGGCCGAACGGGACGGGCGGCGCGGGCGGGACCAGCGGTTCACCTGGCGAAGGCGGCGTCCCTGGCAGCGGCGGCGCGGCGGGCTCCGCTTCCAGCAGCGGAGGCGCTGGGGCCGGCGGCAAGACGACCGGCACCGGCGGTCGCGTCACCGACGGCGGCGCCGGCGACGCGCGGACCGCGCCGGACGGCGGCTGCGCGGGCCTTTTCTGCGAGGACTTCGAGAAGGGGATCATCGACCCCGCGATCTGGGACGTGAAGGTGGACGGCACGCAGGCGGCGCCGGACGTCGTGAGTCAGTCCGCGCTGGTCGCTCACGGCAAGTACGCGGCCCACTTCCACGCCAGGCCGAACGTCGTCAGCTACGACTTCATCATCACCAGGAACGCGCCGGCCGCGCTGAAGGGGCACCACTTCGGACGCGCCTCCTTCATGGTGACGCCGATGCCGCCCACCAACCACACGGAGTACCTGTTCGCCGGCACGACGGGCTTCCCCAAGCTGAAGTACCTGGAGGTGGCGAGCGCCGCGCCGCTGGTCTGGCAGCTCACCTACGTCGACCTGGCGTCGTCCGCGACCGGCGAGGACTACCACTCTGGCGGCAAGGTCCCCGTCGGCAAGTGGTTCTGCCTGGAATGGGAGTTCAACGACGCGCCCGATCGCGCGGCCGTGTACGTCGACGGCACGCAGGCGTTCGCGCAGAACACGTTCACGTTCAACAACGCGACCAGCGGACTCGTCGGCGGGTTCGCGGCGTTCGGGTTCGGCTACTACGCCTGGCACCCGGTCATGTACGACTTCGACGTCTACTACGACGACATCGTGCTCGACACGAAGCGCGTCGGCTGCCTCGATTGACGCAACCCCGCGCGGGTGGCGGCCGCCCCAGCGGCTGAGGCGTTTGACGGCGCCCGGCCGCCGGAATATCTACTGACCCAAAGGCGGTTCGCCCCCCATGCGCCCCATCCTGGTCCAGATCCCGTCCAAGCTGCTGTTCGTGGTCGCGCTGCTCGTGGCGGCCGGGACGTTCGTGCGCGAGCTGCTGCTGCGGCGCCGCGACCCGTCGCATCAGTTCTCGTCGACGCCGCTCTACGCGCTGGTCGGGGCCGAGCTCCTGATCGGAATGAAGTCGGGATCCTGGACCCCCAGCGCGGCCGGGTTCGCGATGCCCTGGACGCCGGTCCCCATCTATTCGTACGGGGTGATGCTGGGGACCTCGCTGGTGGTCGGCTGGTTCCTCGCGATGCGGTTCGCCAAGCAGGACCTCATCGATCAGCAGGCCGCGGGCACCATCTACATGTGGACGGCCGTCTGGTCGATCATCGGCTCGCGCGTCCTCTACGTGCTCACCAACCTGGGCGAGTTCGACAGCATCTGGGGGATGCTGGCGGTCAACCGCGGCGGCCTGGTGGCCTACGGCGGGATGATCGGCGGCTTCCTGGCCAGCTGGTACGGCTGCCACAAGCGCGGCATCCCGCTGCTCAAGTGGGCCGACGTGTCGGCGCCGTCGGTCGTCCTGGGGACGGCCATCACCCGCGTCGGCTGCCTGCTGTTCGGCTGCGACTACGGCGGGCGCACCAGCCTGCCCTGGGCCATCCGGTTCCCCGGGCCGAACCCGCTGGCCCCGCAGGGGAGCCCGGCCTGGCAGCACCACGTTCACGACCTGGGACTGTCGCAGGGCGCGGCCTGGTCCTACCCGATCCACCCGACCCAGGTCTACGAATCGCTGGTGGGTCTGGCGCTGTTCGGGCTCATGGTCTGGCTGCGCCACCACCGCCGGTTTTCAGGGCAGGTGTTCCTGGCCTGGGTGCTGGGGTACGGCATCATGCGCCCGCTGATCGAGATCGTCCGCGACGACGACCAGCGCGGCAACGTCGGACCGCTGTCGACGTCGCAGTTCATCGGCATCGTGTCGGTCGTGCTGGGGATCGCGCTTCTGATCGGGCTGATCCGTCGCTACCGTCGCGACCCGAACAGCCTGCGCCTCTGGGAGGTCCCCACGTTGGCGCCGGCGGGTGGGCCGACCGACGAACCGGCGGAGCGCGAGCGCCCCGCCTCCAGCAAACGGCGCAAGCGGCGTTGAGCAGGCTCTCCGTCCCGGCGCTGGCCCTGCTGCTCGTCGTGACGCTGGCGGCGCCGCGGGCGCGGGCCGAGGATCACCCGGCGGCGACGGCCGGCGAGACGCAGGCTGCGCCCTCGCCCGCCGAGACGCAGGCCGCCGCCGCCCAGCGCGAGGCGCAGGAGGCCGAAGCCCAGGTCATCGAGCTGCGGCGGCAGCTGCAGGCGCTCGAGCGCCAGCAGGCCGGTTATGACGACGTCCGCCGCCGGCTGGACCAGCTGGACGCGCGCCAGGCCGAGGCCGAACGCCAGGCGGCCGCCAGCCGCGACGCGCCGGCGCCCGAAACGTCGGTCGTCCGGTTCAAGGACGACGGCTTCGAGATCCGCTCGCCCGACAACGGCTTCTACCTGCGCCCGCTGCTGCGCATCCAGGGGATCTACACCGGTCAGATCGCCAGCCGCGGCGCGATGGACGCGGCAGCGCCCAACACGTCCAGCTTCTCGCTGGGGCGGGCAGAGGTCATCCTGGAAGGTCACGTGGGCGGCCCCTTCTTCCAGTACCGCCTGCAGGTGGACGCCGCGCAGGCGCAGCCGCTGAAGGACGCCTACGTGACCTGGCGGCCGCACCGGACGGTGGCGATCGAGCTGGGTCAGTTCAAGGTCCCCTACGGCCTGCAGCGGCAATACTGGCGCGCCGACCTCGAGTTCGTCGACCTCGCCTCGGCGACCGCGGCGTTCTCGCTGAACCGCGACCTGGGCCTGATGGCCGTGGGGCGCGTGCTGCCGGGGCGGCTCACCGTCTGGGCCGGCCTCCTCAACGGGTCGGGACCCAACCAGCCGAACGACAACTTCGACCTGGCCTATGCGGCGCGCATCGTGGCGACCCCTTTCGGGCCGATGCCCGTCACCGAGGGGGACATCGAGGATCACCGCCGGCCGCGCCTGTCGATCGGCGCCTCGGGTTACTACAACCTGGCGGTGACCGACATCCGGGCGCGCGACCCCAACGCCTCGATCGACGTCGACGGAAACGGCCGCGTCGACAACGTCGGCATCTGGCAGGGGGCCGTCGAGCTGCGCGCGCTGTGGCGCGGGGCGGCCCTGCAGGCCGAATGGTTCGGCCGCCTCGAGGACGCGGGCGCCGCCGTCCCGTCGGGCTCGCGCAAGTACTGGGGCGGCTACGTCGAGGCCAGTGCGTTCATCCTGCCTCACCGGCTGCAGGTCTCCGCCCGGGTCAGCCACACGGACCTGCCCATGTACGGCGCCACGGCCCTGCAGCACGCGCAGGCCGGCACGTACCAGAACGAACAGAGCGGCGCCGTTTCCGCCTACATCCACGGCCACCGAGTCAAGGCTCAGGTCGAATTCAACCACCTCACCAGCGACGGGCAGACGGCCCCGACCGCTGAACAGGTTCGTGCCGCCCTTCAAATCGGGTTTTAGGTTATAAACGCCAGCCGATCGACGCAGCCCGGCCTGGACAGGAGACGCGGATGAGCCTGAAGCGAAGCCACTCGAGCAGCAAGAGCAGTTTCGGCGGCAGTGATG
>CAZJMY010000404.1:0-1036 GCA_964546845.1 uncultured Myxococcales bacterium | reverse complement strand
GCACGCGTCCTCCGGATACGCCGCCGCCGTCGCGTTCCACACCTCGAGCACTTGCTCCCGCTCCTCCGCAGGCAGCACCTCGATCGCGCTCACCGCCGTCTCCGGCGCCCCCTCCAGCGCCTCCACCAAACCCTCCAGCGCGCGGACCACCATCGCGCACACGCGGCGCGGTGACACCGGCCGGCTCACCTGGGCCGTCAACTTGTATCCGACGCCGAGGTCGTCCACCGAGAGCGTCACCGGATAGTTCGTCCGCTCCTCGCTCCAAACCTCCTCGAAGAGCTGTTCCGACTCCGGCGCGGTGGTGCCTGCCGTGTGCCGGTAATTCAGCAGCGCCGTGAACAGCGGCACGCCGGCCGGCACCCTGCTGGCCCGCTGGGCGAGCGCCAGCGAGGCATGCTCGTGGCCCAGCAGCTCTGCCAGCGTCGCGTGCGTCGCCCGGGCGGTGGACGCCACGCCTCGACGGCCGGCCTCGACGACCATCGGCAGGGTATTCATCAACATTCCCGCCGCGCGCTCTTCGGCCTGCATGCGTCCGAACAGGACCGTCCCGAACACCGGGTTGCTGGAGCCGGACGCGCGGGCCAGCACCATCCCCCACGCCACGTGCATGAGGGTCGCGGCGCTCACGCCTTGGTCTCGCGCCCGCTCCCGCAGCCGCAGCGCCAGCCCGTTGTCGAGCTCGACCTGCGCTTCTTCGATCTCCGTGCCGTCGCCGCGTGTCTCCACGAGTCCGAACGGGATGGTCGGCTCATGAATCTTCCCGAGCAGCTTTTCGAAGAAGCGTTCGTGGGCCTCGCGGCCTACACCGAGCCGAGCCTGCGCGACGTGCGTCCGGAACGGGACCGCAGCGGCCAGCTGGTCTCCAGCCCCGCGCCGGATCAGCTCGGTCTCCTCGACCAGCAGCTCCAGGGTGGCGTGGTCGACGGCCAGGTGGTGCACCAGCAGCATCAGCAGCCAGCGCGCGCCGTCGCGCGCCACCACGCACCGGCACAGCGGCGCCTGGCTCACGTCCAGCCGGTAGACCCGCGGGCTG
>CAZJMY010000403.1:0-1352 GCA_964546845.1 uncultured Myxococcales bacterium | reverse complement strand
GCAGGCCCGCGCCAACGAGCTGCTGCGGCAGGCCGGCGCGCGCGGCGAGCTGACCGGCGTCAAGCGGCTGCCCTACCAGACGGCGCGGCGCTCGATCAACGTGCGCGAGCACGACTTCCTGCTCGCCTACCTGGACGACCTCCCCGAGGTGATCGACCTTCCCGCCATCGCCAAGTCCGGGCTGAAGCTGGGCGTCGATCCGATGGGCGGCGCCAGCGTGCAGTACTGGTCGCGCATCGCCGAGCGCTTCGGCCTGGACCTGACCGTCGTCAACCAGACCGTCGACCCGCGGTTCGCGTTCATGCCGCTGGACCACGACGGCAAGATCCGCATGGACTGCTCCAGCCCGTACGCGATGGCGAACCTCCTGCGGATGAAGGACCGCTACGCGGTGGCTTTCGGAAACGACACCGACGCCGACCGGCACGGCATCGTCACCCCCGCCGGCCTGATGAACCCCAATCACTACCTGGCGGTCGCGATCTCGTACCTGTTCGCCCACCGTCCTGCCTGGCACGCGAACGCCGCCGTCGGCAAGACGCTGGTCTCCAGCACGCTGATCGACAAGGTGGTCGGCGCGCTGGGGCGGCGGCTTCACGAGGTGCCCGTCGGCTTCAAGTGGTTCGTGCCCGGCCTGCTCGACGGCAGCCTCGGGTTCGGCGGCGAGGAGAGCGCAGGCGGCAGCTTCCTGCGCCACGACGGCCGCGCGTTCACGACCGACAAGGACGGCCTGATCCTGGACCTGCTGGCCGCCGAGATCACGGCGGTCACCGGCAAGGACCCCGGCCAGCACTTTCAGGAGCTGGCCGCCCGGTTCGGGACCCCCTACTACACGCGCGTCGACGCGCCCGCCACGCCCGCCGAGAAGACCGCCCTGAAGAAGCTGGCGCCCGAGGCGGTCAAAGCGTCGACGCTGGCGGGCGAGCCGATCGTCGCCAAGCTGACCCGCGCGCCCGGCAACGACGCGCCCATCGGCGGGCTCAAGGTGGCGGCGGCCAGCGGCTGGTTCGCGGCGCGCCCGTCCGGCACCGAGGACGTTTACAAGATCTACGCGGAGAGCCTGAAGAGCGAGGCGCACCTGCAGGCCATCCTGGAAGAGGCGCGGCAGATCGTGGGCGCGACGCTGTCCGCCGCCGCCCGCTGACGGCGCCGATGGACCTGGGGCTTTCGGGCAAGGTCGCCCTGGTCACCGGCGCCAGCCGCGGCATCGGGCGCGCCATCGCGCTGGAGCTGGCGGCCGAGGGGTGCCGGGTGGTCCTCTGCGCGCGCGGGCGCGATGCGCTGGACGCCGCCGTCGCCGAGGCGCGGAAGCGGGCCGGCGCCGGCGGCGACGCCACGGGTGTGGTGGCAGA
>CAZJMY010000402.1:0-3820 GCA_964546845.1 uncultured Myxococcales bacterium | reverse complement strand
CGCTTGGGCGCGCTCTTCGCGCGCTGCACGATCTGCCGCATGATCGTGTGCTGCACGCCGCCGATGCGCCGCTGCAGCCGCTCCCGGTACTCGTCCAGGTCCAGCGACAGCCGCGCCGCGCCCGACTTCATCGCCGCCTCGGCCACCGCCGGCGCGCACCACCACAGGACGCGCGTGTCGAACGGCTTGGGGATGATGTAGTCGGGCCCGAACCGGAACGCGCGCACGCCGTAGGCGTCCGCCACCGAGTCCGGCACCGGCTCGTGCGCCAGCGCGGCCAGCGCGCGGGCAGCGGCGATCTTCATCGCCTCGTTGATCTCCTTGGCCCGCACGTCCAGCGCCCCCCGGAACACGTAGGGGAAGCCGAGCACGTTGTTGACCTGGTTCGGGAAGTCGCTGCGCCCCGTGGCGACGATCGCGTCGGGACGCGCCGCCTTGGCCTCCTCGTACCCGATCTCCGGGTCGGGGTTGGCCAGCGCGAACACCAGCGGCTTCGGCGCCATGGTCTTCAGCATGTCGGCGGTGCAGAGCCCCGCCTTCGACAGCCCCAGGAAGAGGTCGGCGCCCTTCAGCGCGTCGGCGCGGGTCCGGGCGCCGTTGTCCTTGCGCGCGAACCGCGCCTTCCACTGGTTCATCCCCTCGGTGCGGCCTTCGTAGATGACGCCCACCGAGTCGACCATCGTGATGTTCTCGACCGCCACGCCCAGCTCGACGTAGAAGGTCGCGCAGGCGATCGCCGAGGCGCCGGCGCCCGAGACGACGACCTTCATGTCCTTCAGCTTCTTGCCGGAGATCTCGGCGCCGTTCAGCAGCGCCGCGCCCGAGATGATGGCCGTGCCGTGCTGGTCGTCGTGGAAGACCGGGATCGCCATGCGCGCGCGCAGGCCGGCCTCGATCTCGAAGCACTCGGGGGCCTTCAGATCCTCGAGGTTGATGCCGCCGAACGTCGGTTCCAGCGCGGCGACCGTGTCGATGAACCGGGCCGGCTCGCGCGCGTCGACCTCGATGTCGTAGACGTCGATGTCGGCGAACTTCTTGAAGAGGCAGGCCTTGCCCTCCATGACCGGCTTGCTGGCCAGCGGCCCGATGTTGCCGAGGCCCAGCACGGCGGTGCCGTTGCTGACGACCGCCACCAGGTTGCCGCGGGCCGTGTACTCCCAGGCCGCCTCGGGGTTCTCGGCGATCTCCAGGCACGGCTCGGCGACGCCGGGCGAATAGGCGAGCGACAGGTCGCGCTGGGTGACCAGCGGCTTGGTCGGAACGACCTCCAGCTTCCCCGGCCGCCCCGCCCGGTGGTACTCGAGCGCATCATTCTTGCGGATCATCTTGTCGAGCCCGGAACCCTAACAGGCTTCCGAACCTCCCGCTCGTTCGTTGATGATCAGGCGCGGAGCTTGCGCAGCTTCGCGCGGCGGGCCTTGACCACGTACTGGTGGGTCAGCGTGGCCTGGGGCGGGATGACGAGCTCGCCCAGCGTGCGGACGGGATTCGTGAAGCGGTCGGCGACGCGCACCTCGAAGTGCAGGTGAGCCGGCGAGACCTTGACCCCCGTCCGGCCCACGTAGCCGATGGTCTGCCCGGCCTTCACGGTGTCCTTGTCGGCGACGACGTAGGACGACAGGTGCATGTAACAGGTGACGATCCGGTTGGGCTCGGGCCTGTGCTCGATGCAGAGGTAGATGCCGCCGACCCCCAGGCGCCGGTGGGCGTAGCGGGCGACCTTGTCGGGCGGGATGGGCCCCTTGCGCGCGTGGCCCGGCATGTTGACGCCGGCGAAGATCACCGTACCGTCGGCCACGGCCCGCACCGGCTCGCCGATGGTGCCCGCGATGTCCAGGCCCCGGTGTTT
The DNA here is from genome assembly GCA_964546845.1 of uncultured Myxococcales bacterium. Classification (GTDB taxonomy): domain Bacteria; phylum Myxococcota_A; class Polyangia; order Fen-1088; family Fen-1088; genus JADGRB01. The sequence continues at coordinate 1,971 of CAZJMY010000402.1, read as the reverse complement.
GCGGGCGCCGCCGTCGCGGTCGTCGCCGGGGCCGCTGGTGGCCACGCGCGGCGGCGCCTCCAGCGGCGACACGACGGTCAGGCCGATGGCCGCCTCGCGGGTCGCGTCGGGCGTCCCGAGATAGGCGGCGATCATCCGGCGGCGCGCGGTCAGGACCAGGTCCTCTTGCCCGCTGGAGCGGACCTCGTCGCCCCAGATGAAGTGCGACACGCCCGTGCGGTGGGCCATGCCGCCGAACGATTCGTCCAGCTCCTTGTGGCGGGCGTTCCACATCTCCAGCAGCGCGGCGCCGGCGGCGAGGTTGGCGCCCGGCTCCATCAGGACGCGGGAGGTGAGCCGGCCGCGGTCGACCGGCGGCTCGGGCGCGCCCGGCACGCGGTACATGGACGGCTCGATGCCGAGCAACCCGTAGCGCCCGTCCTTGTGAAAGTCCGGGTCACACTTCGAGCGGTAGTAGCCGAGCGCCGCCAGCGTGAACGGATCGCTGTTGGCGACCTGGGCGGCCGTCAGGACCTGCAGGGCCAGCGCCCCCTTCGTGGAGGTCGGCTCGACCCCGCACAGGTGCGCGTACGCGATCCCGAACTTCGCCGGGTCGATCGGCGCCGCGACCTGCGGCTCGGCGGGCCAGGTGGCCGGGTTGCGAAGCTGGTGCGCCGGGGTCGGCTCGACGCTGGGCGCGCGCGCCGGCCACGGGTGCGCGGACGCGACGCCCGACGTGGCGGCGACCAGGGCGGCAGCGCCCAACGCGCATTTGGCACGAACCAGAATGCCCCCCATGCGTCAAGAAAATATAGACCCGCCGCTCCGCGAGGAAACACACAAAACGGTACAGCCACCTCTTTTTGAAGCACTGCTTACAAAATCCCGCGCCGCGCCGGGGCTGCCGGCTGCGCCGCGTCAGTGCTTGCAGAGAAAGACGCAGCCGCAGTTCGATTCGCCGCCGATGATCAGCCGGCCGTCGGGCGAGTACGAGAGCGCCGTCACGTCGTACACGCCCGACGTGTCCTGCTCGACGCCGACCTGCGTGCGGGTGGCCGTCGCGAACGTGGTGACGCTGCCGTAGAACCCGGCGCCCACGGCCAGCTCGCTTCCGTCGGGCGAGAACGCCACCGCGTCGACGTCCTCGCTGGTCCCGTTCGTCACCGTCGAGATGCTGATGTGGGTCGCTTGCGGAGCGCCGGTGTAAGGCGCCGGCCAGAACTGAACGAAGCCGTCGTCGCCGCCGGCCGCCATGAACGAACCGTCGGGTGAGAACTGCGCCATCTCGGCCGTCGACGAGTCCGAGGTGACGTTCACGACGGTCGGCCCCGCGAGTCCGGTCGGCGTGAGGCTGAAGATCAGGGCGGTGCCCGCCGTGGTCGTGACCGCGATCGGGAGGTTTCCGCCGACCGCGACGGGCGATACACCCAGCGCCCAGGGCTTGGTCACGGCGACGCTCTGAAGCGCCGTGGGGCTCGTGACCGCGTGGACGTTCAGGTGCCCGGTCTCCGTCGAGCTGTCGTTGTCGATCGAGATGACCTGGCTGCCGTCCGGCGAGAACGCCACGCCGTAAACGCTGTTGGTGCTCATGACCGCCAGCGTGTGGACCACCGTCCAGCTGCTGACGCTGAAGACGTTGATGCTGCCGACCTGCCCGACGGCCAGCATCGTCCCGTCGGGAGAGAACGCGAGCACGCCGTTTCCGGACCCCGTCAGCACGTGCCCTTCGGGCACGAGAGTTCCGGCGGTCACGTTGACGTTCCACACCTTGGTGCGCCCGTCGGCGCCGCTGGTCACGGCCAGCCCGGCGTTCTTCGGCGAGAACGCCGCGCCGTAGATGGCGTAGTCGTTCGTGCAGGTCGAGGCGGCGCAGTTGCCGACGTTGTTGTGGTCGTATTCGAAGCAGGCGCTGATGCCCGTGGGCGTCCCGGCGCGCCCGCCGGTCGCCGTGCCACCGGTGCCGGGACCGCCCGCGCGCCCGCCGACGCCGCC
>CAZJMY010000401.1:0-3271 GCA_964546845.1 uncultured Myxococcales bacterium | reverse complement strand
CGCCGCGCGCGCCGAGGCGCCGAAACCTGGTGCCGCCGCCGCGCCCGCCGCGCCGGCGCCCACCGCCGCCCCGATGCCGCCGCCCGGACCGCCGACGCCGTCCAAGGAGCTGGAGGCGTTCATGAAGCCGTTCGAAGGGACGTGGAAGTGCGAGGCGACCTTCCCGGCCGGCACGATGGGGCCAGCCGAGATCAAGGCCAAGGGAACCGCCAAGTTCAAGAAGGACATGGGCGGGTTCTTCTGGAAGGGCGACTACCAGCTTGCCAAGCAGAAGGACGTCCCGCCGCTGGCCGTGCAGTTCTGGGTCGGCTACGACCCGGGCTCGGGGCACCTCACGTTCACGTCCGTCGACAGCATGGGCGGCTCGACGCTGGAGTCCGGCAAGGCGGAGGCGGACACCGTCACCACCACCGGCGAGGGCTACATGATGGGCCACAAGGTGAAGATTCGCGAGACGCTGTGGCACAAGGACAAGACCGGCGGCCACAGCGCCGAGATCGACATGGGCAAGGGCTGGATGCCCGTCGGCAAAGACGAGTGCAAGAAGTAGTCTCGCGCGGCATGCCTCCCGCGGTTCACCAGGCGTAGGCTTCGGGGGCGGGCTTGCCGGGGCCCGGGAAGATCTCGTCCAGCTTGGCGAGCAGCTTGGCGTCGAGCTGGATGTCCAGCGCGCGCAGCCCGCCGTCCAGCTGCTCGCGCGTGCGCGGACCGATGATGGGGCCGGTCACGACCGGGTTGGCCAGCAGCCAGGCCAGCGCGACGTCGGCCGGCTCCTCACCCAGCTCGCGGCAAAAGCGTTCGTAGGCTTCCAGCTTGGGGCGGTGGCGGGCCAGCTCCGCCTGCCCCCACTGCCCCTCGCGGCGGCCGCCGCTCCCGGCGCGGCGCCCCGACCCCGCCAGCGCGCCGCTGGCCAGCGGGCTGTAGGGGATGACCCCCATGCCGTAGGCGGCGCAGGCCGGCAGGACCTCCAGCTCGATCGTCCGTTCGACCAGGCTGTATTTGCTCTGCTCGGAGACCAGGCCCAGGAAGTTGCGGCGCGCGGCGGCCTCGTTGGCGCGCGCGATGTGCCACCCGGCGAAGTTCGACGACCCGACGTAGATGACCTTGCCCTGCTGGACCAGCAGCTCCATCGCCTGCCAGATCTCCTCCCAGGGCGTGTCGCGATCGACGTGGTGCATCTGATAGAGGTCGATGTGGTCGGTCTTGAGGCGGCGCAGGCTCCCCTCGCAGGCCGCGCGGATGTGCCGCGCCGACAGCCGGCTCTCGTTCGGCCAGTCGCCCATCTCGCCGTAGACCTTGGTGGCCAGCACGACCTTCTCGCGCCGCCCGCCCCCCTGCGCGAACCAGCGGCCGAGGATCTGCTCGGTCACGCCCTCGCCCTTCTTCCAGCCGTAGACGTTGGCCGTGTCGAAGAAGTTGATCCCCAGCTCCAGCGCGCGATCCATGATCGCGAACGCGTCGGCTTCGGTGGTCTCGGGACCGAAGTTCATCGTCCCCAGACAGAACCGACTCACCTTCAGACCGGTGCGACCGAGCTTGACGTAGCGCATGCCGCGAACTTAGCCGCGCCCTGGCGCCGGTCAAGCGATCGGCCGGGAACCCCGAAAGGGTTCCCGGACCCTCCCGCGACGACTCCGCGGGGCAAAGCCCATCTCCGTCCACGCGGGCACTTCGGCGCTCACCCCTTGACGCAGAGGACCTGTTTCAGCTCGACGAGCACTTCGACCAGGTCGGCCTGATTCTTCATCACCTGCTCGATCGGCTTGTAGGCGGCCGGAATCTCGTCGAGGACCCCGGCGTCCTTCCGGCAGCAGACGCCCGCCGTCTGTTCGGCCAGGTCCTTCACCGTGTAGGCGCGCTTGGCGGCGCCGCGCGAGAGGCGCCGGCCGGCGCCGTGCGACGCGCTCTGGAACGACTCGGCGTTGCCCAGGCCGCGCACGACGTAGCTCTGCGTCCCCATCGATCCCGGGATGATCCCCAGCTCGCCGGCGCCAGCGCGGATGGCGCCCTTGCGCGTGACGATCACCTCCTCGCCGAAGTGGGTCTCCTCGGCGACGTAGTTGTGGTGGCACAAGATCGGCGCCTCGGTGGCGACCGGCCGCGCGACGTGCGGCTCGATGAAGCGCGTGAACACGTCGCACAGCAGCTGGAACATCACACGCCGGTTCAGGAACGCGTACCGCTGCGCCCAGAACAGATCGTGGCGATAGGCCGCCATCTCCGGCGTGCCCGCCAGGAAGACCGCCAGGTCGCGGTCGGGCAGGTCGGCGTTGTGGGCCAGCTGCTTGGCGACGGCGATGTGGACCTCGGCCAGCTCCTTGCCGATGTTGCGCGACCCCGAATGCAGCATCAGCCAGACGCGCGCGTCGCTGCCGCGGCACACCTCGATGAAGTGGTTGCCGCCGCCCAGCGTCCCGACCTGCCGCCTGGCCGTGCCCAGGCGATCCTGCACCTTGGGCGTGAGGGCGCGGAACGCCGCGAACAGCTGGGCGCCGTCGCGCGCGACGTCCTCGGGCATGCCGTGTTTGAAGGCGGGCTCGTCGTGCGCGTTGAACCCAACGGGGATGGCGGCCTCGATCGCGCCGCGCAGCCGGTTCAACGCGTCGGGCAGCTCGTCGGCCCGCACCGACGTGCGGATGGCGCCCATCCCGCACCCGATGTCGACGCCGACCGCCGCCGGCGAGACCGCGCCGCGCATGGCGACGACGGAGCCGACCGTGGCCCCCTTGCCGAAGTGCACGTCCGGCATGGCGGCCACGTGGTGGAACACCCAGGGGAGCGACGCCGTCCGCTTCAGCTGTTCCAGCGCGGAGCTCTCGACCTCGTGGACGGGCGCCCACAGCTTGATCGGGATGTTCGCGCTTTGAACGACAGAAACCGGCACGTCAGTCTCCTCCGAGTGCTCGCTTGGATGCACGCGGCCGCCGTCGGGTGCGGCGGCGACTTTCGCCGCTAGGGCTTGGGCATGTTCTTGAACATCTCGTCCATGCGCCGCTTCATCTCGTCGCGCGCGACGTCTTCCTTGTGGGTCGCCAGGCCCCAGCGGTTGCCCCACCTGTCCGAGAGCATGCCCCAGCGGTCGCCCCACATCTGATCCGCCAGCGGCATCTCGACCTGACAGCCGGCGGCGGTGGCCTGCTTCCAGGCGGCGTCGACGTCGTTCACGTACAGGTGCAGCGACGACTTCGTCGGCGGGTTCATGACGGCGTCCGCGATCATGATGACGGAGTCGCCGATCTTGATCTCGGCGTGCATGACCTTGCCGTCGGGC
>CAZJMY010000400.1:0-6499 GCA_964546845.1 uncultured Myxococcales bacterium | reverse complement strand
CCACCACACCAGCACGGTGGCCGCCCCGGCAAGCAGCGTGGGGCGGGCGCGCGCGACGTCGCCCGACGCGCGACGCGCGGCCGCCACGCCGACGCGGGCCAGCTGCGCCAGCGCCAGCGCGACGAACGGAAAGGCCAGCATCTCGATCGGCAACCGGTAGCGCGGCTCGGCGAAGAAGATCGTGTACGTCGCGGTCAGTGACAGCTGGAACGGCAGCAACGCCAGCAACCCCCAGCGCCGCTGAACGGCCGCCGTCGCCATGCCGAACAGAGCCAGCGCCAGCACGGCCAGCCCGAAGCCGTGGCCCAGGGCGGCCAGCGCATCGTGATGCGCCGCCACGCGCGCGGCCGCCGCGCCGACCAGCACGCCGGGACGGAACATCGGCCAGTAGAACAGCCGGTCTTCGGGATCGAACAGGCGCTCGGCTTTCGTGACCGCCAGGCCCAGCGCGTACCCGGGCTCGTAGCGCCACCATTCACGCACGATGCCGTAGGCGATCTGGTCGGTCTCGTGATGTGGCTCGGCCAGCACGCTGCGGCCGGTGACGTCGTTGAACATGCGGTTCAGCGCGCGCGTGTACGTCCCTTCCGAGTTGGGGTTCGCGCCGATGAGCGCGGTCACCCCGCCGTGGTCGTCGGTGAAATAGAGCGCGCCGCTCTCGCGCAGATGGCGCGCGCCCCACGGCGCCAGCACGACCAGCGTCGCGAGGACCGAGGCGCCCGTCAGCAGCAGCGCGCGTCCCGGACGCTCGCGCCGCGCCAGCCACACGCCCGCCGACAGCGCGGTCAGCGGCAGGGCCACCGCGCGGATCCAGGCCGCCAGCCCCATCGTGACGCCGAAGATCACGGCCGCCGTCCAGGGGCGGCGCGGCGCGAGCACCACCAGCAGCGCCAGCGCCGCCACGACCAGCGCGGCCGCCGGAACGTCGGTGCCCACGACCGAGGCCATCGCCGTGCCGGCCGGCCACAGCGCGTAGATCGCCGTCGCGATCGAGGCGTGCGGGCACGGGCGGCGGTGCGGCGCGTCCGCGTCGCGGTCCAGCAACGCCCACGTCAGCCCGAAGACGCCGGCGGCACCGATCCCGCCGAACAGAACGCCCAGCAGCTTCTGCGCCAGCAGATCCCCGCCCGCGTCCTTCACGAGGGCCAGCAGCGCGACGAACCCCGGCATGTAGATGAAGCCAGGATCGAGGTGACGAAACTCGGACAGATAGTTCGCCGACTCGCGGTACATCGCGAAGTCGCTGACCGGGACCGTCGGAACCGCCAGCACCCAGACGAGGCGCACCAGCGTCGCCAGCGCGACCAGCGCGCCGCCCCAGAACCACACCGCGCGCGCCGACGGCGTGGGCGGCTGCGCGATCAACCGGCCATCTGCAGGAGCTTCGACAGCTTCGTCGCCAGCACGGGGTCGCCGGTCACCTTCAGCTTCCCGCTGAAGAAGAGCGACATCGCCGCCTGCATCCCGCCGTCGATCATGCCGCGGAAGTCGGCGTCGCTCGCCTCGATCGTGCATTGGGGTGCTCCCTTCTCACCCGGGACACAGGTGGGCGGGTTGGACACCAGGTCGACCGTCCAGGTCCCACCGTCGGGGCCGCTGATCTTGAACAGGTAGACGGCGGCCACGTCCTTGGCCTTTTCGGGGCTGGTGGCCAGCACCGCGGGAACCTTCTGATCGAAGAACGCCTTGACCGACGTCGGCATCGGGACCTCCGAGGGCAATCCTACCCGGACTTACGCGCAGCGGTGTACTTCTTCGCCGCCGGGGGCGCATAACCGTCGTCGGCCATCGGGGGCGCCCCGGTCCCCGGCTGCAGCCAGGCGAACGGCCCGACGGTGGCGTGCGGCGCGATGACCGAGCCGCTGGCCAGCGTGTAAGGCTCGATCACGGCGCCCGGGCCCACCTCGACGTCGGTCAGGATGACGCCGTCGCCGATGCGCGCGCCGTGGCCGACGTTCGTGCGTCCGCGCAGCGCGACGAACCGCCCCAGCTCGACGTCGACGTCGATCGTGACGTCGGGCTGGACCTCCGTCGTGGCCGGATCGCGGAACGTCACGTGGGCCATGTGCGCCCGGTTGATCCGGTCGCGCATCACGGCTTCGGCCTCCGCCAGCTGGTGGCGGTCGTTGACACCGGACACGTCGCGGAAGTCGGCCTCCACGGCGGTGACGCCGATGCTGTCGGCCGCCCGGGCGATGATGTCGGTCAGGTAGTACTCACCCTGCGCGTTGCGCGCCGTCAGCTTGGACGTCGCCTCCCGAAAGAAGTCCGTGGGGCCGCAGTAGATGCCGGCGTTGACCTCGGTGATGGCGCGCTCCTCGCTGGACGCGTCCTTCTCCTCGACGACGCCGATCACGTTGCCGCGCTGGTCGCGCAGGATGCGGCCGTAGCCGGTCGGGTTGGGCGGCGTCGCCGTGACGATGGCCAGGCACTTGTAGCGGCGCGCGGTGCCGACCAGCTCTTGCAGCGTCTCGCGCCGCAGCAGGGGGACGTCGCCGTACAGGACCAGGACGAGCCCGCCGGCGAACGACCGCAACGCAGGCATCGCCAGGCGGACGGCGTGGCCGGTGCCGCGCTGCTCGGTCTGCTCGACAATCGAGACGGCGCCGGGCCCGAACCGGGCGATGAGCGCCGCCTCGACCGCCTCCCGCTGGTGCCCCAGCACGGCGACCACGGGGTCGGCGCCCAGCTCGCGCGCGAGCTCGATCGGGTAGGCGCCCATCGGGCGGCCCAGGATCTCGTGCAGCACCTTGGCCCGGCTGGACCGCATGCGCGTCCCTTTACCGGCCGCCAGGACCACGGCCGCCAACCCGCCACGCGCCGCGCCGCCGCCCGAACGAGAGGTCACCGACTTGGTCTTCGATTTCGCGCGCGCCGCCATGGGGTGGCTGTGCGGGTACTTAACCACGGTCGAGGCGTTTGTCCACGCTCCTGATCCGCATGACGGCGGCACGCCAAAGACAACGGCGCATTCCGCAGCCAGACGGAATCCCCGGTCGATTCTGCTGTTAAGCTCTCCCGCTGCGTGCCCGCCTACGTCCTCATCGTGGAATCGGACGCCGATCTGCAGCAGCGGATCGGGGCGGCGCTGCGGGACGCCGGATACGAGCTGGCGTCCGAGACTGATCTGCAGTGGGCGCGGCGGAGCATCGCCGTGCGGCGCCCGGATGCCGTGGTTCTGGACACCCAGCTGGGCGACGACGACGGCTTCCGGCTGGCCGACGAGCTGCGCGGCAGCGACGAGACGCGCGGCGTCCCCATCCTGTTCCTGGCGACCCGGGCGCACCGGGGGGCGGCACACCGCGCGGAGGCGCGCCGCCGGTTCGCGCCGGCGGACTACGTGGTGGGGAAGGTGGAGGCCCGCACGCTGGTCCCGCGAATCACCGACCTGCTGCGGGTGCCGCTGCCCGGAATGACCCCGCCGCCGGCCACGCCGCTGCCGGCGGCGCGCGCCTCGGAGCCCGCGCCCGACGATCCCGCCCAGCAGAGCGAAGGTCACGAGGTCGAGCGCAGCGCCCAAACCATGACGGCCGAGCCCGGCGCGGCGACGTTCACGGGGACGCTGAAGCGGACGCCCTTCGCGCAGGTGCTGCAGCGCCTGTACGTGACGCGCGCGACGGGATCGCTGCTGTTGCTGCACGAGCCGACCAAGAAGATCGTCGACGTCGCCGACGGATACCCGGTGTCGGTGCGCTCGAACGTCGTGGCCGAGTGTCTGGGTCAGCTGCTGCTGGAGAAGAAGCTGATCACGCGCGACGCGCTGACGGCGTCGATCGCCCGCATGCAGAAGGAGAAACGCCAGCAGGGGCAGATCCTGGTCGAGATGGGCGTGCTGTCGCCCTACAACCTGCGGCGCGCCCTGGTCGAGCAGCTGGAGGCGAAGCTGCTGGAAGTGTTCGCCTGGGCCGACGGGAAGTTCCTGTTCAAGCCGGGCGCCAAACCGGGGGACAAACCGGGCCCCGGCGCGCGCCTGGAACGGTCGCCGGCGGGGCTGATCCTGGAGGGCATTCGCCGCCACTACGACGGGGCGCGCCAGGCGGCCGTGCTGGATCGCTACGCAGGCCGGTTCATCGTGCTGGCGGCGGATCCGATGCTGCGCCTGCAGGAGATCAGCGACGACCCGACGGAGCTGGACTTCATCGGGTCCCTGGACGGGACGCGGCTTCTGGAGGCGATCCTGGACGAGGCGCCGATCCCGGGCGCGCGAGCCCGCCTGCTGCTGGTGGCGCTGGCCGAATCGGGGATGATCCAGCCGCACGAGACGACGTCCAAGACGCCGGTGGCGCCGCCCACCCCGGCGCCGGTGCCGGTGCCCATCCCGGCGCAGAGCTCGAAGCCGATGGAGCCGCCGCTCGGCAGCGGCGAGCTGAGCATGATGCTGCAGATGGCGCGCACCCAGGACCACTTCTGGGCGCTGGGGGTCGAGCGCGACGCCTCCCCGGCGGACATCGACCGCGCGTACGAGGCGCTGGCCCGCAGCTTTCACGCCGACCGGTATCGCCTGTCCTCGGAGGAGGACCGCCGGATGGCGCACGAGATGTTCGAGCGGCTGGCCGAGGCGCGCGCCGTGCTGCAGGACCCGGCGCGGCGCCAGGCCTATTTGGCCACGCTGGACGGCGGGGAGCTGGTCACGCCGGCGGCGGCGCACGCCAGCGACGTGTCACCGCTGACGCCGGCGCCGGAGAACGCGCAGTCGGCAGCCGCGGCGCTGTATCAGGCCGGGCTCGAGCACCTGCGCCGCCGCCGCCACCACGAGGCCGTCGAGGCGCTGCGTCAGGCGGCGCGGGTCGTCCCGAACCACGCGGACTACCGGGCGGCGCTGGGGTGGGCCCTGTTCCGGCAAGCGCCCGCCGACGCCCGGGCGGCCCGGGCGGCGATCGCGGAGCTGCGGCGGGCCACCCAGATCGACGAGCGGCACCGGGCCGCCGCGCAACACCTTGCGGAGATCTACGCCCAGACCGGGCGGTCGGATGCCGCGATCGCCGAGCTGGAACGTTTGCTGGCGGTCGACCCGACGGCAATCGAGTTGGCAGAAGAGCTGCGCCGGTTGCGCGGCCAGTAACGTCGCAGCCACGGCGCACGACATCGGTGTCACGGTCGGCGACGGATTTTTCAGGCGCCGGCCGATGACGGAGCCCAGCCGGCGCCGGGTTCGCGGATCCGGGCGCGGGGCACGCCGATTGCTGGAGTGGAGGGCATGCGCTCTCCCAGCTTCGAACGTTCCCGCTACGCCCCGGAGCTTCTGGCGCGGGTCGCCGCCGGCTGGCGCCGGATGGCCGAAGACGAGCGCCGCGCGGTCCAGAGGGCTGCCCATCTCGCGGCCGACCTGGCGGCGCTGCAGGCCCCGCCCGCCCTGCTGGCGGCGGCGGCGCGCATCATCGCCGACGAGGTCCGCCACCTGGACGTCTGCACGGCCGTCGCCGAGGGCATCGACCCGGCCGTGGCCGTTCGAGGCCGCTCGGCACTGGCGCGCCGGCTGGACCTGATCCCGCGGGCCCCGGTCGGTGAGCCGGGGGTCGCCCGCACCCTGTTGACCGACTACGCCATCGCGAAGCCGTCGTCGGCGGCGGCGCTGGCCGACGCGCGCGCCGCCTGTCGCGAGCCGCTGATTGCCTGGGGATACAGCGAGCTGCTGCGCGACGAGGCCCGGCACGCCACCTTCGGCGCCAACGCCGCGAGCTGGATCATCCGCCGCTGGCCCGCCCACCTGCGCCGCGCCCTGTGGACCGAGTGCCTGGCCGACTCGGGCCGCGCCTGGGCCCGCCCCCGCGACGGCGAGGCCGAGTCCCTGGGACTCCTCCCGGCCCCGGTCGGCTGCACGCTGCCGGCGTGGATCCTGCCGCACCTGCAGCCCCTGGGGGTGACCGCGAGCCCCGCGAACGACCCGGCGGTCCTTCACTGAGGGGAGAGGCGGACGGACACGAACACGGCTACGTCCACGTCTACGTCTACGTCTACGTCTACGATCGGACGTGGAAGCGTACGTCGACGTCTACGTCACGTCAGACGTAAACGTAAACGTAAACGTAGACGTGGACGTGGACGTAGCCGTGGACGTGGACGTAAACGTCCGCCCTCTTCTCAGTCGTAGTATTCCGCGCCCAGGTGCGTGATCAGCTCTTCGCCACGCAGATGCCGTAACGTGTTCTTCAGCTTCATCAGCTGAATGAACAGATCGTGCTCCGGATACAGCTCCGGCGCGGTCTGCGGGCTCTTCCAGTAGAACGACAGCCACTCCTGGATGCCGCTCATGCTGCAGCGCTGCGCGAGGTCCATGAACAGCGCCAGGTCCAGCACGATCGGCGCCGCCAGGATCGAATCGCGGCACAGGAAGTCGATCTTGATCTGCATCGGGTAACCCATCCACCCGAAGATGTCGATGTTGTCCCAGCCCTCTTTGTTGTCGCCGCGCGGCGGGTAGTAGTTGATGCGCACGACGTGGCACATGTTGCCGTAGAGGTCGGGATACAGGTGCGGCTGCAGCACGTGCTCCAGCGAG
>CAZJMY010000399.1:0-1219 GCA_964546845.1 uncultured Myxococcales bacterium | reverse complement strand
GCCAGCACCGCCGGTCGCGTTGCCACCGCCACCCGCGCGCCCGCCCGCTGCGCCGGCGCTGCCGCCGGCTGCCCCGGCCGTTCCGCCGCCGGCGCCCGCGCGGCCGCCGCCGCTTCCGCCCGTGTGCCCGCCGGTGCCGATTGCTCCCGCGCGGCCCCCCGAGCCGCCGGTGCCCCCTCCGGAGGAGCTGCCGCAACCCACGACCAGCAACGAAACACCCAGCGACGCGAGCAACCAACCTGTGCGCATGAAGGCCTCCGGAAATCGGTGACTGACCAAAGTTGGCAGCAATGTAGGGACCCTCCCGACTTGACGCAAGGCTCGGGCCCCTTACCGTTTTGGCGTTCGAGCTTACAGGACGTTGGAGGCCAACTCGGCGAGCGGCGAACGTTCTCCCTTCGACAACGTCACGTGGCCGGCCATCGGTTCGCCTTTGAATTTCTCGACGACGGTCGTCAATCCGTTGGACGTGGCGTCGACGTACGGGTTGTCGATCTGGTACGGGTCGCCGGTCAGAACGACCTTCGTCGCCTCGCCGACGCGCGTGATGATCGTCTTCACCTCGTGCGGCGTCAGGTTCTGAGCCTCGTCGACGATGATGTACTGATTGGGAATCGAGCGGCCGCGGATGTACGTCAGCGGTTCAATCTCGATGTACCCGAGGTCAATCAGCTCCTGGTAACTGCGGCCGTTCTTCCGTTCGGTCTTCGACAATCCCATCAGGAACTCGACGTTGTCGTAGATGGGCTGCATCCAAGGATTCAGCTTCTCTTCGATGTCGCCCGGCAGGTAGCCCACGTCGCGCCCCAGCGGGAAGATGGGCCGCGAAACCAGCAGCTTGGAATAGACCTGCTCCTCGACGACCTTCTGCAGTCCCGTGGCCAGCGCGAGCATGGTCTTGCCCGTTCCCGCTTTGCCAATCAGCGTGACCAGCTTGATGTCGTCGCACAGCAACAGGTCCAGCGCGCAGTGCTGCTCCTTGTTGCGCGGACGGATGCCCCAGACGCCGTCGCGCAGCTTGCGCAGCGGGATCAGCTTCTTGCCGGCGGCGTCGAAACGCCCCAGCGCGCTGTGTGACGGATTGTCGCGATCGCGCAGCACGACGTACTGGTTGGCCTTGAAGTTGGCCTCCGACATCTGCAGCACGTTGTTCGTGTAGAAGGCGTCGACGTCCGCCGCGCTGGTGATGAGGTCCGTCATCCCCGTGTGGAGCTCGTCG
>CAZJMY010000398.1:0-3420 GCA_964546845.1 uncultured Myxococcales bacterium | reverse complement strand
GCGCAACAAGATCCAGGGGACGCTGGTGACGGCGCTGGAGACGGCGATGCGCCTCCTGCACCCGTTCATGCCGTTCATCACCGAGGAGATCTGGCAGAAGCTGCCCAAGCCCAGCGGCGCGCCCCAGAGCATCATGATCACGCTGTACCCGGTGCGCGACGTGCGGTTCCACGACGACGCCTCCGAGGCGTCGATGGCGCTGGTGCAGAAGATCATCGTCGCCGTGCGCGGCATCCGCGCCGAGCGGAACATCCCGTCGTCGACGCGCCTGCAGCTGGTGCTGGCGGTGGGCGACGACTACAAAAAGACGATCCTCGAGGGGTACCAGTCGATCATCGCCGAGCACGCGCGCTGCGCCGAGGTGCGCGTGCGCCGCTCGGGCGGCTCCGGCGAGTACACCGTCGGCCAGACCGCCATGGCGATGGCGGGCGACGTGGAGGTGATCGTCCCGCTGGAGGGCCTCATCGACAACGCCGCCGAGAAGGCCAAGCTGGAGAAGCAACGCGACAAGATGGTCAAGGACCGGGACCACCTGCGCCGGAAGCTGGACGACCCCAACTTCACCAGCCGCGCGCCGCTGGAGGTCCTCGACAAGGACCGCGCGCGTCTCGCCGAGCTGGAGGCGGGCATCGCCCGCATCGAGCTGGCGCTGGCCCGCCTGAACCCGTAGGCGCAACGCCGTTCGGTTAAGCGCCAGGACGCAAGGAACGCCATCCGAACCATTTAGAATTCCTCATCCTGGCGGTTCCGAAGTCCTGGCGTGGCTCTTATCGGAACAGCGTTGCCCTTAGGGGGGCGGCTCGTCGGACGGGACGGGGCCAGCGGGGGTGTCGCCGGCGGCCTTCTTCTCGTCGGCCCCCTTTTTCTTGGGCTTGGCGGCGTGCTTCTTGGGCGCCGGCGGCTTCGGCGCCGGCGGCGTGGGGGGCGGGGCCTGGTTCGTCGTCGGGGGCGGGGGCGCCGGGGCGGGCGGCGGCGGGGAGGCCAGCAGCTCGGGCAGGTACCGCTTCGCGGCCCAGGCGCCGGCGCCGATGACCCCCAGCGCCAGCACGGCGATGAGCACGGTCCGGGCGCGCTCGCCGAAGCGGCGGCGGGCGAGGCGACCCCGCTCGGCCCGCATGACCCGCTCGAGCCGCTGGGCCCCCGAGTCGGAGACGCGCGCGATCGGGATCGGCGGCTCCGGCGTCTGACCCGAGACGTGCGCGGCCGCCGTCGGCGTGGCGCCCGACATCGTCCCCTTGCTGCCCGACCCGGAGGTCGACCCCGACGACGACCCGGTGGCCGTGCGCGTGGCGGTCTGCCCGCTAGTGGTCTGGGTCGCCGTGCCGTGCGACGACGTCGTCGCCACCGTGTGGCCGTCGGCGGTGTCGACGACGACCAGCGGATCCTCGTCGGGCAGGAACAGGCCGTGCAGCAGCTTGGACAGCTCCCGGCTCGAGTAGCGGGCGGCGATCAGCGTCCGCTCGAGATCGCTGGCCATGTCCGCGGCCGACTGGTAGCGGGCGTTGACGTCGATCTCCAGCGCTCGCATCGCGATGCGGTCCAGCTCGCGCGGGATCGCGGCGTTGATGGCCGACGGGGTCGGGATGGGTTGGGCCAGCAGCTGCCGCATGCGTCCGATGTCGTTCTTGGCCTGGAACAGCCGCCGCCCGGTCAGCATCTCGTGGAAGACGACCCCCAGCGCGAAGATGTCGGCGCGCGCGTCGAACGGCCGGACGTGGATCTGCTCGGGCGACAGGTAGCTCACCTTGCCCTTGATGAGCCCCTTCTTGGCTTCTTCCTCGGCGAACGACGCGGCCCGCGCGATGCCGAAATCCAGGATCTTCACCGTGCCGGTGTAGGCCAGCATGATGTTGGTGGGCGAGATGTCCTGGTGGACGATCTCCAGCGGCAGCCCGTCCGAGCCGTGCAGGGCGTGCGCGTAGTCGAGCCCGATGCAGATCTGGCGGGCGATGTCGGCGGCCACCAGGTGGGGCATCATCCGCTGCTCGCGCCGCAGGGTCGTCAGCGCCTCGCGCAGGGTGACCCCCTGCACGCTCTCCATCGCGATGAAGTAGGCCCCGTCCGCCTCGCCGAACTCGTAGATCTGGACGATGTTCGGGTGCAGCAGCAGCGCCGAGATCTTCGCCTCGCGGATGAACATCGTCTTGAAGTCACCCGTGTCCGACAGGCGCGGCAGGATCCGCTTCAAGACCAGCTCGCGCTCGAACCCTTCGGGGCCGGTCATCATGGCGCGGTAGACCTCCGCCATCCCGCCTTCGCCAATCCGCCCCAGCAGGCGATAACGCCCGAACGTGGTCACGGGCCCCGCGGCCTTGGACCGGGGCTCGGTGGTCTCACGCGAGGGCATTGGCCGCTTTCATCGTCGGTTTCGGGACGTGACGTGAAGGGCGCGCCACGGATCCGTTTCCCTTGAGGTTCGCCGATCTCAGGGGATCGCGCCACCGTCGATCCAGTCGGAGATGGCCCGGAGCTGGTCGTCGGACAACGGCTCGTCGGGCGGCTCCCGTTCGCCCAGCGTGCCGGGCAGGGGGCCACCCCCCGGACCGCCCGGGATCAGCTTGCGCATCAGGTAGCTGCGGGCGGCGCTGAACGGGCTGACCAGGACCAGCTTGGCCACCTGGCGCGAGGGGACGTTGACCAGGGCCTGGCGGGCCTCGGCCAGGCACAGCGAGACGCCCGCCGTGGGGGCGGGGAGGCAGCCCCCGTCCGGGTCGGCATGGCAGTTGCCGGCGCAGCGGGCCGCGAGGATGGGGGCGATGTCGGTGAATGTCGGCGGCGGGGGCGGGGGGTGGCCCGCCGGGCCGGTTCCGGTCGTGAACTCCGCGTGGGCGCGGGTCACCGAGCAGCCGGACAGCGACTTCAGGACCGGCGAGACGCTGACCGAATAGCCGAGCTCCGGGGAGAGGATCGAGATCGGCGACATCCACACCGAGCGGGTGAGGAGATCGACCCGGTAGGCCTGGGGAATCCGGAATGGACCCGAGGTCACGACCAGGCTGGCCAGCGAGACGCTGTCCGGGTCCGGGTAGTCCGAGAACGTGAGGACGATCGGGCTGTCCGTCGGCACGCTCTCGGCCTGGGAGGGGGGCGACCAGGCGACGATGTCCATCGGCGCGCAGGTCCCCACGTACGGGGTCTCCGCCGTGGTGTTGCTGCAGGCGGCGGCCCCGAGACAGGTCAGGGTGACGGCCAGAGCGGCCGCCAGAAGCGACTCAGCTCTCGCTGTAGAGGCGAATCTGCTCGCGGACGACGTCCTCGTTGACGCCGGTTCGCAGGTAGTCCTGCAAGCAATCGGCCAGGGTGACGACCATGTCGTCGACGCCGCGGTCCTCGACCAGCTTGCCGAGCAGCTTTCGTCCTTCGGGGCTGTCGTCGTCACGCAGGAAATCCCGAACCATGTCCAGGGTGAGATCGCCGGAG
>CAZJMY010000397.1:0-11466 GCA_964546845.1 uncultured Myxococcales bacterium | reverse complement strand
CGGCCGCGCGCGCGGCGACGGCGTCCACGCCGGCCGGCGAGGCCAGGTCGGCGGCCAGCACCTCGACGCCGGCGCCGTGCGCGTCGCGCAGGCGGGCGGCCAGCGCGTCGAGGCGATCGCGCCGGCGCGCGACCAGGATCAGGTCGTGCCCCGCGGCGGCGAGCTGTTCGGCAAAGCATTGACCGATGCCGGCGGAGGCGCCGGTGACCAGGGCGAGGGGACGCGGCATGCCGCCCTTTTACCTCACGGCGCGGTCTTCAGGGTCGCCCAACCGTGGGCCGGCACGTCGAAGCGATACGAGGCGCTCCCCACCGCGACGGTGGTGGTCTTGGCCGCCGTCCCCTTGTTGTAGATCTGGGTGACGACGCTGCCGTCCGGGTTCTTGAACGCCAGCGCGTCGGTGCTGCCGGAGATCTTGATGCGGGTGGCGCCGGGCGCGATGTAGCCCGAGAAGTGGCGGAAGACGTAGTAGGCCGGCGTGATGACCAGCTTCTTCGCCGAGCGGTCGACGACCAGCAGCGCGTTCTGCGGCCAGCCCGTCAGGCTCTTGCCCACCGTGTCCAGCACCATGTTCCAGGCGCTGTAGGCGTTCACGCCGGCCACGATCCAGTCCCGGATCAGCTGCCAGCTCTCCTCGCCGTAGGCGTGATCGTTCTGGGGCATGTTGGGGTTGTAACGGCTCTGGTCCCAGTACGGCGTCGCGAAGTTGTAGTTGCCGCACTTGTGCTCGGTCTGCCAGACCGGCCCCTTCGAGGTCAGCGAGGCCACGGTGCTCTGCAGGTTCCACTGCAGGCCGAACCCCTTCACGTACTTCATGGCGGCCGTGTCGGCGGCCAGCGTCGTCGCGATCGTGCCGTCGGCGGGAGCCGACATCGTGCCGCACCAGATCTCCGCCGGCACGTTGCGCTGCGCGAACATCGGTCCGAGGTAGGTCTTGAAGAAGTCGATGAACAGCGCCTGCGTCCACTTCACGCTCGCGTACCCGGGCTCGTTCTGCGGGTGGACCGCCTCGATCTTCAGCCCCTCCTTCGCGTACTCCTCGACGAAGCGGGCCAGGTACAGCGCGTAGGCCGTCTGGGTCTGGGCGTCGCTCTTCATGTTGCCGGCGCTGTCCTTCATCCAGTCGGGCGGAATCCAGGGGCTGGCCCACAGGTGAATGTCGGGGCGGATCTGCAGCGCGGCCTTGATGAACGGGATCAGCTTCTGCCGGTCGCGCGCGATCGAGAAGTTGGCCATCGTGTAGTCGCCGGCGGTGTCGTCCAGCGTGTACGTGCTCATCGAGTAGTCGCTGGCGCCCAGCGGGAGCCGCCCGTAGATGAAGGCGGCGCCCTCCTGGGGATCGAACAGCAGCTTCATCGCGCTGGTGACCTGGTCGGCGGTCAGCACCGACAGCGCGTCCCAGCCCATCTCGTTGAAGCAGCCGCCGAACCCGTCGAAGCGCTGCAGCTTGCTGCTCTGGTCGACGGTCAAATCGGCCGTCGCGCCGGTCACCATCGTGAGCGTGGCCTGGGTGTTCCAGTAGGCGTTCGGGCCGGACGTCACCAGCTCCGGCTGCGTCGCCCCGGCGCCCGCAGCGCCCGTCGAACCGCCGCCACTCGCGCCGGTTCCCCCGCCCCCCGTCCCGGTGCCCGCCCCGGCGGCGCCGGCGGACCCACTGTTGTGTCCCCCGACGCCGCCTCCGCCCGAAGCGCCCGCCGCGCCGCCGCCCTTGCCCCCTGAACCTGTCGCTCCCGTGGTCCCGCCCGTCGCGCCCCCGCTCGTTCCACCCGTGTTGCCACCTGTGTTGCCACCCGTGTTTCCGCCCGTGGCGCCGCCGGTCGCGCTGCCGCCGGTTTGCCCGGCGCCGGTGCCTCCGCTGGCGGGACTCCCCCCGCTGGCGCTGCCGCCCGAGCCCGCCCGCGTTCCGTTCGAGCCGCCTCCGCATCCGACCGGAAAAGCGAGCAACAGCGCGCCCACCAAACCCGCGACCAACCTCCGAGAGCTACCCTTCATGCCCCCCTATTGCTCCGGGGCGTCGGTTTATGTCACCGCCCGAGCTAAAAAATCTGGCCGGCGGCGAAGTAGGCGCCCACCGGCTGCGCGTCCGGCGACCACGCCAGATCGGCGCGCACGACGAAGGTCTGCCCTTCCTGCAGCCGCAGCCCGGCGCCGACGCCGTATTTCAGCCCCCAGCCGGTGCCGTCGAGGTCGGGGTGGGCGCGGCCGATCTCGGACCAGGTGCGGCCGCCGTCCAGAAATGCCGCGAGCCCCAGGACCAGCGACTTCTTGCCGACCTTGAACGGCAGCAGCTCGCTGCGCGCCTCGAGATTCTGGAACAGCTTCACCTTGCCGTAGTAGCGCTGGGCGGGAACGCCGCGGACCGCCTTGCTGCCGCCGATGGCGGGGGTCTCGTCGAAGCGCGCCAGCTCGTAGGTGGGCGGGTCGCCCATCATGACGTCCGCGACGCCCCGCCAGGCGATGCTCAGCCAGCGCGGGATCGGCGTCGTGTAGAACTGGGCGGTCGCGTCCAGCTGGACGTAGGCGTACGGCAGCCACCCCGGGACGGCGGGGCTGAGCCGCGCTTCCAGAAAGTGGAACATGCCGTGGCGGGTCACGATCTCGCTGTCACGGGAGTCGTACTGGATGCCCAGCTCGATCAGGTCGACCGCGTGCGGGCCGAAGCCGCGCAGGAACGACTTCACCTCCGGCGTGCCGGACTGCTCGTCGCGCGCGAGGATGCTGTTGGCCGGCACGTCCAGCCAGTTCTGCGTGTAGACGTTGCCGAGCAGCGCGTACCAGTGGCCGCCCAGGTTCGAGCGCGCCTCCACCAGCAGCGTCGGGTGCATGCGGCGGTACTCGGTCTGCCGGATGTCGACCGAGTCGGGCGGTCGCTGGGACGCGTTGCCGATGCCGTAGTACTTCAGCGTGCGCTCGTCGGTGAAGGCGGGCCGGACGTCGAGCCGGGTGCGGTGCTCGGGCCCCAGGTCCAGCCAGGTCATCAGGAAGTAGTAGTCCTGGAAGGGGATCACCAAGTTGCCGGCCTGCACGTTGAACGTGATGAAGGCCCCGTTCTCCAGCTTCCACTTGTAGGGCTGTGGGTGGCCGGGCTCGACGCGCGCCCAGTCGGCGACCTCGCCGAACCCGAGCCCGACGTCGCTGTCGCCGCCCGCGATGGGGATGATGTTCAGCTCGCGGTGGCTGGCCTGCTGCTGGGCGGCCTGCGGCGCGGGATCCGCTCGCGCGGCGCGGACCGGCGCCAGCGCGGCGACGGCGACCAGCGTCGTCCACGCAAGGCGCGCCTGCATTCCAGCCGCCAAGTTGCGGACCCCTGGCGGCGGGTCAAGGCCACTTCGTAGCCCGACGGACTAGAAGGAGCGTTTCCGCGGGCGGCCGCTCTCAATGCTGTTCGGATGAGACCACGCCAGGAGTTCGGAACCGCCAGGATCAGGAATTCTAAAGGGTTCGGATGGCGTTCCTTGCGTCCTGGCGCTTAACAGAACGGCATCGAGCCTAGGCAGACAGCTTGGGGCGGGCGGCGCCGGCGCCCCCGTCTTGGGTCGCACGTCGCGCGTCGGGGCGGCGCAGGTCGTCGAAGGCGTCGACCTGGATCGCGTCCTCGCGCAGGCGCTCGGCCTCGGCAAGCAGCCGGCGCTCTTCCGCGGTGATCACGCCGGCGGCCACGGCCCGGTCGGGCAGGTCCGCCTCGGGATCGCGCGGCAGGCGCCGGGCGCGGACCGCGTCGCGGACCTTGCCCTCGACGGGCAGCGCCGCCTGGCAGGCCGCGAACGCCGCCTCCAGCCTCCCCATGCCGGGGTCGGCGGCGCCCGGCAGGTAGATGTCGCCGGTCAGGCGGTCGCGCGCGGCCGCGTCTTCCAGCATGGTCCGCGCGACGGCCGCGCCCAGGCGGTCGCTGGGCGGCCTGCGCCGGCTCCCGAACGGGAAGATCAGCATCCGCAGGCCCCAGGCGGCGAAGCGGTTCGGCAGGTTGGCCAGCAGCCCCTCCAGCGCCTCGTCGATCCGCCACAGCGCGTGGTCCAGGCTCCAGCGCAGGAACGGCAGGTCCTGGCTGCGCTGCCCCTCGTCGACGAACCGCTTGGCGGCCGCCGAGCCGAGGTACAGCCAGGCCAGCGCGTCGGCCAGCCGGCCGCTCAGCTTCTCGCGCCGCTTCAGCTGGCCGCCCAGGGTCGCCATCGCGACGTCCGACGCCAGCGCGAAGGCCGCGCTGGCCCGCCCCAGCCGGCGCAAGCCGCGCGCGACGACCGGCGAGAGCGGCCCCGCCCCGCCCCGCTTGCCGCCCGCCAGCCCCGGGATCGCCAGGCGCGCGACGTTCGCGAAGATGAAGCCGATGTGTCCGAAGAAGGCGCTGTCGAACGCGGCGACGTCCTTCGCCGCAGCCGCCCGCATCTCCTTGAGCACGTAGGGATGGCAGCGGATCGCGCCCTGACCGTAGATGATCAGCGAGCGTGTCAGGATGTTCGCCCCCTCGACGGTGATGGCGATCGGCGCCGAGATGTACCCGCGCGCCAGCATGTTGCGCGGGCCGCGGCAGATGCCGGCCCCCGCCCGCACGTCCATCGCATCGACCAGCGAGGCGCGCATCCCTTCGGTCAGGTAGGCCTTGACGATCGCTGACACGACAGCCGGCCGCTCGCCGGCGTCGACGGCGCCGCAGGTCAGCACGCGCGCGGCGTTCATCAGGTACGCCATGCCGCCGATGCGGGCCAGCGGCTCCTCGATCCCCTCGAAGCGCCCGATCGGCAGGTCGAACTGCTTGCGGACCAGCGCGTAGGCGCTGGTGGCGCGCGCCGAGAACTCGGCCCCCGCCACCGAGAGCGCCGGCAGCGAGACCGACCGCCCGGCCGCCAGCGACTCCATGAGCATGCGCCAGCCGTGGCCGGCGTAGGCGGCGCCGCCGATGATGGCGTCGACGGGGACGAACACGTCGTGCCCCTCGGTGGGGCCGTTCTGGAACGGGATGCCCAGCGGATCGTGCCGCTGCCCGATGGTGATCCCGGGGAGATTGGCCGGGATCAGCGCGCAGGTGATCCCCAGGTCGCCGTCGGGGCCTCGTGCCGGGGCGTCTGCGGGGCGATCGAGGAGGCCCTCCGGATCGCGCAGCCGGAACGCCAGGCCGATCAGCGTCGCGACGGGCGCCAGTGTGATGTAGCGCTTGCGCCAGTTGAGGCGGATGCCGACCACCTCCCGCCCCTGCCAGGTGCCCCGGCAGACCACGCCCTCGCTGGCGGTGGCGGCGGCGTCGCTGCCGGCCTCGGGGCCCGTCAGCGCGAAGCAGGGGATCTCCTCGGCGGCGGCAAGGCGCGGCAGGTAGTGGCTCTTCTGGGCGTCGGTCCCGTAGTGCAGCAGCAGCTCGGCCGGCCCGAGCGAGTTGGGGACCATCACGGTCACCGCCGTGGTCAGGCTGCGGCTCGAGAGCTTGACGACCACAGCCGAGTGCGCCGCCGCCGAGAAGCCCAGCCCGCCGTACGACTCGGGGATGATCATCCCGAAGAACCCCTTGGACTTGACGAACCGCCACACCTCGGGCGGCAGGTCCTTGTCGTTCTCGATCTGCCACTCGTCGAGCATCGCGCACAGCTCGGCGACGGGGCCGTCGATGAAGGCCTGCTCCTTGGCGGTCAGCCCGACGGGCTTGAAGCGCAGCAGCTTGGTCCAGTCGGGGTTGCCCGAGAACAGCTCGCCGTCCCACCAGACGGTCCCCGCCTCCAGCGCGATCCGCTCGGTGTCGCCCATGCGCGGCAGGGTCCGCGACACCAGCCGCATGATCGCACGCGTCAACAGCGCGCGGCGCAGCGGAGGGATCACGGCCGCCAGCACCAGAAGAAGCACCAGGACGTCCAGCAGCAACGCGCCCAGATGGCCCATGAAACCATGATACTCGTTGTAGAGTCCGCCTGCCTGCCTGCCTGGGCGGACGCTGACGGATCTGGACGGACCTGTAATGGAAAAGATGAGCCGCGAGCAGATGGTGGCCGAATTCGGCGCGCCGGGGGTCGAGAACCCGATGATCCTCGACCTCATCACGACCGATCCCGAGAGCGGCGACGTCGTGCTGGTCATGATCGAGCGCCGGCCCTGGGGCGCCCACCCGCAGCAGCTGAAGCAGATCGAGGAGAAGATCAACCGCTACATGGCCTACGCGCTGGACGGCTTCCTGGCCGAGCACCACCCGCAGTACGTGGGCCGGCGCGTTCGCTTGCGGCTGGATTGCGCGGAGGCGCCGGCGGGCGAGAGCGAGCGTTTCATGGCGGCGGCGCAGCACGCGGCCCGCGAGCACGGGCTGGAGTTCCTGGTTCGGATCGCGCCCGCGCCTGCCGCCGGCTGATGAGGACGGGTTGGGCGGCCGCCGCGCTGACGGCGGCCCTGCTCTGCGCGACGACCGCGCGCGCCGCTGCGGCGAGCGACGGCGCCGCGCCCGCGGAGGTCGAAGGGCAGGTCCTGAGCCGGCGCGGCACGCCCGTGGCCGAGGCGCAGCTGGTTCTGTTGCGAGCCGCCCCCGACGGCACGGAGGCATCCGTCGAGGCCACGGACACGGACCGCCTGGGGCGGTTCCGCATCCCGCCGGTTCCGCTGGGCGCCTACGTGCTGGACGTCCGCGCCCCGGGATTCGGCACGCTCCGCTACGCCTTCGAGGTCGGGGGGCCCGTCGAGGGGTTGGCGCTGCGCCTGGATCCCGCCGACGGGGCGGCGGATCACGTGACCTTCGTCTACGCGCCGCAAGCCCTGCCCGGCCGCGACGGGACCAGCACCGCGACCGTGACCCGGGCCGGGATCGACGCGCTGCCGGGCGGGACCACGCGCTCCTTGAACGACGTGCTGGCGACGCAGCCGGGCTTCACGCGCGACGACCAGGGGGCCGTCCACCTGCGCGGCAACTTCGCGGGCCTGCAGCTGCGCGTCGACGGCGTGACCCTGCCTCCGTCGGCGCAGACCCACCTGCAGCAGCTGCTGGACGCGCAGGTCGTCGACCGCGCCGAGGTGATCCTGGGCGGCCTGCCGGCCGAGTTCGGCGAGAACGTGGCCGGCGTCGTCGACATCCAGACCCGCCGGCCCGGGCCGAAGCCGTACGCCGAGGCGCAGGTGCTGTACGGAACGTACGGCACGCTGCGCTGGCAGGAGGCGGGCGACTTCCGGGCGGGGCCGTTCTCGATCATGGCGGCGGGCAGCGCGGGGACGACCGCCCGCGGCCTGGACCCGCCGGTGGCCTCCCCGGTCGTGCACGACCGCCTGCACGACGGACACGCGTTCGTGCGCATCGAGGAGCGGCTGGGCAGCGCCGATCGCCTGCAGCTGCTGGGCGCCTACGGCCAGACCCACTATCAGATCCCCATCGACCCGACGCTGTCCCCGCTGTCGGCGGCCCCGCCGGGCGCCGTGCGCGCCGTCGACCGCTACGGCAATGAGGCGCCGGACTTCGTGCCGTTCGACGCCGACCCGACCGAGTCCGAGCTGGACCTGTTCGGGGCGCTGAGCTGGTTCCACGACTTCGGGCCGCGCGCGGCGCTGCAGGTTTCGCCGTTCGTGCGCGACGAGACCTCGACGCTGAGCTGCGACGCCGCCCGCCAGCTGGGCGCGACGGCCGATCCCGGGCAGACCTGCAGCGACGTCGAGCACCGGGTGCGCCACGCGGGCGGCGCCATCAACCAGACGTTCGAGGCGGGTCGGCACGCGCTGAAGGCGGGCGTCTGGCTGGACGTCCAGCGCAACGCGGTCGATTACACCGCCTACACGCGCGACGACGCCGCGCCGGCGGGCGGCCCGGATCCGGCGGCGACGCAGGCGGGGACCGACAAGGTGTCGATCACTCTGGCGGCGGTTTACGCGCAGGACCGCATCACGCTGGGCAACCTGACGTTGCTGCCCGGCCTGCGGCTGGATTGGCAGCGGGCCGCGTTCGACGGCACGACCGGCGACGTGTGGGGGCCCAGCGTCCGCCTGGGCGCGTCCTACGCGCTGTCGCCGCGGCTCCTGGCGCACGCGTTCGCCGGGTACCTGTGGCAGCCGCCCACGTACGACGCGCCGGCGGCGGCGCGCGTGCTGGGCCTGGTGCCGCCCGGGCAGCCGCTCGGGGCGCAGCTCTTCGCCGAGGACGACGCCTATGCCGAGCTGGGCGTGGCCGCCGATGCGCTGCGATCGCTGCGCCTCACCGCCACGGCATGGGGGCGCCTGTCCTGGCACACGCTGGACGACGCGGAGGTCGGCGACACGGCGCTCACGGCGGACTACAACTACCGGCGCGGGCGGGCCGCCGGGCTCGAGCTGGGCGCCGTCTGGACGCTGCTGCGCCGGCTGCACGGCTTCGCGAACGTGACCTTCGAGCTGTCGCAGGGGACGGGGATCGCCTCGGCGTCCTATCTGTTCACGCCGGCCCAGCTGGCGTACACCGGCTATCAGGCGACGGACAACGCCCAGGCCGTCACGGCCAACGGGGGCTTCGATCTCGCCGACCTGACGGGGCGGACGCATCTGGACGCGCTGGTCACGTTCGGCAGCGGCCTGCGCACGGGACCGACCAACGCGGCCACGCTGCCCGCGGCAACCATCGTCGACGTGACCCTGCGGCACCGGTTCGAGCTGCCGCTGCGTCCGGAACTGGCCATCGACGTGCGCAACCTGTTCGACGTCGTTTACGCCTACCGCATCGCGACCGGTAGCCTCAGCGGCAGCGCCTATGGTCCGTTGCGAACCGTCGACGTCCGGCTGATCCTGCCGTTCGGGAGCTGACGATGTCGCGCGCCGCTGCCTGGATGCTGTTGCTCGTCACCGCCGGCGCGGTGGCGGCCTCCGTCGCGGTGTCCGGCGGGTGCGGCTTCGGCCTGGCCGACGACACCGGTAAACCCGTTCCGTCCGACTACTGGAAGTGGGTCTGTCCGGACGGCGGCGCGCCGTCCCGGGACGCCGGTTGCCACCCGCCCGCCCCCGCGGACGGCGGCGCCACCCCCGACGGGGCCTATCCGCCCGACGCCCGCTGATCGCCCGCGCACGACCTCATCGCGACGCGAGGCAGGCGCGGTAGCGACGCACGCGGGCCGGGTCGGCGGCGGCCAGGTTCCGCCGCTCGCCCGGGTCCGCGCTCAGGTCGAAGAGCTGCGCGCGGCCGCTCTCGCGGTCCTCGATGAATTTCCAGCGCCCTTCGCGCAGGGCCGCCTGCGGGACCCCCTGATCGGTGAAGAACGTCACCAGGCGCGGCACCGGCTGCAGCAGCGAGCGCCCCTCGTGCAGCGGCGCGGCCGGCAAGTCCAGCAGGTCGAGAATCGTCGGCGCCACGTCCACCGCCGACGCCAGCTGCGGCGCCCGCCGCGGGCCGCGCGTCAGGCCCGGCGCCGCGATCAGCAAGGGGACGCGCACGTTCTCCTCGTAGAGGAACAGCGAGTGGGCGAAGTTTCCCTCGTGCTCGAGGAACGCCTCCCCGTGGTCGCCGACCACCACGTACAGCGTGCGTTCGTCCAGCCCGCGCGCGCGCAAGCCGTCGCGCAGCAGGCCGAAGGCGGCGTCGCCGACGAACAGATCATTGGCGTACGCGTCGGCCGGGACGCGCTCCACGAACGGGCGCGGCCCCTGACCGGGCGCGTGGTAGGGGTGATGTCCCGCGATCGGCATGTAGACGGCGAAGAATCTTTCACCGGTCGGCAAGGCGTCGACGAAAGAGAGCAAGCGGCGCACGGTCGCGGGCTCGTCGACGCCGAAGCTGGACGAAAACGCGCCGCCGACGGTGGCGCCGTCCTCGAGACGCTGAAAACCTCGGTCCGCCACCACGGTCTTCATTCCCAGGTACGCGAAGCGGCCGGAGTGCAGCAGGGCCGTGCGGTACCCATCCGCGGCCAGACGCGCCGGCAACGCGTCGCAGGCGGTGGCGCCGGCGCCCAGCTCAGAGGCCTCGCGCCCGGGGAGGGGGCGGCGCGCGCACAGCATCGAGAAGAGCCCCTTGATGCTCTCGGGATAGGCCGCGTACGCGGACTCGAACAGCACGGCGTCTCGCGAGAGCGCCGTCAGGTTCGGCGTCGCCTCCCGCGCCGCGCCGTAAGGCGCCAGGAAACGCGCCGCCGTCGATTCGAGGATCACCCAGACCACGTTCCGGCCGCGCGCGGCGCCGCGCAGGTCCCGTAGATCGCCGGCGTCGCCCTCCGCGGGCGCACAGGCGGCGTCAGCCGCGCTGGTCGCCCCGGGGTCCGCGGGCAGGTAGTGGGCGGCGGTGCTGCGCACCAGGGTGATGACGGCGTTGCGGTGCAGGCCCAGCGTGGCGACGCGCGCGGTCGCCGGGCCGCCGGCCAGCGCCACCACCGCGACCAGCGCCAGCCCCACCCCGGGCATGCGGCGGAGCGGCGGACGCAGCGGGCGCAGCGCCAGCGCGACCCCGAGCGCGACGACCGCCAGCGGCGCCGCGACGTTGGACGGCGTGACGAAGACGCGGGCCGAGTCGCCCAGCGCGCCGCCCGTCGCGTGCAGGAACGCAAACGTCGCCGGGGTCGCGAAGAGGCGGGCCACCGGCACGTTGGCCGCGACCCACAGCACGATGACCGCGTAGCAGAACATCGTGGCCGCGCGCGCCGCGGGCGACAGCGCCGGGCGGTGCCGGGCCGCCGCCGCCGCGCTCGCCTCGGCGAGGCCGAACAAGACCACCAACCACAGGTCCTCGTGGATCAGCGCCAGCGGCGCCCAGAACGAGCACAGCCCACCGGCCGCGCCGTCGGCGATCCGCAACGCGACTGTCAGGAGCTTGGCGCCCAGCACCACCGCGGCCAAGGCCGGCGTCCTGGATGCGGCCGGTGTGGGCATCGTCCTGGTCCGTATGCCGCGCGCGCGCCGAACGGACAGAAGCGTCGTTTTGTCCGCCGCCGGCGCCGCCGGCATAGGAGGGGCAGGAGGCGACGATGCGCAGATCCAGCTGGCTTGGTTTGGTCCTGGTGGTGGTCTCGATCTCGGCGGCCGGCGCGCGGGCGGCGCGCGCCAGCGACATCCAGGGCGCGCTGGTCCGCCCGACGGGCGTCACCTTCGAACCCGACCCCGCCAGTCCGGCGACGGCGCTTCGCGTGCGCATCCAGGGCGTCGCCGCGCTCGCGGAGCCGACCGGCTGCTACACGGCGCCGGCGTGCGGCTACCTCTACTACTCGTGCAAGCCCGGTGACGAGGCGCTGTGCCGGGAGCAATGGCAGGAGATCGGCGTCGCGGCCGGCGCCGGCCACTGCGTCTCCTTCGGCGCGCGACGGGTGAACGGCGCGCTGGCCGACAACGGCCACCTCCGTGCCCTCACCGACGCGCCCGCGTCACCCGACGCCTACCTGGCCAGCGAGGGTCTGGGCGTCGCGACCATCGACTGTACGCCGGCGCTGTTCGGCTGCGGGATCACGCTGACGGGGGCCTGCCCGCCGCCCGTCGGCGTTGGTTGCTGCGCCCCGCCGGCGACGGGTGGCGGCGGCCACGCGGGCGGAGCCGGCGGTGTCGCCGGGGCCGGCGGTATCGCGGGTGCCG
>CAZJMY010000396.1:0-4522 GCA_964546845.1 uncultured Myxococcales bacterium | reverse complement strand
GCCGCCGGACCCCGCCGGGCCGAAGCTGCCGCCGGTGCCGGACGGGACGGTCGCCCCTGCCGCCCCGGTCGAGCCGCCGGACCCCGCCGGGCCGAAGCTGCCGCCGGTGCCGTCACCCGCCGGCGTGGGGCTCCCACAGGCGCCCAGCAGCGCGGCCAGCAGCGCCGCGGCCAGGGGGGACGGCAGATCGGAGAACCCGCTGAAACCAGAGTTGCGCATGCGGTCGTGCCTCGAGAAGGGCACCGGCGCGCAAAATCGGTTCGGCTCCTTTTTTTGCGTGAATTTCGCCGACCCTTCCCCTTGCGCCGAGGTGAAGCGACTTGCGCGCGCGGCGCTGCTGGCCGGAGCCCTGGTGTTCGACGCGTGCGCCGGATCGACCTCCGGCGGACCGGACACCGGCGTCGCGGGCGAGGATGGCAGCGCGCCCGGGGGCGTCTCGACGGGCGGCGTTCGAGGTTCGGGGGGCGCCGCCGGCCAGCCGTCGACAGGAGGGGCCGGACCGGCGGCGGGCGGCAGCGGCGGGCGCGCCGCGACGGGCGGTCATGACGCAGCCGGTGGGGCCGCATCCGGTGGTGCCGCTGGTGCGGCGGCCAGCGGTGGGCACACGGCCGGTGGCGGGCATGCCGGCGATGGCGGCGGACCGCGCGACGCGGGCGTCGATGCCGCGTCCGCGCCATTCGGGTGCACGCTGCTCCTCGGCAACTCCACGACCCAGCAGTGGTTCGACGGCGGGTTCCTGACCTACCCGGGCATCGAGCCCACGCGCTGGGAGCTGATCGCGGTCGCGCACCACTACGTCGGCGCCTGGGCTGACCCCCACGACGCCGCCTGGACCTCGCCGCTCGACGGCGGGCATGCGTGCGCGCAGGGCTCACAGAGCCCCGACCGCGTGATCTTCATCGTCACACAGTCGCCCCCCTTCCCCCCCGAGTCGA
This sequence comes from uncultured Myxococcales bacterium, assembly GCA_964546845.1. Taxonomy (GTDB): domain Bacteria; phylum Myxococcota_A; class Polyangia; order Fen-1088; family Fen-1088; genus JADGRB01. Next base: position 3,587 of record CAZJMY010000396.1, on the reverse strand, counting down.
CGTACCAGACGCAAACCATGGCGGTCGTGCAGAACATCCGCGCGAAATACCCCCACGTGCGCCAGATCGGGCTCGCGACCCTGGTCCGCTCGCCCGGCAACGCGCCGACCGCTTGCACCACCGCGGCCGACGCCGAGCAGTCGATCCCCGCCGCCGAGGATCAGGCCATCGCGGCCGTGGCTGCGGCGGCGCCAGTGGGTCTGGTCGTCGTGCTGCCGCCGTTCGACGTGCCGAGCTGCGCCGACTTCGTCGCCGACCACCCGCAGTACACCGCCGCCGGCGCGGCCGACGTCGCAAAGCTGTACGGCGCCTACTTCGCGGCCCACCCCTGAGACCTCGGTCGGCGGCTCCGCTTTCTGGCATCATGTGAGCCATGAGCTCACCGACCGACGGGCCCAAGTACCTGGCGTGCGCGCGGGCGCTGGCGCTGCTGACCGGGGTGGCGGGCGGGCTGACGGTCTGCGGCGCCACCACCGCCGCGCACGCCTCCGAGCCACCGGCCACGACCCCCGCATCCACTCCCGACGCCGGCGATGCGGGTGCGCCGCCCGTCTATGACGGCGGCCCTCACGGCACGCTCGTGCGGAATTCGGATGGATGCGACGTCGGCGCAGGGACGGTTTCGCCGGGCGCGGCTGCGCTGGCGACTGTCGCCGGCGCCGGCCTGCTCGCGCGGCGCCGGCGACGGCGCGACGTTCCGTGATCGCGGCGCCCTCCGACCGCGACGCCACGGCGGACGTCGCCTGGATGGCGCGCGAAGCCGAGCGCCGGCGGCGGCGGGCGGCTCCGTCTCGCCGTCGCGCGCCCGCATTCGACCCGACGCCCTACGCGTCATCCGCGCTGGAGCGCGCGCGGCGGCTGTGGACGGCGCGCGCGACCGCGGAGCACGAGTCGGCGTTGATCGTCGCCGGGCTGCTGCCCTTCGCCCTCGAAGCCCGCGCCAGCGTCGACACGCAGACGGTGATCGCGGGCATGGCCGAGGACGAGATGCGCCACGCGCGCATCTGCGCCGACGTCGCGCGGGCGCTGGGCGGCGAGCCCGCTGCCCCGAGCAGGCCGCCGGTGCTTCCCCGCAGCGCTCGCCCGGTCGAAGAGCAATTCCTGGCGCACGCGATCTTCGGCCACTGTCTGGCGGAAACCGTCAACGTCGCCCGGCTCGTCGACGCGTCCGAGCACGCGCGCGACGCGTTCCTGCGCGAGGCCATCCTGGCGCTGCTGGCGGACGAGATCCGTCACGCGCGCTTCGGTTTCGTTCTGCTCACCGAGTGGGAGCCCTGGCTGCAGGCACATCCCGACAGCGCCCGCGCGCTGGACGCGTTCTTGCCCGCGGCGTTCGCCGATCTCGAAGCCCGGCTGTCCGGCGCGGGCGGTTCGCGCGACGGGTACGGCGACGACGACCGCGCGCTGGGAAGCCCGGACCCCGCGCGGCTGCCCGAGACCTTCTACGTCACCGTCGAGCAGGCGATCGTCCCCGGACTGCAGCGCCTGGGCCTCGCGGCGTCTGCCGCTTGGCAAGGGCGGCAGCGCGCCAGCCGGTAGGCGGTCAGCCGGTCGCGGCCTTCTCCTGCCGGAAGCGCGCCGGTGTCGTGCGGGTCCAGCGGCGGAACGCGCGGATGAACGAGCTGGCGTTGGCGTAGCCCAGACGATCGGCGATCTCCTTGGGCGGCAGGTCCGTCGTCTCCAGCAGCCGGGCAGCCTGGGTCTGGCGCACCTCTTCGTGCAGGTCGCGGAACGAGGTCTGCACGGCGCGCAGCCGCCGCTGCAACGTCCGCGGCTGCAGTCCCAGCGAGCGGGCCACGGGCTCGACGCTGCCGTCGCCGGCCGTCGCGCAGAGGTCGATCGCGCTGCGAACCTGGTCGATCAGGGTGGTCGCCGGCCGCGCTCGTACGGCGAACCCATCCGCGAACCAGGACAGCAGCTGGAAGGCGGTCGGGTCGCCCGCCGGATTGGGCGCCGCCGCCCCCTGACGATCGAACCAGACGGTATTCGTCGCGCAATCGAACTGCACCGGACAGCCGAGGATGCGTTCGATCTCGACGGCGTTGGCGGGCGCGCGGTGCTCGAACCAGACCAGCTCTGGTGCCCACCGCGGGTCCACCCACCGCCGGATCAGCGAGACGACCATCGTGATCACCTGCTCGGCGTCCTGGCGGCGCGGCCAGCTCTCGTCGTCCAGCACGCGGTACGTGAATGAACACCGGTCGTCGTCGCGGCGGAACTGCACGTGCGTGGCGTCGCCGAGCAACGGGTAGTAGCGGACGAACGTCTCCAGCGCGCGCTCCACCGTCGGCGCCAGCGTCGCGATGTGCCCGGGCAACCCCAGGGCGCTCAGCGGACAGACCTCGCCGAGATGCGCGCCGAACCACGTGTCCCCGGTCGCGCGGCTGGCCGACTCGATGAGGCGCACGAAGCTGGGCAGCGGCAGCCGCTTCTCGGGGTGCGTGAAATCGTCCAGCGTGAGCTGGGCCTGGCGCACCACCGCGCCGACGTCTCCGCCCCCGTCGCGCGTGTGCTCGAGGATCCCCGCGGTGGCGGCTGCCTGGATCGTCGGGATGGCCGCGTGCTCCACGCCCGTCATCATAGCGGGCCAGCATTTCCAGCAGGTTTCCGCGCGACGACCGCGGCACGCAAATCGTGTTTCTGGTTCGTTAAGAGCGAGGCGTTGTCGCGAATTGACGATCCTTCGTCGCACGTTGATCGCGGACGGCTGCGACGTGCGTGCTATTCACGACCGAGATGGGTCATCGATGGCAGCCGACAGCAACATGATTGCGGCCGCCCCCCGAGACGTCGCCGCGGACGCGGGGGTCGGCGCGCGCGTCGAGCTCGCATCACCGCCGCGCCCGCGCCCCGCCTGGTTCGCGCTGCGCGGCCGGCTGCCGGCGATTCGATACCGGCTGCTGGCGGTGGCCGGCTTCGCCGCGCTGTTCGGCGTCTGGGTCTGGGCCAGCCACCGCGAATCGGTGAATCCGGTGTTCGTGCCCGCGCCCGAGGCGGTGTGGCAGGCCGCGCGCGAGCTGTTCGGCGACGAGAAGCTCTGGCTGGATCTGAAGCTCAGCGTCTTCCGCGTGACCGCCGGGTTCCTGCTGGCCGGCGTCGTGGGCGTGCCGCTGGGGCTCTGGATGGGCTCGTTCGAGGCGGTGGAAGCGGTGGTGCAGCCGATCGTCGAGTTCGTGCGCTACGTGCCGGTCCCCGCGCTGATCCCGATCCTGATGGTGATCTTCGGAATCGACGAGCCGTCCAAGATCGCGCTCATCTGGGTCGGCACGTTCTTCCAGCTGGTGTTGATGGTCGCCGACGAGGTCCGGCGCGTCCCCAACAACCTGCTGCAAGTCAGCTACACGCTGGGCGCGCGGCGCGGCGAGGTGATCCGCCGCGTGCTGTGGCCCGCCGCGCGGCCCGGCATCTTCGACGCGCTTCGCCTGTGCAACGGGTGGGCCTGGACGTACGTCGTCGTCGCCGAGCTGGTGGCCGCCAACGAGGGGCTCGGCTACCGCATCCTGAAGTTCTCGCGCTTCCTGCAGACGCCGCAGATGTGGGCCTACGTGATCTTGCTGGGGCTCATCGGCCTCGCGCTGGACGCCGCC
>CAZJMY010000395.1:0-1120 GCA_964546845.1 uncultured Myxococcales bacterium | reverse complement strand
CGGGCCCGGGCTGCTGAACCTCATCAACACGGCCCTGGTCTACGCGACGACCGTGTGGCTGCTGCTGCACCTGTCGCCCCGGCTGACGTTGTGGGCGCTGCTCCCCTACCCGTTCCTGCTGGTCACCGCGCGCCTGTCGTCGCGGCGCGTTTACCACTGGAGCCGGGCCATCCAGGAGCAGCTGGGCGTCATGTCCGCGTCGATCCAGGAGGATCTGGCCGGCGTCGCCGTCATCAAGCACTACACGCTGGAGCCGGTCCGGGACGCCCGCTTTCGGGCGCTGAACGACACCTACCTGGACCGGGCTCTGGCGCTGGTGCGGGTGCGCGGCACGCTGTCCCCGCTCTTCGCGGTCATGGGCGGCGCCGGCACGCTGATCGTGCTGTGGGCCGGGGGGCACGAGGTCATCGCGGGCCGGTTGACGGTCGGCGGGCTCGTGGCGTTCAACGCCTATCTGGTCCTGCTGTCGTGGCCGACCATCGCGCTGGCCTGGATCATCGGCATCTGGCAGCGCGGCATCGCCGGCTGGGCGCGGGTGCGTGTCTTGCTGGAGACTCCGCCCCGCATCCAGTCGAAGCCCGTCGACGGCGCGACGCCGGAACTGCCGGCCCCTTCCATCGACGTCCGCAGCCTGACCATCGAGGTCGGCGGGCGCCGCCTGCTGGACCGTGTGTCGTTCAGCTTGCCGGCCGGCGGCACGCTGGCGATCGTGGGTCCGACCGGCGCCGGCAAGACCACGCTGGTCGACGCGCTGGTGCGGATGCAGGACGTGGCGCCGGGGCAGATCTTCATCGGCGGGCGCGACATCACGGAGATCCCGCTGCCCGTGCTGCGGGGCCAGATCGGGTACGCCCCGCAGGACGCGTTCCTGTTCTCGGCGACCGTCGCCGAGAACATCGGCTTCGTGCCGGCCGAGCGCTCCCGGATCGAGGCGGCGGCCGAGGCAGCCGGCCTGCTCCCCGACCTGGCCGTGCTGCCGGACGGCTACGAAACGCTGGTCGGCGAGCGCGGGTTGACCCTGTCCGGCGGGCAGCGCCAGCGGGTCGCGCTGGCCCGCGCGCTGGCGGCCGACCCGCGGATCCTGATCCTGGACGACTCGCTGTCGTCCGTCGACGCCCAG
>CAZJMY010000394.1:0-6004 GCA_964546845.1 uncultured Myxococcales bacterium | reverse complement strand
GCCGACGTGCTGGAGCTGCTGGGCATCCCGCTGCTGGGCGTGATTCCCGAGTCGAAGGCGGTCCTGCAGTCCTCCAACAAGGGGACGCCGGCCATCCTGGACGAGACGACCGACGTGGCCCAGGCCTACCTGGACGTCGTCTACCGGTATCTGGGCGAGGAACGTCAGCACCGGTTCATCGAGGAGCAGAAGCGCGGCTTCTTCGGCCGTCTGTTCGGTTAACCCCCGACGCTGAGGTCAATGATGAAGTTCCTCGAGTACTTCCGGCGGGCTCCGAAATCGGCGACGCTGGCCAAGGATCGGTTGTCGATCATCGTCGCGCGCGAGCGGGCCGGCACCCACGCCAGCCCGGACTACCTGCCGCAGCTGCAGCAAGAGCTGCTGGCGGTCATCGCGCGCTACGAGAAGATCGACCTGACCCACGTCACCGTGAACCTGGACAAGAGCGGCGGCTGCGAGGTGCTGGAGCTGAACATCCAGCTCCCGGATCCGCCGGCCGCCTCCTCGCGCCCGTCACACCCCGCCGTCGCCTAACCGCGGCGGCGACCGCCGCGCCCGGCGCTGGCCAGGCCGCCGCCCAGAAGGGCCGCGGCCAGCACCAGCACGGCCGGATGAGGAACCGGCACCGCGGGCGGCGGCGTCAGGTGACACTGGATGGCGATGGGCACCAGCGTGGTGGCGCCGGCGGTGACGTCGAACGTCGCCGTTCCCGAACAGCCCGTGAGCCGGTGGGTGGGGTCGCTGGCGCTCAAGGTCAGCTGGTAGCCCGCTCCGACGGGCAACCCGGCGATGACCGCCGACACGGCGGCGCTGGCCGAGACGTCCAGCGCGCCGGTCTGGGTGAACGTCCCGCGCTGGATCTGATAGGTGAACGCGGCGATCTGGAAGCTGGGTGGCACCTGCAAGCCGATCTGGATCGAGCCCAGCGTGGGCACGGGCGCGGTCGGCTCGGACGGACCCGGCGCGGCAGTGCGCGGCGGTCCGTCGGCGCAGCCGGCCAGTCCGCCGCCCACCAGCAGCGCGATGACCAGAACGGCCACAATCGCCGCTCGCCGACGGAGCGACAGGGCCGCCGCCGCCGCGAGCAGCAGGACCAGCGCGGCGCGCGGCCAGCCGGTCAGGCCCGGAACGCTGGGCGGCTGGACCGGCCCCAGCACGCGCACCGGCACGGCGCGCCGAACGCTGGTGCCGTCGCCGACCTGGCCGAACGCGTTGTCGCCCCAGCACCAGATGCTGCCGTCGGCCAGGGCCGCGCAGCTGTTCTGATTGACCGCCGTCGAGACCTGCAGCACGCCGTTCGGCAGGCCGGACACGGGCACCGGCAGGTGGCGGTCGATCGTGGTGCCGTCGCCCAGCTCACCGGCGCCGTTCCACCCCCAGCAGGAGAGCGCGCCACTTCCCGCCTGAGCGCAGGCGTGGCGACCGTTCGCCGAAATCGAGCCGGCCACGCCCGGCAGCGCGCCGACGGCGGACGGCAACAGGCGGGTGCTCGTGGTGCCGTCGCCCAGCTGGCCGTGATCGTTGGTGCCCCAGCACCAGACGGTGCCGTCGGTCCGGGTCGCGCAGGCGAAGATGTCGCCGACCGAAACCGAGGCCACCGTGGCCCCCAGCGTCGTCACCTGCGTCGGGGACAACCGGTCCGTGGTGGTGCCGTCGCCGACGGCGCCGAAGGTGTTGAACCCCCAGCACCACAAGGTCCCGTCCATCTTGCGCGCGCAGACCGTGCCGTCGCCCGTCGAGATCTCGGCGACGGTCGCGCCGAACGCGGCGATCGGCACCGGCGACAGCGATGGCGTGCTGGTCCCGTCACCCAGCGGACCGCTGCCCCAGCACGCCGCCGAATGATCGTTCATCCGGGCGCAGGCAAACAGATCGCCGGCCGAGATCTCGGCCACCGTCGTACCCAGCGCGGTGACCTGCACCGGGGTCAGGCTGTCGGCGGTCGTCCCGTTGCCCAGCTGCCCCGAAACGTTGTTTCCCCAGCACCAGAGCGTGTGGTCGAACTTCCGCGCGCAGGTGTAGAGGTCGCCCACGGAGACCTCGACCACCGTCGGCCCCAGCGCGGTGACCTGCACCGGCAAGGGGCGGCTGGTCGTGGTCCCGTCGCCCAGCTGCCCCGAATCGTTCGCGCCCCAGCACCACAGCGTGCGGTCCGTGCGGATGGCGCACGCGTGCGAGTAACCGGCCGCGACGGTCGGGGCGGCGGACTCCGCGTGTGCGGGCGCGGCGGCCGCGGCCAGCAGGGCGCCCATCCCGAGTGCCTGCCGCCAGATAGTCTTTCGGTCGATCATCGTGGTCAAGGCTCCGTGCAGGTGACGTCAAACGACATCTGATCCGTGCAGCCGGCGTCGCCATCCGACCCGCTGACCGTCACGGTGATCTTCCCGGCCGCCAGGCAGGTCAGAAGGGGCGCAGCCCCCGTCGTCGCGCTGAGGCTGCCGGCCGTCGCCGACCAGGCGAAGGCCAGCGGAGCCGGCTGGGCGTCTGCGTCGTGTGCGGTCACCCCCAGCCCGATCGGCGCGCCGATGACGGCGTTCGAAGGGCTGGCGCTGACGCCGTCGATGAGCGGGCAAACGTTGAGGGAGCCCGACACCAGCAACTGACCCGTGGACGGAGGCTGGCCGCACACCAGGTGGACGATCACGGTCGTCGGGGCGCCGTCGGTCACGTCGAAGCCGCTGGTTCCCGAGCATCCCGTGGTCCCGTTGCTGGCCACCCCGCTGACGATCAGCTGGTAGCCGTTCGCGATCGGCAGCGGCGCGATCGCCACCGGCACGTCCGAGCTGGCGGCCACCGCCACGGTGCCCGTCGTCAGGGTCCCGTCGGGCGCGATCACGTCGTAGGTCGCGGCCGTCAGCGTCACCCCCGAGGCGACCTGCAACGCGATCTCGACGCGGCCGGTGCGCTCGGCCGAGCAGGCGGCGCTGGACACCAGCGCGACGACGAGCAGGTAAAACGTCATCCGGAAAATCGGTCCGCGGCTGGTCATCAGGTCCGCCGGCTATGAGCAAACCCCGTACCCTGCAAATGGGGCCGAAACGCCGAGAGTTCCCGGGGGCCAGATTTGCAGGGTCTTCGAAACTCGAAAACACCTGTTCGATTCGAGGAGACCTGCCGGCACGCGCACCGCCGGGTCGACCCCGGCCGGCCGTGGTTGACCGCATCCTTGCCGGCGGCTAACGTCAGCGCCCCGCCCAAGTTGCGGCTGGAGTACCATGGCAGGAACCGCCCCCCTCGCGTCCGCCGGCACCGCTCGCGCCCCCCAGGCTGCCGTTCAGCCCAACTACACGGCGCCGCTGGCGGTGCTCACGACCCTCTTCTTCATGTGGGGGTTCTTGACGTGCCTGAACGACATCATCATCCCGCACCTCAAGGCGGTGTTCGAGCTGAACTACGCCAAGGCGATGCTGATCCAGTTCGCCTTCTTCACCGCGTACTTCGTGATGTCGCTGCCGTCTGGCCGGATCGTCACCCGGTTCGGCTACAAGAACGGGATCATCATCGGCCTGGGCGGCGCCGCCCTCGGCTGCCTGCTCTTCTATCCGGCGGCCGCCATGCGGTCGTACGGTTTGTTCCTGCTGGCGCTGTTCGTGCTGGCGTCGGGCATCACGCTGCTGCAGGTGGCCGCCAACCCGTTCGTCGCGGTGCTGGGCAAGCCGGAGACGGCGTCCTCGCGGCTGACGCTGACCCAGGCCTTCAACTCGCTGGCGACGTTCATCGCTCCGTTGTTCGGGTCGTGGGTCATCCTGTCCACGGCGGCCAAATCGTCGGCGGAGATCAAGCAGATGACGCCGTCCGCGGCGGAGGCCTACCGACTGGCGGAGGCCTCGTCGGTCCAGCACCCGTACCTCGGCCTGGCCATCACGCTGATCCTGCTGGCGGTCGCGATCTCGCTGTTCAAGCTGCCGAAGATCGAGGACGTCACCCCCGGGGTCCCCGGCGGCGTGGTGGACGGGCACAGGAGCGCCTGGAGCTACCGCCACCTGGTGCTGGGCGCGGTCGCGATCTTCGCCTACGTGGGCGGCGAAGTCTCGATCGGGAGCTTCCTGGTCAACTACTTCAAAGAGCCCTCGATCGGAGGCCTCACCGAGGCGGCCGGCGCGAGGCTGGTCTCGCTGTACTGGTTGGGCGCCATGATTGGCCGCTTCATCGGGACGGTCACGCTGCGGATGTGGAAGCCGGGCAAGGTGCTGGCCGCGCACGCGGTCGCGGCGGGAGCCCTGGTGCTGATCAGCATGGCCACGCACGGAAGCGTCGCGATGTGGACGATCATCGCGGTCGGCCTGTTCAACTCGATCATGTTCCCCACCATCTTCACGTTGGCTCTGGACGGGCTGGGCCCGCACACGAGCCAGGGTTCCGGGATCCTGTGCATGGCCATCGTCGGCGGCGCGCTGATCCCCGTCGCGCAGGGCTTCCTGGCCGACAAGATCGGGATTCACTACGGCTTCGTGGTGGCGGCTGCCTGCTACGTCTACATCGCCTGGTACGGCGCCAAGGTCCGCCCCGAGACCCACGGCGTCGCGGCCGACTAATAGTGATATAAGCCGTCGCTGTGCGAAGCGATGCGCTGAAGAAGGGGATTCAACGCGCGCCGGCGCGCGCGATGCTGAAGGCCACGGGCCTCACCGACGCGGACCTGGACCGGCCGCTGATCGCGGTCGCCAACACCTGGACCGACGCCACGCCGTGCAACATGCACCTGCGCGCGCTGGGCGAGAAGGTCAAAGAGGGGATCCGCGCCGCCGGCGGCACGCCGATCGAGTTCAACACGGTCGTCGTCTCCGACGGCATCAGCATGGGGACCGAGGGGATGCGGGCCTCTCTGATCTCGCGTGAGGTGATCGCCGACTCGATCGAGCTGGCGGTGCGCGGCGCGCTCTGCGACGGCGTGGTGGCGCTGTCGGGGTGCGACAAGACCATCCCCGGCACCATGATGGCGCTCGCGCGGCTCGACGTGCCGGGGCTGATGCTGTACGGCGGCTCGATCATGCCGGGCGACTTCCGCGGCAAGCCCGTCAGCATTCAGGATGTGTTCGAGGCGGTGGGCGCTTGCGCCGCGGGCCGCATCACCGAGGACGAGTTGCACGCGCTGGAAGACGTGGCCTGTCCGGGCGCGGGCGCCTGCGGCGGCCAGTTCACCGCCAACACGATGGCGATGGCAGGCGAGATGCTGGGCATTTCCCCGATGGGGCTCAACGATGTGCCGGCCGTCGACCCGCGCAAGCCGGGCGTCGCCATGCGCGCCGGCGAGATCGTCATGCGCCTGGTCGCCGAGGACCTGCGCCCCAGCCAGGTGCTGACCCGCGCCGCCTTCGAGAACGCCATCACGGCCGTGGCCGCCACGGCGGGATCGACGAACGCCGTCCTGCACCTGATGGCGCTGGCGAAAGAAGCCAACGTACCGCTCACGCTGGACGACTTCGACGCCATCGCGGCGCGCACCCCGATCCTGGCCGACCTGAAACCGGGCGGGCGCTTCATGGCGGTCGACCTGGATCGCGCCGGCGGCGTCCGGCTGGTGGCGCGGCGGCTGCTGGAGGCCGGCTTCCTGAAAGACAGCCCGACCGTCACCGGCCGCAGCCTGTTCGACGAGGTCAAGGAAGCGCACGAGCTGCCGGGCCAAGAGGTCGTTCGCCCGGCGGGCCAGGCGCTGAGCCCCTCCGGCGGGTTCGCCATCCTGCGCGGGACGGTGGCGCCGGAGGGGGCGGTCGTGAAGCTGGCCGGTCACTCGCGCCGGAAGCACACGGGGCCGGCCCGCGTCTTCGACTCCGAAGAGGCCTGCTTCGCGGCGGTGCAGCGGCGCGAGATCAAGCCGGGCGACGTCGTCATCATCCGCTACGAAGGGCCGCGCGGCGGTCCCGGCATGCGCGAGATGCTGGCCGTCACCGGCGCGCTGGTCGGCCAGAAGCTGGACGACAGCGTGGTGCTGATGACCGACGGGCGCTTCTCGGGCGCGACCAAGGGCTTCATGGTGGGGCACCTCTCGCCCGAGGCGCAGGTC
>CAZJMY010000393.1:0-3289 GCA_964546845.1 uncultured Myxococcales bacterium | reverse complement strand
CTGCAGGCGACGCTGTTCACCACGGCGATCGTCGCCGGCGGCCTCTTGCTCTTCTTCGGCGCCGCCGCGCCCGTGCTGGCGCTGCTGGGCGCGCTGGCGGTGGGCGCGCTGGTGACGTTCGCGTTCGCGCTGGCGGCCGTGGGGCATCTGAATCTGGCCACCGCGTTCCTGGCGCCCATCGTGGTCGGCAACGGCATCAACTTCGGGATCATCCTGCTGGCGCGCCACCTGGAAGAGCGCCGCGCCGGCCACGGGCCGGACGTCGCGCTGGCCCGGGCCGTGGCCGGGAGCTTCGGCGGGACGCTGGCCGCCGCGCTGACGGCTTCCGTTTCCTACGCGTCGCTGCTGGCCACCCAGTTCCGCGGCTTTCGCCACTTCGGCGTGATCGGCGGCGTCGGGATCCTGCTGTGCTGGGGCGCGACGTTCCTGGTGCTGCCGGCCGCCATCTCCGCGCTGGAGGCCCGCGGCTGGATGCCGGCCGCGCGGCGCGAGCGGTCGCTGGCGGGCGACGGCCTGTGGCTGGCGCGGTTGCTGGCGCGTCGCGCCCTGGCGGTGGTGGTGCTGGTCGCGGCGATCTTCATCGGGGCAGGGGCGGGCGCCGTTCGCTACCTGGCGAGCCGTCCGTTCGAGACCGACTTCAAGAACCTGCGCTCCAGCGGCGCCGCCATCCGCGAGATCCGCGCCTGGAGCGCCACCGTCGACGGCGCGTTCGGCCGGGGCATCTCCGGCGGGACGGTGGTGGCGCTCCCTTCCGTCGAGCGGGCGCGGGACGTGGCGGCCCGGATGCGCGCCAGCGACGCCGGCAAGCCGGACGCGCAGCGCCTGTTCGCGCGCGTCTCCAGCTTCGACGAGCTGGTCCCGGCCGATCAGGCCGCGAAGCTGGACGTCCTGCGCGACATCCGCCGGCTGCTGACGCCGGCCACGCTCGCTTCCATGTCCGACGGCGACCGCGCGCTGGCGCTGGCCCTGAAGCCTCCCGCCGACCTGCGCCCCATCGCGGCGGCCGACGTCCCGCCGCAGCTGGCCTGGCCCTTCACCGAGCAGGACGGCACGCGCGGGCGGCTGCTGATCGCCAAGACGGGGCCCGGGTTCGACCTGTGGCGCACGGAGGACTTGCACCGCTTCGTGGCCTGTTTCCGGGCGCTGGACCTGGGGCCCGACGTGGTCGTGGGTGGGAACGCCTTCGTGCAGGACGACATCGTGCGCACCGTCGACCGCGACGGGCCGCGATCGACGCTGATTGCCGCGCTGGGGGCGGTGCTGGTCGTGCTGGCGATCCTGGGGGCCGGCCGCGCCGCCGCCGTGACCGTCGCCTGTGGCGCGGCCGGCGTGTGCCTGATGCTGGCGGCCGCCGGCGCGCTGGGGATCCGCATCAACTTCCTCGACTTCGTGGCGCTGCCCGTCACCATCGGCATCGGCATCGACTACGCCGTGAACATCGCCGCCCGGCATCGGGCGGAGGGCGCCGGCGCGGCGGGGCGCATCCTGGCTGCCACGGGGCCGGCGGTCGCGCTCTGCTCGTTCACGACGATCGTCGGCTATGCGTCGCTGCTGCTGTCGGACAACCAGGGGATCCGCTCGTTCGGGCTCTCCGCGCTGGTGGGCGAGCTGACCTGCGTGTTCGCCGCGCTGGTCCTGGCCCCGGCGCTGCTGGACCTGCGCCGCCCGTCGCCCGTCCCGGCCGCCGGTCGTCCCCCGGCGACGACGCCGGCGCGCGCCGGCGCGATCACCCTTTCGTGACGACCTGCAGCGCCCGCCGCACGACGCGGTCGAACACCTCGGTCTGGGCGCCGCGCGGCGATTCGCCGTCGGGCGGGGTGCGGCGGCGGTAGATCCCCTCGGCGTCCATGTCGTAGGCGAACGCGTTGTCGGCCAGCGCCGGCTCGATGACCTCCTGGCGGATCTGCTCGCGCAGCGGCTCGGCGTCGACCGGGAACAGGATCTCCACGCGCCGGTGCAGGTTGCGCGGCATCCAGTCCGCCGAAGAAAGAAAGAACTGCTCCTCGCCGGGCACGCCGAACACGAACACCCGCTCGTGCTCCAGGAAGCGTCCCACGATCGACAGCACGCGGATGTTCTCCGATACGCCCGGGATGCCGGGCCGCAGGCAGCAGATGCCGCGCACGCACAGCGTGATGCGCACGCCGGCGCCCGACGCCCGGTACAGCGCCCGGATGACCTCGACGTCGACCAGCGCGTTCATCTTGGCGAAGATGGCGGCGGGCTTCCCCGCGCGCGCGCTCTCCGCCTGGGCGTCGATCTTGGCCAGGATCGCGTCGCACATGTCCGTCGGCGCCACCGCCAGCTTGCGGTAGCGCATCTTCTTCGAAAAGCCCGACAGCCCGTTGAAGAAGTCGGACAGGTCCTCGCCGAAGTCCGGGTTCACCGTCAGCATGCCGAGATCCGTGTAGAGCCGCGCCGTCCCCTCGTTGTAGTTGCCGGTCGCCAGGTGCACGTAACGCCGCAGGCCCTCGCTCTCGCGCCGGACCACCAGCGCCGCCTTGGCGTGCGTCTTCAGCTCGGCGTGACCGTAAAAGACGTGCGCGCCCGCGCGCTCCAGGGCCTTGGCCCAGGCGATGTTGTTCTCCTCGTCGAAGCGGGCCTTGATCTCGATCGCGACGGCGACCTGCTTGTGGTTCTCGGCCGCGCGGATCAGGTGGCGAACCACCTCGGCGTTCGCCCCCGCGCGGTACAGCGTCATCTTGATCGCCAGCACGTCCGGGTCCTCGGACGCCTGACGCAGGAACGACAGCACGGGGCCGAACGAGTCGTACGGGTGGTGCAGCAGCATGTCGCCCTTGCGCACCAGCGCGAACATGTCCGCCTTGTCGGGCGTGTCGTTCGACAGGCGCGGCACGAAGGGCGGATCGCGAAGATCGTGGCGCGGCAGCGCGGCCAGCGACATCAGCGCGCGCAGCCCCAGCGGCGCCGAGACCTCGTAGACGTCCTCGTCGTCGATGGCCAGCTTCTCCATCAACAGGCGCCGCACGCGCTCGGGGATGCCGCGCGACACCTCCAGCCGCACGCAGGCGCCGAAGCGCCGGCGCCGGACCTCGCGGTCGACGATCGACAGCAGGTCGGCGGCCTCCTCCTCGAGGATGTCGAAGTCCATGTCCCGCGTGACGCGGAACGGGTAGGTCCCCAGGATCTCCATCCCCGGGAACAGCTCGTCGAGGTTGGCCGCCAGCAGCTGCTCGAGCGGCAGGAAGTCCGTGCTCCCCTCCACCCCCGCCGCGCCCCGGCTGGGGTCCAGGCTTTCCAGCGGCAGGAAGCGCGGCAGGATCTCGGG
>CAZJMY010000392.1:0-1540 GCA_964546845.1 uncultured Myxococcales bacterium | reverse complement strand
CGGGGGCGGCCACCGGCGGCAAGGGTGGCACCGGGTCCGGCGGAACGTCGAGCGCGGGCGGTGGACCCGGCACCGGGGGTCACGCCGGAGCGACGTCGGGGTCGGGCGGCGGCGCGCCCCGCGACGACGGCGCATCGGGGGGCTGCTCCTGCCGGACGGGCACGCACGGCGCCACCCCGCGGGGCGCCCCCCTCTCGCTGCTGCTGATCGCCGGCGCGATCGCCCGGTCCCGGCGGCGGCGCGCCGTCGCGGCGCGGGCACGGAGGGCGCCGTGACCGGCCGATCTCGCCTCGCGCTCGCGGTGCTGGCTTCGCTCGCGCCGCCAGCCGCCAGGGACGCCCGGGCGGCGGGAGCGCAGTTCATGGACTACATCACCCCCACCCCGATCATCGGCTCGCTGTCGAAGACCTGCTGGGGCGCGGCGCAGGTCGGGGCGCGCGACCAATCGAACGGCCTGGAAGACCGCACGCTGAGCAACTGGAGCTACTGGGACGGCGGGATCATCAAGGATAACCAGACCGGCGTCTATCACATGTTCGCTTCACGCTGGAAGCAGTCGGACGGCCACGGCGGGTGGCAGAACGACTCGCACTGCGTTCACGCGACGAGCAACGGCCTGTTCGGCCCCTACACCGATCAGGGGCTCTGCTTCCCCGACGACAACGGGGGGATGTGTCACAACGTGAACGCGTTGAAGCTGAAGACCGGCGACGCCAGCGGCAAGCAATACGCCATCACCTGCAGCGGCGGCGTCGCGGGCAGCGGCCGGGCGTACGGCGCGGCCTCGCTCGACGGGCCGTGGACGTACCTGGGAAACCTGCAGCTGGACCCCAACGGCTACAGCGGCGAATACAGCACGGCCGACAACTTTCGCGAGATGTTGCGCGCCGACGGCCAGCAGTACGAGTGCATCAACAGCCGGCTCGGCGTCGCCGACAATCTCCTCGGCCCTTACAAGGACCAGCTGGCCAACAACTTCACCAGCACCGTGTCCGGCTCGCCGACCGTCAACATGGAGGACCCGTTCCTGTTCTACGCGGGCGGCGTCTACCACGTGATGTTCCACCAGTGGAGCAGCGGCCAGGCTTTTCTCTACACGTCGCAGGACGGCCTCCACGGCTGGAAGCTGGACCCGGGCGTCGCCTACGACCCGGCGACCAACATGGTCCGCACCACCGACGGCACCGTGAACCACTGGCCGATCATGGAGCGCGCCAGCGTCTACGTCGAAAACGGCCACGCCGTCGCCCTGACGTTCGCGGTGCTGAACGTGCAGAAGGCCGACGACCACGGCAACGACGGCAACGGCAGCAAAATCATCGTCGTCCCGTTCAACGGCCGCGCGTACGACTGCGACCACTTCAACGTGGGTTGCGACGCCGGAAACGACGGCGGCACCGCCATGGACGGTGGACGCGGCAGCGATGCGGGAACAGCAGCGACCGGCGGCCGAGGCGGCGGCGCGGGAGCCGGCGGCCGAGGCGGCGGCGGCGCGGGAGCCGGCGGCCGAGGCACAGCGGGCGCGAGCGGCCACGCGGGC
>CAZJMY010000391.1:0-3821 GCA_964546845.1 uncultured Myxococcales bacterium | reverse complement strand
GCGCGGCCTGATCGGTGGCCGCGTAGTAGCTGGTCGCGCCGCCCGTCTGGGCTTCGCCGCCGTTGATGGCCATCTGGTTGAGGGCGGCGACCGCGCTGGCGACGTTGCCGATGCCGACGACGAAGACCTTGATGCCGGCGGCGGCCGCGTTGGCGACCGCCGTCTCGGACGCCATCTCTTCGCCGGGATTGGGCGTCGTCGAGCAGTCGTTGCCCACGCAGCCGGCGGCGCAGTTGGGTTCGCCGTCCGTCGCCAGCAGGATGTACTTCGGGTTCGTGTCCTGCAGCGACATCAGGTAGGCGGTCCCGGCCTCGATGGCCGCGCGCGTCGGCGTGTTCGTGCTGGGGCCGGTCCGGCCGATCGCGCGCGTGATGGCGTCCGCGTTGTTGGGCGCCACGGGAACCGTCGCGCCCGGCATCACGCCGCACCCGTCGCTGCCGGTGTCCGCGAAGAACTTGAGCCCCCAGTTGACGGTGGCCTGCGTCGCCGTCACGACCTGCGTCACCGCGACCGTCATCTCCGACCACTTCGAGGCGGCGCCACACCCGCGGCGGCAGCTCTGGTCGTTGTCGTTGTTGTCCATCGAGCCGGAGCGGTCCTGGATCAGCAGGACGTCCGGCGGAACCACCTTCAACGGGTTGTTCACCTGCCCGCAGTTGGCGTCGACGCTGGGCGGAGGGGGCGGCAGGAAGCCGCCGCCGTCCGTGAGGGGCGGACCCGACCCAGACCCGCCACGCCCCGAGCCGGAGCTGGCGCCGGTCCCCGTTCCGGGCCCGGGCGTCGTCCCGCCGGCGCCCGACGGTGAGCCGCCACCGCTGCCGTCGCCGAGCTTGGGCGTGAACGAACACGCCGCATGAAGGAAGACGAAGAGAGCACTCGAGACCAGGACTTCGATCCGTCGCATCGCCATGTGGCTGCCTCCGCCAGACATCTGTATGTCCGAAAGGGGGCGCGCGACCAGGAATGATTGTGGCGCGTTCGGACCAGCGCCTCAGGTCCACTCCCGAATGGTCGGCACGCGCAGGTGCTCGACCTCCGGCAGGTCGAAGCCGAAGTAGTCGCCGAGCAGCGCGCGCAGCCCGGGGCGATCCAGCGTGCGCGCAACGGGTGGGGCGCCGCCCGCGCGGATCTTCGCGTCGCGGTTCATCACCGTGACCCGCCCGTCCGGGGTCAGGGCCCGGAGCATGAGGCGGTTCACGAACGCCGAGCTCGGGTGCGTGGCGGTGAAGTGATTGCCCATCTCGAAGTCGGCGGGGTTCTCCCGCTCCAGCGTGGAGACCCAGGCGTCGACCCATTGTCCGTCGTCGAGCGCGCGCAGCACGCGCAGACCGCCTTCGGCGTCGATTCGATGGGTGGCTGACCGGGGTCGGTCGAAGCCGGCGCCCTCGAGAGGCAGCGGGACCTCGGACGCGAGCGCGCCGAACCCCGGGTCCACGACGAACCTCCCCTCCGGCAGCGCCACGGTCAGGAACATGTGCGTGCGCGCGACCTCGGTGCGCGGCGCGAACAGCGTCACGCGCGCGAGGTGGCGGGACACGGTGAACCCCAGGGCCTCCAGCGCCGCCCCGAACAGCGTCGCCTGCTCGAAGCAGTAGCCGCCCCGTCGCCGTCGAACCAGCTTGTCCTGAAGGCCGTCCAGATCGAGCCGCACGCCCCGCCCCAGCAGCACGTCGAGGTTCTCGAACGGGACCGCCAGCATGTGCGCCCGCAGGAGCGCCGCCAGCGTCTCGTAGGTCGGGCGCGTGTAGCCGCCGTACCCGACGCGACGCAGGTAGGCGTCCAGCTCGAAGCCCATCGGGGCAGTCTAGCTAGCGAAACGAATTCTGCAGCTCGTCCAGCGCGGCCTTGCCCGGGCACAGCTTCTCGAAGGGGAGCTGCGTGAGCGGGACGTCGGTCGTGCCGGCCAGGTCGTGCATGTCGCGGCCGGTCGGGTCGACGAAGAAGAGGCCGGTGGGGACCTCGCCGGCGGCGCGGTGGCGCTCCAGCTCGTCGCAGGCGCGCTGGCGGTTGGTCGGATCCCAGTCCGCCGCCAGCTTGCGCAGGCGGACCTGGCTGCCGTCGTGAAGGGTGACGGCGGTGACCGACCCGGGCGCGTACTCGGCGGTGATCTCCGTGGCGTGGGGGACGAAGTCGGCGGCGATGACCGGCAGCAGCTTCTTGCGCGTGTTCGCGTAGCTCTTCGTCGAACCGGCGTGGTCGTTGAAGGTCACGCAGGGCGAGATGACGTCGATCAGCGCGAACCCCTTGTGGGCGAGGCCCGCCTTCAGCAGCGGCACCAGCTGCGCCTTGTCGCCCGAGAAGGCGCGCGCCACGAAGGTCGCGCCCAGCTCCAGCGCCAGCGAAACGGGGTCGATGGGCGGCTGGGCGTTGGTCTCGCCGCGCTTGCTCTTGGTGCCGATGTCCGCCGACGCCGAGAACTGCCCCTTGGTCAGGCCGTACACGCCGTTGTTCTCCAGGACGTACAGCATGTCGACGTTGCGGCGGATGGCGTGCACCAGCTGCCCGACGCCGATCGACAGCGAGTCGCCGTCGCCCGAGATGCCGATGTAGGTCAGCGCGCGGTTGGCGGCGTTGGCGCCCGTCGCGATGGACGGCATGCGCCCGTGCGCCGAGTTGAACCCGTGCGCGCCCGAGACGAAGTAGGTCGGCGTCTTCGACGAGCAGCCGATCCCCGACAGCTTGGCGATCATGTGGGGCGGCGTGTCGGTCTCGTAGAACGCGCGCACGATGGCCGCGGTGACCGAATCGTGGCCGCAGCCCGCGCAAAGGGTCGACATCGACCCCTCGTAGTCGCGCGGGGTCAACCCCAGCGCGTTCGGACGCAGGTGAGGGTGGGCGACGCTCGGCTTCAATGAAGGCATTACTTGCGCTCCAGCTGGGCGGTGATGCCGTCGATCACGTGGCGCGCCGACAGCGGGAACCCGCCGTAGATCAGCACGGACTTCAGCTTCTCCTTCGGCGCCCGCGTCTCCATGGTCAGCAGCGTGCGCAGCTGGCCGTCGCGGTTCTGCTCGACGACGAACACCCGCTCGTGCGCGGCGAGAAAGGCCTCGACGTCGTCGCCGAACGGGAACGCCCGCACGCGCAGGTAGTCGGCCAGGATGCCGCGCTCGGCGAAGATGGCGACCGCCTCGCGCACGGCCGGGTCGCAGCCGCCCAGCGAGATGATGCCGAACTTGGCGTCGACCTGCTTCTGCACGACGGCTGGCGGAACCGCCTTGGCCGCGGCCGCGTGCTTCTTGAGCAGGCGGTCCATGACCTCTTGATACTCGTCGGGGACCTCGGTGTAGCCGCCCAGCTTGTTGTGGCCGGACCCGCGCGTGAAGAAGGCGCCCTTCGCGTGCACGCCCGGCAGCGTGCGGGCCGCGACGTGGTCCTCGTTCTCGGGCGAGTAGCGGAAGTACTTCGGCATCTTCTCGAGGTCGGCGGCGCTCAGCACGCGCCCGCGCGTCGGGCGGTAGCTGTCGTCCCACTTGAGCCGCGGGCAGACCCAGTCGTTCATGCCGATGTCGAGATCCGACAGCACGAACACCGGCGTCTGGAACCGCTCGGCCAGGTCGAACGCGGCGACGGCCATCGTGAAGCACTCGGCCGGGTTCGAGGGGAACAGCAGGATGTGCTTGGTGTCGCCGTGCGAGGCGTAGGCGCAGGCCAGGATGTCGCCCTGCTGCGTGCGCGTCGGCATGCCCGTCGAGGGGCCCGTGCGCTGCACGTCGACGATGACCGCCGGGATCTCGGCGTAGTAGGCCAGGCCGATGAGCTCGCTCATCAGCGAGATGCCGGGCCCCGCCGTCGAGGTGAACGAGCGCGCGCCGTTCCAC
>CAZJMY010000390.1:0-4361 GCA_964546845.1 uncultured Myxococcales bacterium | reverse complement strand
CGCGACGAGCTGCTGCTGGCGGTGCCGATCAACCCGCTGTGCCAGGAGTCCTGCAAGGGGCTCTGCGACGTCTGCGGCCAGAACCGCAACCTGTCGGCCTGTACCTGCAAGTCCCAACCTGCCGCCACCGCGCCGTTCGCGGCGCTGGCCAAGCTCAAACTCTCGAACTCATAAAAGAAAGAAAGGCATCGATCCATGGCCGTTCCGAAGAGAAGGCAGTCCAAGTCGCGCTCCGCGATCCGCCGCGCGCAGGTGATGAAGAAGAGCGTCCCCAGCTTCGTCCCGTGCCCGCGTTGCGGCGAGCCGAAGCGGTCGCATCGCATGTGCGCCGGCTGCGGCTACTACCGGGACCGCCTGGTCATCGCCCCCAAGGAAGAAGAGCAGGCTTAGGCGGCACCCCCCCGTCCCAGCCTCGTAAATGCCGCGAATCGCCGTCGACGCCATGGGCTCCGACGCCGCCCCTCGAGTCGAGGTGGAGGGCGTGGTCGCGGCCGTGCGCGCGCGCGGCATCGAGGTCTTGCTGGTTGGTGACGAGCCGCGGCTGCGGGCCGAGCTGAAGGCGCTGGGGGCCGAGAAGACCTCGATCGTCGTCCGCCACGCGCCGGACGTGATCACGATGCACGACCCGCCGTCCATGGCGGTGAAGCAGAAGAAGAAGTCGTCGATGCGGGTCTGCTTCGACCTCGTGAAATCGGGGGAAGCAGACGCCGTCGTGTCGGCGGGCAACTCGGGGGCCATGATGGCGTGCGGCCTGTTCGTGCTGGGGCGCCTGCCCGGCGTCGAGCGGCCGGCCATCGTGACGACCTTCCCGACGCGAACCGGCGAGTGCGCGCTGCTGGACGTGGGCGCCAACGTCGATCCGAAGCCGGCGGTGCTGGCGCAGTTCGGCGTGCTCGGGTCGGTCTACGCGCGCCTGCTGCACGGGAAATCGCGGCCCAAGGTCGGCCTGCTGTCGAACGGTTCGGAAGAGCACAAGGGGACGGCGTTGACCCGCGAAACCCACCACATCCTGTCCCGCGTCGAGGTCATGCCCGAGGCCGCGTTCAGTTACGTCGGCTACATCGAGGGGCGGGACATCTTCGAGGGGAAAACCGACGTGGTCGTGACCGACGGCTTCACCGGCAACGTGGTGCTGAAGGGGGTCGAGGGCGCCGCCGAGACGATGCTGGGCATGGTGCGCGAAGAGGTCGCGCGCTCGGGCCCGCTGGCGCGCGTGGGCGCGGCGTTGATGCGCAGCGCGCTGCGCCGGCTGCGCAAGCGGATCGACTACGCCGAGCACGGCGGCGCGCCGCTGCTGGGCGTCGACGGCGTGGCCTTGATCTGCCACGGCGGGTCCAGCGCCATCGCCCTGCAGAACGCCGTTTACGTGGCCGATCGGTTCGCGCAGCTGGGCCTGGGCAAGGAGCTGTCCGCGGCGGTGGCGCAGCACGCGGCGCTGTGGGAAGCGGCGGCCGTTCCGCCGCCCGCCGCCGGCGCGGGGGCGGCCTCGTGATCCGCAGCCGCATCATCGGCACCGGCCGGGCCGTGCCCGAGCGGGTGCTGACCAACGACGATCTGGCGAAGATGGTCGACACCTCGGACGCCTGGATCACCGAACGAACCGGGATTCGCCAGCGGCACATCCTCGAGGAGTCGCGCGCGGCCAGCGACCTGGCGACGGACGCGGGGCGCGCGGCCTGCCTGAAAGCCGGCGTCGATCCGGCGACCGTCGACTGCATCATCGTCGGGACGGTCACCGGCGACTGTCCGTTCCCGGCCACGGCGACCTTCGTCCAGAAGAAGCTGGGCGCCGCCTCGGGCGGGTGCGCGTTCGATCTGTCCGCCGCGTGCGCCGGCTTCCTGTACGGCGTCTCGATCGCGGACGCCTTCATCCGCACCGGCCAGTTCAAGCGCGTGCTGGTGATCGGGGTCGAGGTCCTGTCCCGGATCGTCGACTGGACCGACCGCGCGACCTGCGTCCTCTTCGGGGACGCGGCGGGCGCCGTCCTGATGGCCGCCTCCGACGGTCCGTCGGGGTTGTTGTCGACGCACCTCTTCGCCGACGGGTCGCAGGCCGAGATCCTGTGGCAGCCGGTGGGCGGCAGCCGCGAGCCGGTGACGCCGGAGGCGCTGGCGGCCAAGCGGCAGTACGTCCACATGAACGGACGCGAGGTCTACAAGCACGCCGTCCGGAACATGGCCGCCGGGGCGCGCACGGCGCTGGACGTGAACGGCCTCGTTCCCGGCGACGTGAACTGGGTCATCGCGCACCAGGCGAACCTGCGAATCCTGGAAGGCGTCTCGGAGCGGGTCGGCATCCCGATGTCGCGCTTCTTCACCAACGTGGACCGCTACGGCAACACCTCGTCGGCGTCGGTCCCGATCGCGCTGGACGAGGCGGTCGAGCAGGGGAAGGTCAAGACGGGCGACCTGCTGCTGTTCGCGGCGCTCGGCGGCGGCCTGGCCTGGGCCTCCGCGATCGCGAGGTGGTGACCGGCATGGCCACGGAAACGAAGACGAACGAGAGCAGCGGCGCCCTGGCATTCCTGTTCCCTGGCCAGGGATCGCAGAAGGTCGGCATGGGGCGGTCGTTGTACGACGCCGCGGCCGCGGCGCGCGCCGTGTTCGCCGAGGCGGACGCGGCCCTGGGATATTCGCTGAGCCAGCTCTGCTTCGAGGGGCCCGAGGAGCAGCTGACCCTCACGGCCAACGCGCAGCCGGCGATCCTCACCGTCAGCGTGGCGGCGTTGCGCGTGCTGCGCGCGCGGACCGGCCTGCGACCGTCGGCGGTGGCCGGTCATTCGCTGGGCGAGTACAGCGCGCTGGTCGCTGCCGGCGCGCTGCGGTTTTCGGACGCGGTCCGGCTCGTGCACCTGCGCGGCAAGTTCATGCAGGAGGCGGTCGCGCCGGGCGCTGGCGCGATGGCCGCCATTCTGGGGCTGCAGGCCGACGAGGTCGCCGCCGTCTGTCGCGACGTCGCGGGCGGCGAGGTGGTGAGCCCGGCCAATCTGAACGGCGGCGGCCAGGTGGTGATCGCCGGACACAAGGCGGCCGTCGACCGTGCCTGCGCCGCGCTGAAGGCCAAGGGGGCCAAGCGCGCCGTTCCGCTGGCGGTGAGCGCGCCCTTCCATTGCGCGCTCATGCAGCCCGCGGCCGAGCGGCTGGCGGGCGAGCTGGCGCGCGTCGAGCTCGCCGCGCCCGCGGTCCCGGTCGTCACCAACGTCGAGGCGGCGCCCAATCAGGATGCGGGGCGCATCGCGGAGTTGCTGACGCGCCAGGTGACCGCTCCGGTGCGCTGGGAAGAGTCGGTGCAGCGGCTGGCGAGCCTGGGTGTCCGCCGCGCGCTGGAGGTCGGGGCGGGCAGCGTGCTGGCCGGCCTGGTCAAGCGGATCGCGCCCGAGATCGAGGTGCTGGCGGCCGGCGATCCCGAGGCCATCGAGGCAGTGAAAAAGGGGGTCTCACATGGGTGAGCAGGCGAAGGGCGAGCTGGACGGCAAGGTGGCGCTGGTCACGGGAGCGTCGCGCGGCATCGGGCGCGCGATCGCCGTCGCGCTGGGCAGCCGGGGCGCCAAGGTGATCGTCAACTACGCGGCCAACGAGGCGGCGGCCGGCGAGGCCGTGGCCGCGGTCCAGGCCGCAGGCGGCACGGCCGTCAGCAAGCGCTTCGACGTCTCGGTCGCGGCGGAGGTCGACGCGGCCATTCGCGACATCGCCGCCGAGGGCGGCCTGCACATCTTGGTCAACAACGCCGGCATCGCGGTCAACGGCCTGGTGCTGGGCGGCAAGGACGCCGACTGGAAGCGCGCCATCGACGTCAACCTGAACGGGACCTACTACTGCACGCGGGCCGCGCTGCGCCCGTTGATGAAGGCGCGCGACAGCGGGCGCATCATCAACATCACGTCCATCACGGCGGAGATCGGCTCGGCCGGACAGGCGCCGTACGTGGCCGCCAAGGCCGGCGTGATCGGTTTGACCAAGACGCTGGCGCGCGAGTACGCGTCGCGCGGCATCACCGTGAACGCCGTCTCGCCCGGGTACATCGACACCGACATGACGGCGACCGAGTTGCCGGCCGCGCGTCGCGAGGAGCTGTTGAAGGCGATCCCGCTGGGACGCGTGGGCGCGCCCGACGACGTGGCCGCTGCCGTCGCCTATCTGGCAGGCCCCGGCGCCGCCTACGTGACGGGGCAAGTCTTGCGCGTCAACGGCGGCCTTTTCATGTAAGGTACGCCGCTCGTTACCCCCAAGAACCACTGCAAATCGAGAGGAAACAAAGGAACATGGCTGACGACATCGCAGAGCGCGTCAAGAAAATCATCATCGAACAGCTCGAGGTTGCGCCCGACAAGGTGAAGCCCGAAGCGTCGTTCTCCGAGGAC
>CAZJMY010000389.1:0-2689 GCA_964546845.1 uncultured Myxococcales bacterium | reverse complement strand
CGCGGCCGGCGGCGGCGCGGCTGGCGCGGGCGGGGCCGGAACGGGCGGGGCTGGCGGCAGCGGCAACGCGGGCGGAGCACCCGCGATCAACGCAGCCATCATCAACGCGGCGACGACGGGCGGAATCACCCCGACCCGGCCAGCGCCGGCCTTCGGGCCGACGACCTGCCCGTAACAACAGGCATCACTCCCTCGCTCGCGTTCGCGCGAGCGAGGGACTTCGGAGGTCAGCGCTCACTTATGTCCGCGTATCGAACATCAGCCCGTCTTCGAAACACTGTCTGGTTCATTCTGTCGCTGTCCGCGGCGGGGCGCGCTTTGGCCGCCGAGACAGCCGGCCGCCCGGGCGACCAACCCGAAGGGCCCGTCGCTCAGTCGCCAGCCGATTCGGCGGCGCAGGCGGAAGCCCGCGAGGCGGCCGACCGTGCGGAGCGCGAGCAGCAAGCGAAGGAGGTGGCCGACCTGCGCCGGCGCGTGGACGCGCTCAGCACCGCCCTCGACAGCGAGCGGCAGGCCGATGCGGCGACGCGGAAGGCGCTGGCAGCCAGGGTCGAGGAGGTGTCCAGACGGGCAGAGGAGGCGCCGCCGGTGCCGTTGACGGCCCGCCTTGGATTGAGCTTCACCGGATATCTACAGGCCGACTGGGCCGTGTGGAATCAGCTTTCGCAAGACCAGCTGAGCCCGGTGGGGGCCCCGCTGAATCAAAGCGAGTTCTACATCCGGCGCGCGCGCTTGCGCGCCGCCGTCGATCGGTGGTGGGTGGCCGGTCTGATCGAGTTCGATGGCAACACCGTCAACGGAACGCAGGCGCGCCTCATCGGGGCGGAGGCCTCACTGAAGTGGCCGCCCGAACGCGGGCCGGCGCCGCCGCTGCTGATGGCCACCATCGGCCTGTTCAAGATCCCTTTCGGGTACGAGATCGGCCAGAGCGACCGCGAACGGCTGTTCCTCGAGCGTTCGACCGCCGAGCGCGGCCTCTTTCCGGGCGAGTACGATGCCGGCGCCAGGCTGATGGGCGCCTGGCGGTTCACCCGTTACGCGTTCGCGGTCATGGACGGCGAACCGATCGGCGAACGAACGTTCCCGCTGCGCGATCCCAACAAGGCCAAGGACTTCGTGGGCCGGGTCGGGATCGAGACGCCCGTCTCGTCGCGTGTCTGGGTGGCCGGCGGCTTTTCCGGGTTGTCGGGACGCGGCTTCCACGCCGGCACCTCGGCGACGAAGTCGGTCGTCCAGTGGAACGATCTGAACGGTAACGGCGTCCTGGACCAGGGCGAGGTCGTCGTCGTTCCGGGCGTCGCCGCCGTTCCGTCGCAGAACTTCTCGCGGTTCGGCTACGGCGCCGATCTCCGGCTGGGAGTCGAGGAACCGTTCCTGGGCGCGACCACCTTGTACAGCGAGATCTACTGGGCGAAGAACCTGGATCGCGCCGTCCTGCCGGCGGATCCCGTCGCCTTCGGGCGCGACTACCGCGAGCTGGGGCTCTACGTCGGCGTGACCCAGGGCCTGGGGCCGCACGCGATCGTGGGGATCCGCTACGACTTCTACAACCCGGACGCCGATTCGGTGAACCAGGTCATGGGGGCGACGACCCCGACGGCGCTGTCGTACCAGACCGTCGCCTTCGCGGCGGCCCTGCGCGGCGTTTCCGGGCGCCTCATAGCCGAGTTCGATCTGAACCGCAACCACAACGGGCGGAACCCGGAGGGTCAACCGACGAATCTCGCGTCGAACACTTTCGTGCTGCGCGGCGAGGTGAGCTTCTGATGGTTCGTCGCCTCGCTCTGACCGCCTTGCTTGGATGCGCCGCGGGCTGTGGCGGCGCCAGCGCCGACCCCGGGTTGAGCGCCTACTTGCGCCTGTCCGGCGCGCAGTACGTGCCCGGCGGACTGGCGCCGGAGAGCGACGCCCCCGCGCCACTGGTCACCAGCGTCAACCTGATGACCACGAAGGTGGCCCCGGGACTGCAGAACCTCGCGCTGTCGGGCGACGTTCAAAACGGCAGCAGCGTGCTCATCGGGCTGGCGGGTGACAGCGGGCACTGGATCGTTCCGGCCACCGTCGCCGACTTTCAGATGCCGGGCGACTTCCTGTTTCAGACCAAGATGTCTCTGTCGCCGGAAGTGCCCGCGGGCAAGCAGACGCTTCTGTTGAAGGGCGTCGACGTGCAGGGCACCGTCGGTCCCGCTCAGCAGGTCGGCCTGGACGTCAGCCCGCCGATTCCGACGGGCGCGCTGGTCATCAGCCTGGCCTGGGACACGGAAACGGACCTGGACCTGCACGTCCTGGCGCCCAATCCGGAGGACCCTGCGACCCCGATCGAGATCTGGTCGAAGACGCCGGTCGGCCTGCCGCCGCACGTTCCGGGTACGCCGCCGCTGGCCGGCGCGGAGCTGGCGGCGGCCATCGCGGCCGCCGGTAAGCTGGACTTCGACTCGAACGCGAACTGCGTCATCGACGGGCGGCGCCAGGAAGACGTGGTCTTCATGGAAGGTCCGCCGGCGGGCGACTACGTGGTGCGCGTCGACGCGTTCTCGATGTGCGGGCTGGTCGACGCCCAGTGGCAGGTGACGGCGGCCCTGGGCGACGGAACCCCGGCGGGTTTCGCGCGGTGGGAAGCCACGGATACGGACACGCGGGGCACTCACGGCGCCGGCTCCGGCCGCACGGCGTTCACGTTCCACATCTA
>CAZJMY010000388.1:0-14082 GCA_964546845.1 uncultured Myxococcales bacterium | reverse complement strand
CGTCAGCACGAACACGAAGTTGTAGCTGCGCATGTCGCCCAGCAGGCGGATGAAGCAGCGCTCGTTGAACTTCACCAGCTCCTTGGCGACGCGCACCGGCTTGATCTCGCGGTTGTCGAGCCACCGCTTGATGAAGACGTCGCCCGGCACACCCGCCACGTGCTCCTCGACCAGCGTCGACCCGTAGGTCACGTAGTTGAGCCGGTTCGGCGACAGGAGGTGCTCCAGCTCCAGCCCGTACACGCGCGAGGCGTCGGCCTTCTTCACGTAGAAGTAGTCCGAGTTCTCGTTGATGCTGTTGACGATGCGCACCCGGAACGGCAGCGAGTTCCCGAAGCTGCAGAAGTCGATCCGGTCGACGTACAGGTGGTCGACGACCGACAGATCGCCGTGCACCTTCAGCAGCGCGTAAACGTACTTGAGGTCGACCTTCAGCCCGTCCATCTCGCCGGGCGAATAGAGGACCGACTCCCACAGCGTGTCCTGCCCGTCGCTGTTTCGCAGCGGCACGCTGTCCCGAAACCCCTCCAGCCGCTCGTAACTGACCGGCAGCTCCAGCTCCCGCCGGAACCGCGCCAGGTACGCGCCCAGCCGCTTGCTGATCGCGTAGCTGGGCTTCCGCAGCGTCCGCCCGATGACGGTGTTGTCGGCGGCGTCGGTGATCGGATCGGGCGCCATGGGTGCTGCAAACGGCAGGTTAACACCCTGCCGTCGGCTCAGCGCGGGAGCTGGAAATGGAAGGTGTAGGACTGAATCACGAAGGCCACCCGCTTGCCGGTCTTGTCGACGGCTGGCGAGAAGTGGCAGTGGTGCTTGAGCGCCTCCATGGCCGCCCGATCGAGCCCGTGCCCCAGCCCCGAGAGGACCCGGACGGCGTAGACGTGTCCTTCGGGCGTGAGCGCGACGCGCAAGCGGACGTCCCCTTCGACGCCGGCCTGCGCCGCTTCGTCCGGGTAGGCGATGCTCTTGCCGCACGCGTCGGTGTCGACCTCCGGCATGGTGGCCACGTCCGACTCGGACGCGGGCTGGTAGGCGCCCTCGCCGTCACCTGAAGGTGCGCCCCCCATGGCACGCCCCGGCGCGCCGCCGCCCGGTGGTCCGGGATGCGCCAGAGTCGTCGATCCGACCGGAACGGCGACGCCGGCGGCGACCACGCTCGTCGATGTCATCGAGACGCCGAACATTGGCCTCGGCGGCCCAGGCGCCACCGGGGCCGGCGCGGCAGCCGCCGGAGCAGCAGCCGCCGGAGCAGCATGAGTGGGCGTGGGCCGCGCGCGCAGCGCCAGCTGCCGCCGGGGTTTGGGCGCCGCAGCCGCGTGCGGCGGCCCGGCCGTCGCCGCCGGGCGCGCCTCGGCGATCGGCGGGGGTGCCTTCTGAAACTCCAGCTCCACCGTGCTGGAGGCGGGCCGCTTGCCCACGTGTTCGCGCGCGATCGCGGCCGCGAATCCGAGATGCACCACGACCGCCACCGCCAGAGTGGCCAGATCGGCCCTGCGAGACATGGCGGTCTCCCTACGGGCCCGACTGGGTGTTGAGCGCGAACTTCGTCACGCCGAGCGTCTTGATGACGTCCACGACGTGCATGACGTCGCCGTAGGCGATCCCGCGGTCCGCCGCCACGACCGCTTGCAGATCGGGGTCGCTCTTCAGCAATGCCGGCACCAGCGCCCGCACCGCCTTCTCGTCGGTCGGTTGCCCGTTGCGGTAAAGCTTGTAACCGCCCGCGGACTCCTTCTCCAGCGTGAGGGCCAGGGTCGAGCGCTTGGTCTCGTCGGCGCTGGCCGCCTTGGGGAGCGCGACCTTGATGGACGGGCTGGCGACGATGAGAGGCGCCGCCACCATGAAGATGACCAGCAACACCAGCGTCACGTCGACCATGGGCGTGACGTTGATGCTCGCGAACATGTCGCCGCCGTCCTGGGTGGACCCACCGCTCGCCATCAGGCGCTCCGCCGCAAGAGCTCGGGGTCCGTCCGGGCCCAGCCGGCCTGGACGTCCTCGGCCGCGAGGTGCGCCAGCCAGTCGACTTCCGCCATCCGCACGCGGACCCGGCGGCTGAAGTAGTTGAACGCGACGACGGCGGGGATCGCGACCAGCAGGCCGATCGCCGTGGCCACCAGCGCCTCCGAGATGCCCGCCATCACGGTCGACGCACCTGCGCCCGCCGTTCCCTGGGTGGCGGCCAGATCGTGAAAGGCCTTGATGATCCCCAGCACCGTCCCGAAGAGGCCGACGAACGGCGCGTTCGAGCCGAGCGTGGCCAGAAAGGGCAGGCGCCGCTCGAGGCGGAGGCGCTCGCGCGTCTTGGCCCCTTCGATCGCCGCCGCCATCTCGCTGGGACCGGCTTCTTTTGCCAGCCCCCGATCGTCCCCCTGCTTCAGCAGCGCCCGGATCTCGGCCGCCAGCTCGCTCCGGCCGACGCGATGAGCGCGAAAGTACCAGAGGCGTTCGAGCATGACCGCCATGCTCATGACGCTGAGAGCGATCAGCATCCAGAGCACCCATCCGGCGCCGTGGAGCGTGAACGCGAGGAATCGTCCCGAAACATCCATCTTCGTTTTACTTCCTTTCCATTCTCACTACTGGAGCAGCAGGGTGCGATGTGCGAAATCGGTGCCGCCGCGTTCGTCGCGGGCGACGGCGTAGAGATCGATCGGCGCGCCGGAGGCCGGCAAGCGCTGATCCAGGTGCAGCACGGTCACCGGCTGCGTGGCGCTGGTCTTCTGAAAGCTCAGGTTGCCCGCGGTGCAGAACCAGGAGGTCGTCAGCCTCTCGGTCGTCGTCGCACCGTCGGCGGCGGTGTAGCTCTGCGCGCTGTCTGGCGTGAACGTCACCGTGAGGCTGAGCGCCTCGCCCGCCCGCACCGGCGTGGGCGCCGTCGGATCGAGCGCCGTCATCGCGCCGGCCGCGTCGACCGAGAAAACGTCCGCGATGCTCGGGTTGGTGTTGGCCGGGCCCGCGTCGGCCAGCCGCAGCCGATAGACGGCGGTCAGCGACCCGGTGCTCCCCGTTTGTGGGCTGGCACCGACCGCGGCCACCAGCGGCAGGTACACGCCGCCCGTCGCGTCCGGGCCGCCCAGCGACGCGGCCGGCACCTGCGGCATCACGAACGGGATCGTCAGACCGTCGCCGATCGGCTGGAGATCCGCTCCCGCTGCCCCCTCGACGCAGTCCGTGTTGACCGCCTGGCCGGGCAACGGCGGCAGAGTGCACTGGCTCCAGGACGCCGCCGGGGTGGCGCCGGAAGTGTCGACCACCAGCGCCGACAACGTGGTGCTGGCGCCCGGCGCGAGCTGCGGCGGGTCGGCCTTGATGCCGAGCACGCGCAGGCCGGCGACGAAGGAGACCGGCGGATCGGAAAAGCTCTGGCACCCGCCGAGTCCCAGGAGGACGCAGCCGGCGAGGCACGCAGAAACGACCATCTGCACGGGCGGCATCAGAAGTCCCCCCGGATGCCCAGAATCGGCAGCAGCGGCAAACCGGTGATGGGGTGGGCGATCGTGTAGTTGTAGTTGTAGCCGACCGCCTCGGGGTTGTCGGCGCGCAGCACGTTCTGCACGTCGAGGTAAACGGAGAAGCGCCATCGGTCGAACGTGAAGACCTTGTCGACGCGAAGGTCGAGCTGATTGAAGGCGCCCAGTCGGCCGCTGTTCATGGCACCCAGGAGCGGCGTGTACCTGTCGGAGACGGAGTCGTAGAACGCGCCGGTCACCGGTGTGGTGGGATTGCCGGTGACGTAACGATAGCGCGCGCCCAGCTCGAACCCGCGCGGCAAAAAGTAGCTGAGCATCACGGTGAGGATGTTCGTCTGGTCGAATGTGAACGGATACCAACTCTGACCGGGGTGATCCTTCCGCTGACTGCGCGAGAGCGTGTAGGCCAGCCAGCCGTAGAGGCGCTTGCCCAGGTTCTGGCGAATGAGGACCTCGCCGCCGTAGGCGCGACCGATGCCCTCGTTGGTGAGCGGTGGATCGCCGGCAGTCTGGCCCGCGACGATCAGGTCACGCAAGCTCTTCCAAAACAGATCGACCTCGGCGGTCAATCCAGGCCAGAGCTCGCCCTCGGCGCCGACGATGACCTGCGTGCCATGCTCGGGCGAGAGGTTCGGGTTGCCGAAGTCGGCCGAGAACGCCGACGGATCCGGCGGCTGAGCATAGAGCCCCACGGCCCCCTTCAGCGCCACGCGCGGGACCAGCTGATACCGCAGCGCCAGGCGCGGCTCGGGAGAGACGAACCCTCGCGCGAACGCCTGCGGCGTCCCTTGGTAGCCGGCGAAGGTCATCACCTGCAGGCGAAACTGCGGCGTGACCGTGAACCGCCGATTGAACAACGCCAGCGTGGCGGTCACGAACGGCGCGACGTGATTCGTGTACAGCGTCAGCTCGTCGATGGCGTAGCCGCTGCCCGAGCCGCTGAACCCCCCGTTGGCGCCCAGCCCCCCGGCGCCCGTGCCGCCGACGAGGTCCGTGACCATGGCGGGCGAGCCGGCGCGGCTGACCTTCCAGCGGTCCCCCTCGAAGTCGACGCCGCCGTCGAGGCGCAGCGTGGTCGTGACGGGCCACCGGCCGACGGCGCGCGTCGCATAGGCAAAGGCGTGCTCGTCCAGCGAGCTCGGCGTCTGACCGAACGCGACGCCCAGGCCGAACGGAGCGTCGTACCCGACGGACGAGGTGACCGAGAGGGTGCGCCCGCGATCGAATCGGTGCGCCCAGCTGAGGACGGCCCGGTGAAAGGAGGTGTGCGAGTCGACGGTCGCGTCCAGCGCGTCGTTCTTGACCCGCGCCAGCACGCTCAGCCGATCGTCCGAACCGAACAGGAAGAGGTCGACCGCGTCCCGGTTCGAAGGCCGCCACGAGAGGCGCGCCTGGTAGTCGTAGTAGACCGGTGACAGCTGGAAGGTGCTGGTGGTGAACAGCGGCAAGGTGACGTCGATCCAGCTGCGCCGGCCGGCCACCGCGAACGACAGTGTCTTGGTGAGCGGCCCCTCCAGCATGAGCGAGCCGTCGAGCAGGTCCACCTGCGCGTAGCCGTGCAGCCCGTCGCTGCGCGGCTTGCGCGTGTCGACGTCGACGATTCCGCCCAGGCCCAGCCCGTGGTCGGCCTTGTACCCGCCCGGGACGAAGGTGAGCCCGTCGATCATCTCGCTGTTCACCGTCGAGCGCAGGCCGCCGAAGTGGTAGAGGACCGGCACGTTCACGCCGTCGATGTAGACGCGCGTGTCGGCCGGGGCCGAGCCCCAGACCGGGAGGAGGCCGATCCCGAACGGCGCCCGCGCGACACCCGGCAGGTTCTGGACGGCCTTCAGCGTGTCGCCTTGCGTGCCGGGGATGTGCTGGATCTCCGCCGTGGTCAGCGTCTGCTCGACCGTCTCGACGACGGCGCGCTGCCCGCGCACGGTGGAGGCGTAGCGCTCCTTGACGTCGACGAACAGGCTGAGCTCGGTCGACTTCCCTTCGTGCAGCGCGACGGTGACGTCGACGGGAAGAATCGCCGCGCCCCGCAGCGACAGCCTGTGCTCGCCGATCGGCAGCGCGGCGAAGGAAAAGCGCCCCTGCTCGTCGGTGACCGCGCGCCGCTCATCCCCCGGCGCGATCGAGACCAGCGCGACCGCGCCGGCGACGGCCGCGCGATCGCCGCGCCGGCGCACGGCCCCGGAAAGCGGGACCGTCGGCGTCGGCATTTGCGGCGCGCTGGGCGCGGCAGGGGCGGGGGGATGCTGATCGGGCTTGAACACGAACCGATAGCTATACGTAACTCGCACCGGGACCGGATGTCCGTCGGCCTCTCCCGGCTCGAAAACGAATTGCCGAGCCGCCGCGACGGCGGCCCGATCGAGCGCGTCGCCTCCGTCGCCGCCCGCCGGCGTGACCACCTCGACGGCGCCCACCTTGCCCGTCTCGTCGACGTCGAGAGAGAGAACCACCTCTGCCTCGCGCCGCGCCGCCGGCGCGCTGGGCAAGACCGCCTCCACGAAGTGAACGAGACGCGGAGGCTTGAAGACGGGCGCTGCTTCCGCGGCGTTTGCGCGGGGAATCTGCGCCAGCGCAATCATGATCGCGATGCGCGTTGCAAAGGCGCGTAATCGACCGTTGCTGCGTAAGGCATCGACTGACCAAGGCGAGCCGACGGCGTCCCGCCGCCACCTCCCGGACGATTTGCTCACCGTCGTACCCATTGCAGAGAAAGGGTCACTCGGGTTGTGCTCCGCAAGGGCCGACTTAGCGTTGTCCTCGTGTCAGCCATCGAGGACTTATTGCAGAAGACGAGCCGAACGTTCGCGCTGGCCATCCCGATCTTGCCGGAACCAACGCGCAATCAAGTCGGGATCGCCTACCTGTTGTTCCGAATTGCCGACACGTTCGAGGACGCCGTCTTCTGGACCCGCGAGCGACGCCTGGAGAGTCTGAGCCGATTCGTCGAGCTGCTGGATCGAGACGCGAGCGCCGCCGACGCCCTGGCGGCCGAGTGCCTGCGCGAGCCGCCGCTCGCGCACGCCGGATACCAGGAGCTGCTGGCCAGAATGCCGCTCGTCCTGCGGGATTTCGGCGAGCTGCCGCCGGCCGTGCGGCTATCGGTTCGACAGCACCTCGCGCGCAGCGTCGACGGCATGAAGCAGTTCGTGCGCCGGTCGGACGCCAGCAACCGGCTGGCGCTGTCGGACGTCGCGGATCTCCGCGCTTACTGCTACGCCGTTGCCGGAATCGTGGGCGAGATGCTGACCGAGCTCTACATCGACGACCGGCCGGAGCTCGTCGCTCGTGCCGCGGAGCTTCGCAGCCGCGCCGGGAGCTTCGGCGAAGGGCTGCAGCTGGTGAACATCCTCAAGGACGCTCCGCGCGACGCCGCCGAGGGGCGCGTCTACATCCCTGCCGGCGTCCCGCTTGCCGCCGTGCTGGAGCTGACCGACCAGGCTCTGACGAGGGCGGAGGAGTATGTGGAGCTCTTGCGCGCCGCCCGAACGGACCCGGGACTCGTCACCTTCAACGCCTTCATCGCGGGGCTGGCCCGATCGAATCTGCGAATCCTGGCCGCGCGCGGCCTGGGCGCAAAGCTCTCGCGAGCCGACGTCGCCTCGGTCGCGGCCGCGGTGGGCGCCGGAGCCGCAATGCCTTGAGCGCCAGGACGCCGGGACGCCAACTCGAGCCTTTTGGCGTTCCCGGCGTCCTGGCGTGTCACCCACCCGGTGTTGGCCTTTCCGCCGTCGGCTGATACCAAGTCCAAGATCGTCGCAGGTTGTTTGGCTCCCGGTCGTTCCCAGGCTTTGAAGGAGCGACGGGGTGACGGTCGATGCGGGTGTTCTTGACGGGAGCGACGGGGTTCATCGGATCGCACGTGGCGCAGGCGGTGGTCACGCGCGGGCACAGCCTCTGCTGTCTTTGCCGGCCCACCAGTCGGCGCGCCGGGCTGGAAGACCTGCCGATCGACTGGGCCCTGGGCGATCTGACCGATCGAGCCTCTCTGCGCCGTGCGATGACGGGAGCGGAGCTGGTCATCCACTGCGCGGCCGACTACCGCCTCTACGCGCGCGACCCGGCCGAGATCTACCGCAGCAACGTCGACGGCACGCGGAACGTGCTGGAGCTCGCCGCCGAGCTCGGCGTGCGGCGGGTGGTGTACACCAGCTCCGTCGGAACACTCGGCCTCGGCGGCGGGACGCCCGCCAACGAGAACGCCCGGGGGCATCTGGACGAGATGGTGGGCGACTACAAGCGAAGCAAGTTCCTGTCCGAGCGGCTGGTGGAGACCTGGATCGATCGGGGCCTCCCGGTCGTGGTGGTGAGCCCCTCGACGCCGATCGGCGAGCGGGACGTCAAGCCGACGCCCACCGGAAAGATCGTGGTCGATTTCCTCAACGGCCGCCTGCCCGCCTACGTCGACACCGGCCTGAACCTGGTCGACGTGCGCGACGTGGCCCTCGGGCACCTCCTGGCTGCCGAGCGGGGGCGCCCGGGCGAGAGCTACATCCTGGGCGGCGTGAACGTCACCTTGCAACAGATGCTGGAGTTGCTGGGGCGGTTGTCGGGGAGGCAGCCTCCGCGGCTCAAGCTGCCGCACTGGGTTCCGCTGGCCATCGCGCACGTCGATGAGCCTCTCTCCCGCTGGCTGGGCCGCGAACCCCGCGTCTCGCTGGCGGGCGCGCGCATGTCGAAGTCGATGATGTTCTTCGACACCAGCAAGGCGGTCCGCGAGCTGGGGTTCCCCCGGAACCCGATCGAGCCGGCCCTGGAACGCGCCGTGAATTGGTTCATCGAGCACGACTACGCCCCGGCTCGCCCGGCGCCGGCCCACCAGCGCGAACCTCGTCAGCGCGCGCCCAACCCGCTGGTGTGGCTGATTGCCCTGCTCGCGCTGGGTCTGGTCACGACGCGGTGGGCCCGTGCCCGGCAGTGGCTGCCCCGCACCGACCCGTTCGGTCTCGAGGTGGGCATCCGGAGATCCGTCGGAGGACTGTAAGTCGTTCACGCGAGCTGATGAATTGGAGCGGCGGCGCATTGGTGCGCAGCTGTTTCAACATCACGTTGGGACCGAGGCCAACTTGAAAGGTCCGACCGCAGAGGGCGTCTCCCGCATCACAGGGCCAGGTCGTCGGGGCGAGGCAGCAACCGACGTGCTGGTCATCGGCGCCGGCGTGGCCGGCCTGACCGCGGCCCGCGAGCTGGCCCGGCAGGGGCTCTCGGTGACGGTCGTCGAGGCGCGCGACCGGATGGGTGGGCGCGTCCACACCATTCGTGACTTCGCCGGCCATCCGGCGGAGGGCGGCGCCGAGTTCGTGCACACGGCCGCCGCCGAGACCTGGCCGGACATCCGCGCCGCCGGGCTCGCCGTGCGCAAGTGCGCGCTCTCCCGCCGCAGCATGTTCAACCTGGGCGGACGCAGCCACCTGCTGCCCTGGTTCCTGTTGCGGCCGGGCGCCTGGTCCGCGTTTCCGATCCTCCGTCACCTGGCGCGCGCCCGACCGCCGGACATGTCGGCGCGCGACTTCATCGACCACCACCGCTATCGCGGCCGCGCCCGGCTGCTGGCCGAGATGGTGTTCACGTCGCACCTGCCCGGCACCACCGACGAGATTGGCGTGCTGGGGCTGCTGGAGGACCGGGTCCTGGACCTCTACGCGGGATCCTTCCATCGCATCGCGAAGGGCTACGACCACCTGGTCGATCACCTGGCGCGCGGGCTGGACGTTCGCCTCCGCACCCCCGTCGCGACCGTGTGCTGGACGCCCGATGGAGTGACCGTGTCCACGGCCGCCGGAAGAGCGCTCTCGGCGCGCGCCGCCATCTCCACGCTGCCGCTGGGCGTGCTGGCGTCCGGCGCCGTGGAGTTCGTGCCGGCGTTGCCCGAGACCAAGCGCAGCGCGTTCGCGGATCTCGTGATGGGACCGGTCCTGAAGCTCCTCTTTCATTTCAGCAGGCGTTTCTGGCCGGCCAAGCTCGCGAACCTCACCTGCGCCACCGGGCCGGTCACCCTCTACTGGCCGGCCCTCGACGGCCCCCAGCGGGCGCCGGCCGTGCTCACCGCCTACTGCACGGGGCCGCGCGCCGCCCGCCTCTCGGAGCTGCCGGAGGACGAGGCGGTGGCGGTGGTGCTCGCCGACCTCGCGCGGCTCTTCCCGCGGGCCGATCCCCGCCGCCTGCTGCTCGGGCACCGTCGCGTCGACTGGACCACCGACCCGTTCGCCCGCGGCGGCTTCACCTTCACGCGTCCCGGCGGCCGTGGGGCCCGCGGTCGTCTGGCCGCCTCCGACACCGGCGCACTGTTCTGGGCCGGCGCCGCCACCGCCACGCCGGCGATCGCCGAGACCGTGCAGGCGGCCCACGTGAGCGGTCTGCGGGCGGCGTCAGACGTCATGACGTTCCTCTCGGTCCCCAGTGCGAGCAGTGCCCTGGTCGTGTGAGGAACCGCGTGAGCAGCGAATCGCGCGGCCGGCGTCCAGGGGCTGTGGCGCTGCTCGCCGCATGCCTGGCCGCGGCGGCGCGGCCGGCCACCGCCGGGACGCGCTTCTTCCCCCTTCCGATGTACACGACGGCCCCCAACGAGGGGAGCACCTACGGCTTCATGCCCGTCCTCATGCGGTCCGACGGCGACTGGGTCACGTCCATCACCGCGCCCAGCGTGAGCTGGAACAGCTCCGCGCACTTGACCGGCACGTTCCGTCTGTACCGGTACCTGGCGCTGCTGCAGTCGTGGCACCTGATCCTCTCGGCCAGCACGGTCATCAATCGATCGCTCTGGTTCGAGTACGACGACGACCGGCGCACGCCGCGCGCGGTGACCAAGAACCTGATCGTGCGCGTGCGGCGCAACCTGTTCTACCGGTACTTCGGCCTCGGCCCGGATACGTCCGAGGACGGAGAGTCCAGCTACACCCGGCTCTACGCGACGGCCAACGGGCGCATCGGGTGGAACCTGACGTCGAACTTCAATCTGGCGGTCTACGGCGAGGTGCGCGGCGACCGTCCGGAGCGGCACGCGATCTCGGGCCTGCCTGAGACCCAGGACCTGTACCCGGACGCGCCCGGGCTGGGCGGCTCGGCCTTCGTCCGCGTCGGGTTGTCGATTCGCTACGACACGCGCCCCGAGAACGACTACTCGCGGTCCGGCGTCGCGATGGAGCTCACCGGCAACCTCGCCCAGGGCATCACGGGAGTTGCCCGCTTCGCCCAGGTCCGCGGGACGGCGCGTGGGCTTCTGCCCGAGCTGTCGTTTCTGCAGGGGGCGGCGCGCGTCTACTGGATGCAGGTCCTTGGCGCCGGCGTGCCGTTCTACGACCAGGCCAGCCTCGGCGGCGAGGTCCTCTTTCGCGGGTTTCAGGAAGACCGGTTCATCGACATGGGCGCCTGGGAGGTCGAGGCCGAACAGCGCCTGACGCTCTTGCAGACGCACATCTTCGGTGTGGTGACCGACTGGCGCTTCGACCCGTTCGTTGCGGCGGGGCAAGTGTACGGCGTGGGCTCATCCCCCTGGTCCCACGTGCGCGTCTCCGGGGGGGCCGGCCTGCGTGCCTGGATTCATCCGGACATCCTCGGCCGCGTCGATCTCGCTTACGGAGGCGAAGGTCTGAGGGCCTACGTCCTGCTCGGGTATCCGTACTGATGCAGCAGGTCCTGGCGTCTCCGAAGCACCGGCTCCTCGCCCTGGGCGGCGTGCTGGGGGTGGCGCTGCTGATCGTCGTCTCCGTCCGGTCCCGCGCGGCCGAAGTGGTCGCGATCCTGAGCGCCGGAGGCGGGACGGCGCTGCTGGCTGCGTCCCTCTACCGGATCGTCCCCGTCGAGCTCAACGCGGCCGCGTGGGGCGTGCTGCTGGGGAGGCGGCGGCTGGGCTGGGCGACGATGCTGCGGCTGCGCTGGATCGGCGAGGCCGTGAACGGGCTGGTGCCGACCGCCCAGATTGGCGGCGACTTCGCTCGCGCCCGCCTGCTGACCGCCGGCGGAGTGGCCGCAGGGGAGGCGACCGCCGCGATGGTCGCCGACGTCGCGATCGGCGCGCTGACCCAGGTGCTGTTCACGTTCCTGGGCGCCGCCGCGCTGATCCTGGGGGCCACGTCGGCGGCGTCGGCGCGCTCGCACCTCCGGTGGCTGACGCTGGTGATCGCCATCGGAGCCGGGTTCGCCGCGCTGCTGACCGTGGTGGCGCGCGTCGGCGTGGGGCGGCTGCTGACGGCGCTGCCCCTGCACCTCAACGACCGCCTCGCGGCGCGGTTGCGGCTCGGCGGCGCCGCCATCGACGGCGCGTTGCGCTCGATCCGGGGCCGGCGGCGCGCTCTGCTGGCCAGCGCGACGTGGCATCTGGCGGCCTGGCTGGCCCAGGCGGTCGAGACCTGGTTGATCCTGCGTTTGCTCGGGCGGCCGATCGGCTGGGTGGCGGCGCTGGCGATCGAGAGCCTGGCTGCCTCGGCCCGGGGCGCGGCGTTCGTGGTCCCCGGCGGCATCGGCGTGCAGGAGGGGGCGCTCGTCGCCGTGGGCGCCGCGTTCGGCGTCGCCGCCCCGACGGCCCTGGCGCTGGGGGTCGTCAAGCGCGGGCGCGAGCTGGTGGTCGGCGCGCCGGCCATCATCGCCTGGATGATTGCGGAGCGGCACTCGATCGCTACGTTCTGGTCGAGGCGCTGGAGGAGGGAGAGACGCGCGGTGGAACGCCAGGTCACGTCACCGAGTCTGCCCGCCGTGCGCGGGGCGCCGCGCCTGCGCGTCGGCGTACTGGTCGACCTATACTGGAACCCGGCGGCGGGCGGCCACGTCAAGACCTGGGAGCGGCTGGC
The DNA here is from genome assembly GCA_964546845.1 of uncultured Myxococcales bacterium. GTDB lineage: Bacteria > Myxococcota_A > Polyangia > Fen-1088 > Fen-1088 > JADGRB01. The sequence continues at coordinate 1,826 of CAZJMY010000388.1, read as the reverse complement.
AGCCGCGGCCTGCGCGGCGAACGAGCGAGTCGACCTGACGATTCACTTCCTGGGTGAGCGGAGCGCGACGCACCCGCTGGGGCCGCACGTCCGCTACCAGGTTCATCCGCCGCTGTTCAGCAGCGCGCGCCTGCCGTTTCTCTCCGACATGCCCGGCCAGACCGATCTCGCGCCGCACAATCCGTGGCTGACCAGCCGTTTGCGCGGTTACCACGTCATCCACACGACCGACGGGACGTTTGCGTCGGCCCGGACGGCGGCGCGGGTGTCGCGCTGGCACGGCATTCCGCTCACCAACTCCGTGCACACCACGACGCCCTATTACACGCGCGTGTTCACCGCCGCCGCCGTCAAGCGCCTGGCCGGCTCGGGTCGCCTGTCGCGGCTGCTCCTCGACCGCTGGGCCATCGCGCGGGTCGCAGAGGCGCGCATGCAGCGCCTGCTCGACGACCACCACCGCCGCTGCGCCTTCGTCCTGGCGTCGCGCGCCGACGACCGAGCGAGGCTCGCGTCTCTTCTGGGGCCGGGACGGGTGGGGCTCCTCCGCCGGGGGATCGAGCGCGACCTCTTCGACCCGCGCCAGCGCGACCGCGCGTGGTTGTCGGCGACGTTCCAGATCCCGCCCGAGCGGCGGGTCGTCATCACGGTGGGCCGCCTGGATGCCATCAAGAACGTGCTGGTGCTGGCGTGCGCCGTCCGTCAGCTCGTCGAGCAGGGCCTCGATCTGCACCTCTTCTGCGCGGGCCAGGGGCCGGATCGCGACGCGGTGACGGCGCTGCTGGGCGATCGTGTCACCTGTCCGGGCGTGCTGGCTCCGGCCACGCTGGGGCGCGTCTACGCGTCAGCCGACGTCTGCGCTCAACCGGCGGTCGTCGAGGAGCTGTCGAACGCGGTCCTCGAGTCGACGAGCTCCGGCTTGCCGCTGGTGGTCGCCGCGGGCAGCGGGAGCGAGCGGTTCGTGGTCGAGGGAAAGACCGGGCTCGTTTCCCGAGAGGCGACGCCGGAAGCGTGGGCGGAGGCGCTGGCGGAGCTGCTGCGTGACCCCGAACGAACCGCGGCGATGGGCCGCGAGGCGCATGCCTGGTCGCTGATCCACGCGCCGAGCTGGCACGACGTGTTCGTCAACGACCTGCTGCCCGCCTGGCGCGCGGCCGCCGACAATCACGACAGCCTCGGGACGGAACGGGCCGCCTGACACGCTCGCGACGCCAGGCGGGTTGCCAGGAGCAGGCGACCGGCGCGATCATGCGGCATGCGCGACAAGGCGCTGGTTGCCGCGATTCTCGTCGTGAGTTGCGCGTCGGATCCCGTGCCCGCGCGCAACCCGGGCGACCCCTGCGTCTATTCCTGTGCCAACGGGATGACCTGTTCCGGCACGACCTACCGGCGCGCGCACACCGACCCCGGACGTTGCCAGCTGGTTCCGGGGCGCTGCGCGGGACCGGCGGACTGTCATCCCCGTGAACGCTGCGTGCGCTCCGGAGCCGACCTGGGCGTGTGCGAACCCGAGAATCTCCTCTGACGGTGTCCTGTCCGTCCGTCGCGTCCTTAACCCGACCTTCTACGAAGCAGGGCGGCCGTCCTCCTCGTGACCGAAGGGAGCTGAGCGGCAACCCCGCCGGCGGACGCGCGCCGGTGGTCTACTTGCCGTATCCGGCGGCCTGAATGTTCTGGAGCACGGCGACGTCGGTGGCGTCCGAGGGGCGGCCGGCGGTGATGGCGCCCTCGAAGAAGGTTCCGTAGGAGGTGTTGCTGTTGTCGCCGCCGACGCCCAGGACGATCGCGCCTTGCAGGTTCCAGGCCTTGGGCGCCTTGCCGTCGTAGGC
>CAZJMY010000387.1:0-4491 GCA_964546845.1 uncultured Myxococcales bacterium | reverse complement strand
GGGCCGTTGCTCCCGCGCCAGCGCCTGGTCGTACGCGGCCGCAGCCGCCGGGTCGCCGGAGGCCGCCAGCGCCCGCGCGCGTCCGGCCAGCGCCGCCGCGGCGTCCGGGCGCTGATGCAAGGCCTGCTCGTAAGCCGCGGCCGCGGCCCCGGGGTCGCCCATGGCGGCCAGGACCTGCGCGTAAGCCTCGTACCCGGAGTAGTCGCCTGCTGCGTCGGCGTGGGCGCGCAGCCGCTGCCGGAGGGCGGCGGCGCCCCGGTGACCGGCCAGCTGCACGGCGCGACGGGCGAGCGCAGCGTCGTCGGGCCGCTGCCAGAGCGCGCCGATCGCGGCGTCCAGCAGGGGCGCGGGCGATGCGCGGCGCACCTGCCAGTCGGTGGCGCCGGCGGGCGATCCGAGCGCCCACAGGAGGACGCAGGGGAGGGCTGTTCGCGCCAGCCGGGATCCCACCCGGAAAGGGTAGCACCGGGCGTCGGGCCGGCGCGGTTCGAGGCCCGCGCGAACGAAAAAAAGGCCTCCGCCGCCGCACCATTGCGACGTCGGAGGCCACCGAGGCGAATGGGGGACTACACGAACCGGCTGGTGATCGGGCGAGGCGTCAGGAGGCGGGCCAGCCGCTCCCGGCGCTCGCGGACGTAATCGCGAATGAGGCGCTCATGCTTGCGGGCCATCGAGACGAACCGGAGGCCGGACACCTGGAGCGTCCGCTGAAGGGCGTCGAAGCGCGGCTCGGCGGCGGCCCAGATGGTCTCGTTGGTGCCGGGCAGCTCGATCTCCAGCGTGACCAGCTCGACGGGGCGCCCGGACGGGCCAACCCGCCGCTGCAGCGCCAGGCCGCCCTCGCTGACGTCACGTGCCAGCGCCTGGCACGGCTCGTCCTTGACGTACTCGTTCATCGAGAGAGCCAACCGGAGCCGGGGGGCCTGCCGGCGGCCGAGCGCGGGAGGAGTCAGTGCGAGAACGTCATACATGTAGGACAAGATAGGCGCAAAACCGACCTTGTCAAAAAAGCCGCAAGATCGCCGTCAGCGGGCGGCTGGGTCGGGCGGCCTGTGGGCCGCCGCTCTACTCGTCGCGCCGCGCGAGGAGAAAGCTGCGAACCGATTCGCGCACGGAGGCGGGAATCTTGGTCGCCAGTGCCTCGCGGGTCAGCTCTGGCGTCCTGCGGTACGTCTCGAAGAAGCAGACGCAATCGGGGCACTGGGACAGATGCCGCCTGAAACCGACCTGGTCCGTTTCAGGCAGCGCGCCCTCGATGTAGTCGAAACAGAAATCGATGAGCTCGTTGCAATTCATCGCGGCCCTGGCTTCGTCATGCGGCGTTCCCGGCCTCTCATTTCCATTCGATGGCCACCGAGGGCGGCGGTTTCCACGAATCTTATCAAAGGACGGGGGGCTGCGCGCAACCGCCAGCGAATTTGGCCGAAACGCGAGCATGAGGGTGGGCCATTCAACTACCTCGGCCCCGGGCGGAGGGGTGGTCAAGCCCGACCGCGCCCCCGGCGCGCAGGGCGGCGTGCGCCGGGAAACGCGCCGGCGGTTCGGCGGGCTGGGGGCCGGTGAGATGGTGGGGGCGGCCCCGTCGGTGGGATCCGGGATCGTCGTCACCGCTCCGCCCGCGCGCCCTGTGACAGGGGCAGCGGCCGCGTCCGTGGTGCGCGTCCTCATCGGAGGCGGGCCGGGGGCCGCGGAAGCCCGGATCCGGATCGCGGACGGCGCCGGCGGCTGCGCCGAGCTGCGGTTGATCTCGGTGTCGGGCGGCCGAGCGGTCGCCGCGCAGCTCTTGACAGCCGCGGCGGGTTCGCGGGAGACGCTGGCGGGCGTCATGAACGAGCTTCGTCTGCGCCTGCGACGTCGCGGGATCGCGCTGATCGACCTGGCTGGCGGCGAATCGCCGCTGGGGCGAGAGCGCGACGGGAGATGCACGCCGTGAACGCGACGGGCCTGGACTTGACCGGCTGCCCCTCCGTCGCGCGCGCGGAGGCGGCCGCGACGGTCGGCCTCGCGCGGCTGCTGGCGTCGCTTCCCGAGTCGTGGGATGTCGCGCTGCCGCCGCTCGGCGCCGTGAGACTCGACGCGGCCGGCGTCGGCGACGTGCCGGCGGACGCCATCGCGCTCGGCATCCGGCGCGACGGCATCACCGGCCGGCTCTGCGTCGCGAGCGCGCTCGCGGCGCGCTGGGTCGACCGCGCGATCGGGGGCGGCGAGCTCTTCGCGCCCGTGCGCGCGCTGGGACCCGCCGAGCGGGGCGTCTTGCTGGCTCTGGTGGCCCCGTTGCTGGATCCGATCGGCTGGTCGTTCGTGCTCGGCCCGGCGTCGGGGGGCGCGGGTGCGGCGGTCGTCTTGCGCGTGGCGGGGGCCGCGGGCGCCGGGACCATGTGGTTGCAAGCGCCGCTGCCCGCCACGGCGTCGCCGATCGACGCAACCCGCGCGGCCCGTTTACCCGCCGTCGTGGGCGTGCGGCTCGCGTCGACGGCGCTGTCGCGCGCCGAGCTGGTCGACGTGGCGGCCGGCGACGTCGTGCTGTTCGACGGCGTCCGTCACCCGCAGGGGGAAGACGCGGGGTGGACGGTCGAGCTCGCGGTCGGCGAATTCCGCGCGGAGGCACGCCTCGGCTCCGACGGGAGCGCGGCGATGGCAACGGGTTGGCGGCTCGAAAAACGAAAGGACGTGACGATGGATCCCGACGAGACGACGAACGCGGCGGCGGCGCTGGCTGCCGCGCCCGTCGAGGTGGTGGCGGAACTGGGGCGGATCACCCTTCGCGGCGACGAAGTCCTGGGCGTCGCGCCGGGCGTCGTGCTCGGCCTGCGCCTCGACCGAACCAGCGCCGTCTCGCTGCGGGTCGGCGGCGCGCCCTGGGCCGAGGGGGAGCTGGTGAACATCGACGGCGAGCTGGGCGTGCGCGTGACCCGCCTCCTCGGGAGGTGAGGGCCCTCCGGCTCGCGCCGCACCTGAGGCCGCGCTTACGCCGGGGCGGCCAGGGTCTCTTCGACGATCTCGGCGAGCGCCGTGGCGGTGGCCGACCACCGGGGCGCCCGATCCATGAGGCGGGTCACGAGCGGCGTCCAGACGTCGCTGTCGGCGCGCAGGCTCAGCGCGCGCCGGACCGCGCTCTCGATCTCGAACGGCGTGCTGGCGCTGTACAGGATCGCGTCGCCCGTGCGGGAGGCCGGATCGTAGTCGACCAGGTAGTCGTGGTTGGCGCCCACGTCGGGGGCGATCGGCAGGGTCCCGTACAGCAACGCGAGGCCGGTCGATCGCCCGATGCGATCGCGCTCGTCGCCCAGCAAGATGGCGTCGGCGGCCGCGCGCGCGAACCGCTCGTCTGCGGGGTCGGTGCCGGAAAGGATGGCCACCTTGCCGGGCTGGCGAAGCGCGAGCAGGCGGGCGCGGTCAATCGCCTCCGGATCGCCGCGGGGGACGATCACGGTGACGACGTCGAACGGCGCCAGCTGCTCGATGGCCGACAGGATCGCCTCGACGGTTTCGCCGCCGGCCAGCGGTCCGGTGGTCAGCAGCAGCGTGCGCGGCCCGACGGCCACGGAGCAACGGCGCGCGAGCGCGCGGCGGCATTCGGCCTTGCGCGACAGAGGGGTGCCCCCCGCCGTGGCCGGCAGCGCCGGATCGGTCGCCGGGTCGTGAGGCGGGTCGTCGCAACCGAAGCGCACGTTCAGGAACGGCTCGTCGGAGGCACGCGAGGCCAGGCCAGGATCGGACTCCATCGCCCGGGCGGCGCTGGGCGAGGGGCCCACGATTGCGTTCGCGCCGAGGCACCCCAGCGCGACCAGCGAATGGGACGCCGAATCGTCACCGAGCAGCAGAGGCGCCAGCACCGCCGTCTCCTGGGGCGAGAGCGGGGCGCCCGTGCGGCCGGTCGGCAGCACGAAGAGCCGGGCGGCCGCCGACGTCGCGGAAAGCGCGGCTGCCGCGGGCTCGCCCCAGCCGATGGCGATCTCCGGCGATACGAGGCCGTCACCGGCGAGCGATCGCGTCGCGCCGGCCAGGATGGCCACGGTCTCGGCGCGCGTCGTCGGCGCAGGGATGCCGAGGATCAGCAGTTGCGCGTCCGAGCGGGCGGCCCGCCCTTCGAAAAGGGCGAGCTCGCGGGTCTCGCCGCCAACCGGCGCCGAGACCGTACGCAACCGCCGGGCGAGGCCGGGCACGCGCGCAGCCGCGTCGACGCTTGCCAGCGCCAGGACGGTCGCCCGGTGCCCGAGCGCTGCGAGAGCTCGACTGAGCCCGCTCGCCCCGACCGCCGATACCCCCTCACCGAGCGGTGTGACCGACTCGGCTATCAGCAGAAAATCTCGTGCGGGCAAAAGCTACTCGGTCGCGCCCCGCTCGTCCTCTTCGCCCGGAAACTCGTTCACGGACGGATACTTCATGATCTCCTTGCGGGAGATCTTCCATGCCTTCTGGACGATCCAAGACAGAGAACGATCCTGCCGGGTGGCTTCGTCCTGGATCTCCTTCAGCATTTCTTCTGGA
>CAZJMY010000386.1:0-2539 GCA_964546845.1 uncultured Myxococcales bacterium | reverse complement strand
GACGGCGAACCTGGACACCCGGACGGGCGCCGAGATCATCGCCCTCATGCGCCGCATCCAGGCGGAGCAGGCGGTGAGCTTCGTGTTCTCGACCCACGATCCGCAGCTGATGTCGCACGCCGACCAGACGTTCGCGATCCGGGACGGCCGGCGCGCGGAGGTGGTCCAATGATGACGCTGAAGATTGCGTTCCGGAACATCCTGCGCAACCGGCGCCGCTCGACGATGACCCTGCTGGCGATCGCCGTCGGGGCCGTCGGCGTGGTGCTGTTCGGCGAGTTCGTGCGCTTCGTGACCGCCGGGCTCGAGACGAACGCCGTCGAGAAGGTCGGTCACCTGACGGTGTTCAGGACCGGCTACTTCGCCTTCGGCGCCGGCAATCCGGCGGAGTACGGTATCGACGACTACCCGGGCGTGGTGGACCTGATCCGCCGCGATCCGACGCTGGCGCCACGGCTGAACGTCGTCACGCCGATCGTCGCGCTGGCGGGCATCGCAGGCAACTTCGACCTGGATGCCTCGAAGACGTTCCTGGGGACGGGCGTCGTCCCCTCCGAGCGCGACCGCCTGTCGCGCTGGGACGAGCACGGCGTCAATCGGCGCCGGCGGGAGACCGCCTCCGGGCTCAGCGATCAGGACGAGACCCGCGGGGTCGTCGGCGTCGGCCTGGCGCGCGTGCTGGGCCTGTGCGAGGCGCTCAAGATCGGCGACTGCCCGCCCCGCCCCGTGCCGTCACGCGGGCACGGCAGCGGTCCCGCGCTCGACGCCGATCTGTCCGATCTGGCGGGGCTGGCGCGAACGGAGCGCGGCCCCTCCGCGACGGGCGGCGGTGGCGGCGACGCGCGGCCGCGGCTGGACCTGCTGGCCGCCACCGCCGGCGGCGCGCCCAACGTGGTCAGCCTGTTCGTCGACCGCACGGAGCGGCAAGGCGCGCGCGAGCTGGACGACAACTTCATCGCCATGCACATCCGGCTGGCGCAGGCGCTGGTCTACGGGCGCACGCCGCCCAAGGCCACCGGCATCGTCGTTCAGCTGCGGCACACCGCCGATCTCGAGCTGGCGCGGGCGCGGCTGCGGGCGCTGTTCGCCGAGCGTCACCTGGACCTGGAGGTTCACGACTTCGCCGAGCTGCAGCCGTTCTACACGCAGGCGGTCGGGATGTTCCGGGCCATCTTCCTGTTCATCGCGACGATCATGAGCGTCATCGTCCTGTTCACCGTCGTGAACACGATGGGGATGAGCGTGATGGAGCGGACGGCCGAGATCGGCTCCGCGCGCGCGATGGGCGTGCGGCGCGCCGGCATCCGCCGCCTGTTCGTCGTCGAGGGGCTGATCCTGGGCGCCATCGGGGCGTCGATCGGCGCCTTGCTGGCGCAGGCCATCGCCGCCGCCGTGAACCACGCCGGCCTGACCTGGAGTCCGCCCGGTCAGGCGACGGCGGTGCCGCTGGAGGTGCTGAGCGCGGGCGCGGGCGGGTTCGTCACCCGTGTCTGGCTGGGCCTGGTCGTCGCGGCGACGCTCGCGGCGCTGATCCCCGCGAACCGTGGCGCGCGGCTGCCCGTCGTCGACGCCCTTCGCCACGTCTGACCCACGTTCGACCAAGGAGAACGCCCATGTCCATTCGCAACGCACGCGTCCGGGCGGCCGCCGGGCTGCTCTGGCTGATCACATTGGCGGCGCGGTCTGCGGCGGCCGCGCCGCCCACCGCGCGCGAGATCGTCGAGGCGGCGGATCGCGCGCGCAACCCGCAGGAACCGTTCCGCTCGACGCTGACGCTGGTGACGTACCGCAACGGCCAGGCACGCGAGCGCGTGGTGCTGGGGCTGCACGCCAAGCCGGAGGGGCACCAGTTCAAGAACCTGGTCCGCTACGTCGATCCGCCGCGCGACGCCGGCAAGCTGGTGCTGCTGGACGCGAGCAAGATGTGGTTCTACGACCCCGCGTCGAAGACCAGCGTCCGCATCTCGGCGCAGCAGCGCCTGGTGGGGCAGGCATCCGACGGCGACGTCCTGACCGTCAACCTGGCCCACGACTACACGGCCACCCTGATCGGCGAGGAGACGATCAAGGACGCCGACCACCAGGACCGGCGGGCCTGGCACCTGAACCTGGTGGCGGCGACCGGCGACGCCGTCTACGCGCGGCTCGAATACTGGGTCGAGCGCGACAGCTACCGGGCCATCAAGGGGAAGTTCTATTCCGACAGCGGCCGCCTCCTGAAGATGGCGTACTACCGGAAGTTCGCCGAGGTGATGGGGGTGGTTCGCCCCACCGAGACGGTGATCATCGACGCGGTCGACGCGAACCTGGTCACCACCGTCGACGGGGCCGGCTACCGCGCGCAGGAGCTGCCCGACGCCTGGTTCCAGCGCGACTACCTGCCGCACTTCGAAGAGGACTGATCGTGGCTGCCGCATTCGCCGCCGTGGCCGTCCTGTGCGCGGTGGCCGCCGCGGCGGCGGATGAGGACGCCGACCTGGCGCGCATCCCCGAGTCGGCAGGCGGCTCGGCCGCCGCGCCGGCGCCGCCCGCGGGTCCG
>CAZJMY010000385.1:0-2565 GCA_964546845.1 uncultured Myxococcales bacterium | reverse complement strand
CCAGCAGCATGGTGACGATGATCCCGCCCGGATCCCGCCCTGGCATGATCAGCTTCGCCAGAGCGCCGACGACCAGACCGACAATCAGTGTCCAGATGATCGACATGTCCCTACCCTCCCTTAGCCTTCAAGCTGAGGCCGACAGCGATCGACGCAAGTGGCGATGCAGTGTCACTTTCCTGGATCCCGAGGCCCGATTATGGGTAAGTTAGAGCACCTTGCCTCCCGCGAAAACCAACCTGGCCCGCGATCTCGAGCGCCTGGCGCGCGAGAACGCTCAGCTGCGTCGAGAGATCGCGCGGCTGGAGGTCTACCGCGCCATGGCCTACCGCGACCCGCTCACCGGTCTGTGGAATCGGCGCTACTTCGAGGACCGGCTGCAGGAAGAGCTGAGCCGGTCGCGGCGGGCGGGACCGCAGCGGCGGTTCTCGTTGATGGCGATCGACCTGGACGACTTCAAGCGCGTGAACGACGTGCACGGGCACGCGGGCGGCGACGCGGTGCTGAAAGAGGTCGGCGAGTTCTTGATCGCCCACCTGCGCAACCACGACATCGCCTGTCGCACCGGCGGCGACGAGTTCAGCGTCATCCTTCCCGACCTCTCGGCGGCGGACTGCGGCAGCCTGCTCGAGCGGCTGCGCGCCGCCCGGACCGCGACCAACCTGACCGTGCCCATCCCCGTCGAGCTCAGCGTCGGCGCGGCCAGCTGGCCCGAGGCGGGCGACTCGATGGACGAGCTTCTCTCGCACGCCGACCAGGCCATGTACGCGGCCAAGCGCCTCCACAAGACGGCCGAGGCCGAGGTCGAGGCCGAGGCCGAGGTCGCGGTCGCGGCCGCGCCCGTCGTTCCACCGCGAGCCCGACAGCGACGGGTCACGGCTCGCGTTCGTACGCGCGCATCGCTGGTCTGAAGCGGTCCCCGGACCCATGTTCGGGGCATGGGACTTCGATCGGCAGTCGGCCTGATGGTGTTGGCTGTAGGGGTGGCCGCCGGCAGCGGCGCCCGTGCGGAGACGCGCCGCCCCGCTGATCGCCCCGACGGCGGACCTCCGCTTCTGGAGTCGCCGTCCCGCACGACCGCCAACGAGGCGACCGAACCCGCGCCCGCGCCCGGGACGCCGCCGCCGCGCGCGCTGGACTCGAAGCGCACGCCGATGCCGGATCGGGAGGCGCTGCCCCAGTCCCTGCAGGACGCGCCGCTGGCGCCTCCCACCCCGCCGATCCCGCAGAGCACGGGCGCCAAGAAGGGCGGCGGCCCCTCGCGCGTCAAGGACATCTTCCGCGGTCAACCCAACAACGCCGGCGGCGCTCAGCAGCCGCGTGACAGCGTCACGCACACCCCCGAAGACCAACTGAGTCCTTCCAGACAGGAACCCTGAGAGGGTTCCTTGAACCTCCCGCGACGACTCCGCTGGGCGAAGCCCAGCTCCGTCAACGCGATCGCAGCCAGAGCCGCTGAGGCTCAGACCTCGAGCAGCAGGCGATCGGGATCCTCGACGCAGTCCTTGATGCGGACGAGGAACTGGACGGCTTCGCGTCCGTCGACCAGCCGGTGGTCGTACGAGAGCGCGACGTACATCATCGGCCGCACGACGACCGCGTCGTTGACGACGACGGCCCGCTTCTGGATGGCGTGCAGCCCCAGGATGCCGCTCTGGGGCGGGTTCAAGATCGGCGTCGACAGCAGCGATCCGTAGATGCCGCCGTTCGAGATCGTGAAGGTGCCGCCTTCCAGCTCCTTGAGGCCCAGCTTGTTTTCGCGCGCGCGCGCGGCCAGCTCGCCGATGGCCTTTTCGATGGCCGCGAACGACAGCCGGTCGGCGTCGCGCAGCACCGGCACGACCAGCCCCTTGCCGCCGCCCACCGCCACGCCGATGTCGTAGTGATCCTTGTAGACGACGTCCGTGCCGCGCACCTCGGCGTTGACCGCGGGGAACGCGCGCAGGGCTTCGATCGCCGCCTTCACGAAGAAGGACATGAAGCCCAGCTTGACGCCGTGCTGCTTCTGGAAGCGCTCCTGATGGCGCTCGCGCAGCGCCATCACGCCGGACATGTCGACCTCGTTGAACGTGGTCAAGATGGCGGCGGTGTGCTGGGCCTCGACCAGGCGGCGCGCCACGGTCTTGCGCAGCGGCGACATCGGCACGATCCGCTCGCGCGTCTCGGCCAGCGTCAGGTCCTCGGGGACCAGCGGTGCCGGTTCGACCATCGGCACGACGGGCGCCGCCGGGTGGGCGACCTTGCGGTCTTCAACCGCGCGGTCGATGTCCTGCTTCTGGATGCGCCCGCCGCGCCCGCTGCCCTGGACGTCCTCGGCGTGAAGGCCGCTCTCGGCCAGCGCGCGCCGCGCCGACGGACCCGCCCGCAGCGACGTGTCAGCTTCGGCCTTGGCGGCGCCGCCGTTCGTGCGGCCGTTGCCGGTCTTGCCGGGCGCCGCCTTCGCGGGGGCAGGCGCGGCTGCGGCAGGCGCCGCCTTGCCCTGGGCCGCCTGGTCGATCTCGGCGATGACCTCACCCACGGCCACGGTCTCACCGGCCTTGCGCAGGATCTTCTTCAGGACGCCGC
>CAZJMY010000384.1:0-5349 GCA_964546845.1 uncultured Myxococcales bacterium | reverse complement strand
GGCCGCGCCGCCGGTAGCCGTCGTGCCCCCGGTGCCCGTCGCGCCGCCGGTGGCCGTCACGCCCCCCGTGCCCGGTGAACCGCCGCTCGCGTGAACGCCGCCGGTGCCGGTCGCCCCACCTGAAGCGCTCGTCCCTCCCGTCGACGTCGTGCCGCCCGTCGCCGTCGTGCCGCCCGTCGACGTCGCGCCGCCGGATCCGGAAACCGATCCGTCCCCCCCGCTGCTGCTGCACGCCGACAGCAACGCACCGATCAAGAACGCGGAACTCAGCCTGGCTCGCGGCGAAAGTGGCATGGGGATCTCCTTCCGAATAGGGAGCGACTCTGGCCGCCGCCCCGGCCACCAGCAATAGGCCGGCCGGCCCTAGGCCGCCGCGCCTCGACGCGACGAGCCGACAGCGGCGTCCGGCGCGCGCACCAGCAGCTTGAGGGCGATGGGCAGCACGAACAGCCCCAGCACCGTCGACGAGACGATCCCGCCGATGACCACGGTCGCCAGAGGGCGCTGCACCTCGGCCCCGGCGTGCGTCGAGATGGCCATGGGGATGAAGCCGAACGCCGCCACCAGCGCGGTCGTCAGCACGGGGCGAAAGACCGCCGCGCCGGAGCGGCGCACCTCGATCTCCGTCGGGCTGTCCGAGCTGCCGAGCCGCCGCACCAGCTCGCCCGCCAGCACGACCCCGTTCAGGACGGCCACGCCCGCCACCGCGATGAAGCCGACGGCCGCCGGGATCGAGAACGGAAGCCCACGCAGCCATAACGCCAGGAGCCCGCCCATCAGCGCCAGCGGCACGTTCACGAACACCGCCGCCGCGATCCGCAGGTCGCCGAACATCAGGAACAGCATGGCGCAGATCACCCCCAGCGCGGCCGGCGCGACGAACCCCAGACGCTGGCTGGCGCGCGTGAAGTTCTCGAACTGCCCGCCCCACGCCAGCGTCACCCCTTGCGGCAGCGTCACCTGGGCGGCCACGCGGGCCCGCGCCTCGTTGACGAAGCTGACCAGGTCGCGCCCGCGGACGTTGACCTCGACCAGCACGCGCCGCTGCAGCGCCTCGCGGTTGATGACCGCCGGCCCCTCCGTCTCGCGCACCGTCGCGACCGAGGCCAGCGGCACCAGCTGCCCCGCCGACGAGCCGACCAGCAGATCGCCGAACCCCTCCGGCGTCAGCGCGCCCGGCGGCAACAGCAACGTCACGTCGAAGCGCCGCGGCCCTTCGAAGATGGTGCCCGCCGTCCGCCCGACGCGCGAGGCCTCGACCACCTCCAGCACGCGGTCGGCGCTGAGGCCGTAGCGCGCCAGCCGCTGGCGATCGGGCGTCACCTCCAGCAGCGGCAGGCCCAGCACGCGCTGCACGCGCCAGTCGCCGCAACCCGGGATGTCGCGCACGACCGCGCCGATGCGGTCCGCCGTCTGCTTCAGCGTCGGCAGGTCGGAGCCGAACACCTTGATGACCAGGTCCCCGCGCGAGCCGGCCAGCAGCTGGTTGACGCGATCCTCGATCGGCTGCGACACCGACACGAACGTGGCCGGCACGTCGGCCTCGACCTGACGCTTGATCGCCTCGCCCAGCGCGTCCAGGTCGTGGGCCGTCGTCCATTCCTCTTTGGGCCGGAGCTTCACCATCACCTCCGTCTCGTCGGGGCCGACCGGATCGGTCGCCACCTCGGCGCGTCCCGTGCGCGTCACGATCGAGCGCGCCTCCGGGAACCGCGCCAGCGAGGCCTCGACCTGGACGCCCAGGCGCTGCGCCTCGGTGATGGAGATCGACGGCAGCCGGTGCACGTCCAGCGACAGCTCGCCCTCGTCGAGCCGGGGAACGAACTCGGCCCCCAGCGTCGACCCCAGCAGCAAGCAGCCCGCCAGCGCCACCCCGGTGGCCGCCAGGAATGGCCAGGGGCGGGCCAGCACGCGCGCCAGCAGGCGGCCGTAGGCGGCCCCGGCGCGCCCGAAGAAGCCGGTGTTCGGGTCGTGATGCTTGGACCGGCCCAGGAACGTCGCCGCCAGCGCCGGGAACGCCGTCAGCGAGAACAGCATGGCGCCCGCCAGCGCCAGCGCGACGGTGATCGCCATCGGCTGGAACATGCGCCCCTCGACCCCCTCCAGCGCCATCAGCGGCAGGTAGACCAGCATGATGATCATCAGCGAGAAGGCCACGGGGCGCGCCGCCCGGCCCATCGACTTGCCGACCAGGTAGGCGATGTCGTGGCGCCCGCGCGCGCGCCGGGCCGCGATCTCGACCAGCGTCACCTCCAGCATCACGATCGCGCCGTCGACCAGCAGGCCGAAGTCGATCGCGCCCAGCGACATCAGGTTGCCGGTCACGCCCAGCCGGACCATGCCGAGGACGGCGACGCCCATGGACAGCGGGATCGCCGCGGCGGCCAGCAGCGCCCCGCGCGCGCTGCCCAGCGTCACGAAGAGGATCACGGCGACCAGCACCGCCCCCTCGGCCAGGTTCACCGTGACCGTCTTCAGCATGCGGTCGATGAACTCGGCGCGGTCGTAGTACGAGCGGATCTCGACGCCCGCCGGCAGCTCGGACTTCATCTGCTCGAGGCGCGCCTTGACGGCCTGAACCACCTCGCGTGAGTTGGCGCCGCTCAGCATCATCACGGTGCCGGCCACGATCTCGCCGTCGCCGTGCTTGGTGACGGCGCCGAACCGCAGCGCCGGCCCCGTGCGCACCGTGCCCAGGTTCTTGATCAGGACGGGCGTCCCGTCGGCGTCGGCCGTGACCACCGTGTTCTCGATGTCCTCGACGCCGTGAAACTGGGCGTCGGCGCGCACCGAGAACGACTCCTGGTTCTTCTCGATGTAGCCGCCGCCCACGGACGCGTTGTTGCGCTCCAGCGCGACCTGCACGTCGCCGACCGACAGGCGGTAGCCGGCCAGGCGCTTGGGGTCCAGCACGACCTGGTACTGCTTGGCCTCGCCCCCCATCCCGTTGACCTCGACGACGCCGGGGACGGCGCGCAGCTTGACGGCCACGTCCCAGTCCAGCAGCGTCCGCAGCTCCATCGGCGTGTGCCGGGGCGACACCAGATAGAACTCGTAGATCTCCCCCAGCCCCGTCGAGACCGGCCCCAGCTCGGGGCGCCCGTAGCCGGCCGGGATGCCGGCCTCCGCGACCTTCAAACGCTCGCTCACGATCTGCCGCGCCAGCCAGGGATCGGTCCCGTCGCGAAAGATCACCGTCACCGCCGAAACCGCCGTGCGGCTGACGGAGCGGATCTCGGACAGGCCGGGGACGCCGTTCATCGCCATCTCGACGGGCGCGGTCAGATACTTCTCGATCTCCAGCGGGGAGAGGCCGGGCGCGCTGGTCAGCACCGAGACCTGCGTGTTCGTGACGTCGGGGACGGCGTCGATCGACATCCGCCCGATCGACACCAGCGACGCGATCAGCACCGCGGCCCACACGGCCAGCACGAGCCCCCGGTGTCGGACGGAGCCCTCGACGATGCGGGCGAACGTCATCGCAGGAGCTCGCTCTTCAACAAGAAGGCCCCGCCCGCCGCGACCCGCTCGCCCGGTTTCAGCCCCTCGCGGATCTCGACGTGGTCGCCGGCCGACCGGCCCGTGAGCACGTTCCGGCGTTCGAAGCCGCCGGGCATCTCCACGAACACGACGGTGCGACCTTCGATCTGCTCGATCGCGCTGCGCGGAACGGCCAGCACCTCGGGCGCGGTGCCGCTGGCCTGCGCCGGCAGTCGGGCCGTCACCAGCTGCCCCGACTGCAGGCGGCCGTGCGGGTTGTCCAGCTCCAGCCGAACCTTGGCGGTCCGGGTGGCGGGGTCGATGACGGGGACGATGAACTCGACGACGCCGTGGAACGTCTCGCCGGGGCGCGACTCCGTGGTGACGTCGACGGTCTGGCCGGGCGCGACCCGGAACAGGTCCTTCTCGTAAAGGTCCAGCGAGACCCACACGCGCGACGCGTCCGCGATCGCGAACGCGTCCGTCGCGCGCTCAACGGCCTGCCCCAGCGTGACCTTGCGCTCGATGACGGTGCCGTCGATGGGGGCGCGCATGCGCACGACGCCCCCCGGCTCGCGCGTCGCGGGCTGGTCGACGTCGGATTGCGCGAGACCGATCGCGCGCAGGCGCATCACGGCGGCGCGGACGTTGGCCTGCTCGGTCGCCGCCTGGGCCTGCGCCTGCTCGCGCTCGCGCTCGGACGAGATCTTGCGGTCGGCCAGCTCGTTCTCGCGCCGCAGGTTGGCCTCCGCGGCCGCCAGGCGCGCCTTCGCCGCCAGCAGCTCGGCGCGCGCCTGACCGACCTCGGCGCTCTCGATCTCGGCGATCACCGCGCCTCGCTTGACGCGGTCACCGACGCCCGCGACCAGCCGCGAGACGCGACCGGCGACCAGCGGACCGACGACGGCGTAGCGGTCCTCGTGAAAGCCGACCGTCCCCACCAGCTGCAGGTCGCTGGCCAGCCGCATGGGCCGGGCCGCCACCAGCTCGATCGTGTTCTTCCCGCCCGCCGACGGCGGCGCCGCGATCCGCCCCGCCGGCTCGGCGGCCGCGCGCCCCTCCGCCGGCGGCTGCGGCGCAGGATCTCGCCGCAGCCGCCAGGCGCCCACCGCCACCACCACCCCGGCCCCCCCCACCAGCACCATCGCCGCCACTCGACCGGTCCTCCGACGCGACCCCTCGGCCCCGTTCCCGCTCACTGCGGCCTCTCCCGCGCGGCCGTCGGTTGCGCGCTCTCCCCCGACCACGTCGCCTCTCCTCATCACGGCTCCCCCGCGGCGCGATCGAGCGCGATCGTGGCGTCCCAGGCCGCCCCCAGCGTCTCCAGGTACAGGCGCCGCGCGACGGTCGCGTCGCGGGTCGTCTGCAGCACCCTGAAAAGATCGAACTTCCCGGCTTTCCAGCCCTCCGTCAGCAGCGTCACCACGGCGTCCGCCGCCGGCAGCGCCTCCCGTTCCAGCAGATGGACGGCAGCGGTATGCGCCTGCGCCGCCTGGTACGCGCGCTCGACCTCCAGCGCCACCTCACGGGCGGCCAGCTCGCGCTCGTCCTCCAGGCGCGCGCGCTCGGCACGCGCGACGGCCAGCTCGCCTTGCTGCCGGCGCCAGACCGGGAGCGGGATCGCCAGGCCCGCGCCCAGGAACGTCTGTCCCGGGCGATCACGCTCGAAGTCCACGAACAGCGTGGGGCTGGGGATCGCCTCTCGCCCGAGCCGCGTGATCTCCGCGTCCAGCTCGTCGCCCGTCGCGCGCAGCGCCGCCAGCTCGGCGCGCTGCCGCTCGGCGCGCTCCAGCAGGGCCGGCACCCCGCCGGCGCGCGACGGCGGCGCGGCCACCTGGGGCTCCAGCGCGATCGGCTCGTCCGGCGGCA
>CAZJMY010000383.1:0-6152 GCA_964546845.1 uncultured Myxococcales bacterium | reverse complement strand
GCGCGGGCGCTGCGGCGCCGGGCGGATCGGGAGGTCGACAGAACGGGGGTGGTGGGAGCGCGGGAGCGCAGCCCCCCGGCGGATTGCCCGTCCCCAGCAGCGGCTGCACGGCGGCCGGCGCGGCGCCAGCCGGCGGCAAGGGGACGATCGACGTCTCTGGGACCAGCCGCGAGTACATCCTGACGCTGCCGGCCGGGTACGACCCGCACCACGCGTACCCGTTGCTGTTCGCTTTCCACGGCGGCCAATACAGCGACCAGTGGGTCGTCGACGGCGATCCCCCGCAAAGCGGGCCGTACTACGGCATCCAGGCGGAGGCCCACGACAGGGCGATCCTGGTCGCCCCGCAGGCGCTGAGCGGCAGCTGGACCGACCAGGGCGGGCGCGACGTCGCCTACGTGAACGCCATGGTGGCGCGTTTCGAGTCGCAGCTGTGCGTCGATCAGTCGCGCATCTTCGCGACCGGTTTCAGCATGGGCGGCATCATGACGATCGCGGTCGGCTGCAACGCCTCGGCGGCGTTTCGGGCGGTCGCCGCGATGTCGGGCGAGATCATGAACGGCTGCCCCGACACCCGCCCGATCCCGTACTGGTCGTCGCACGGCACGCGCGACCCCACGATCCCCATCGCGATGGGCCAGGCGGCGCGCGACGCCTACGTCCAGCGCAACCACTGCAGCACCCAGACCGCGCCCGCGACACCCACCGGCTGCGTCGCCTACCAGGGGTGCGACCCGGGTTTCCCGGTTGTCTGGTGCCCCTTCGACGGGGTCCACGAACCCCCGTCGTTCGCGGGGGCGGCGATCTGGGGCTTTTTCAGCCAGTTCTAGGTGACTTCGGGGCCGGATGGGAACGGATCGGACCGGAGCCGGACGTCCGCGACAACGACAACGTCAGCGAACACGTTCAGGTACACGTTCACGTACACGTTCACGTCTACGACCACGTACACGTCTACGTTTACGACTACGTCTACGAGGCAGACAGCAGATCCTCGTAAACGTAAACGTAAACGTGTACGTGGTCGTAGACGTGGACGTGAACGTGTACGTGTACGTCCGTTCTGCCTCAGGTCTTCGCGGCCAGCACGTCCACCCGCTCAATCTGCGGCGGCTTCGCAAGCAGCTCGGGGGCGTTGGCCATCAGCGCGGCGGCGATGCGCCCCTGCAGGTGCGCCTGGCGGCCGCTCTCGGCGGCGAACGTGTCGAACACGCCGAACGTCGAGGGCCCCATCTGGATGGCGTACCAGCTGACGGTTTCCGGCTCGTCCTGCGCCAGGGGGAGCGCCCCGGCCAGGAAACGCGCGACCTCGGCTTCCTTGCCCGGCTTGGCTTCGATGCGGACCAGCAGACCGACCTTGACCATGGCGACCACCTTTTCTGCCCGCGAGGGGCGTGGAAGCGCAAAGGCTACGACCGCCCGCGGCGGCGCGCCCGTGAAGTTTGCGACCGCGCGCCGTCAGACGGGGGCCAGCAGGTCGTGCTCGCGCAGCAGGTCGGCGGCCGCCTGGATGACCGAGAAGCGAATGCCGGCGCGCTCGGCGATGTGCAGCAGGCCCGTCTCCCCGTCGGACTGGTTCAGCACCCAGAGCATCGCCATCTGCAGGTCCGGGATGTTGGTGCCGCCGACGGCCCGGTAGAGCCCGCGCTTGCCCAGCTGCGGCTCGCCGTACGGCTGCAGGTTGCGGTAGCGCCGGTCGCCGTCGACGACGTCCAGGATCTCGCCGACGATGCTGGCCGACTCGGCGAGGTGCGCGGCCGAGACGAAGCTCAGGTTGTCCGCGGAGGTGTGGTACTCGGGGAACATGCCGTGGCGGCCGCGCATCAGCGAGCCCACCGGCAGCCGGAACCCCGGGCTGCCGTACTGCCGCTCGTCGTAGCCGTAGGGGAAAAAGTCGATGAGCTGATGGGCGGCGCCGTCGTGGGACAGGACGTGCGCGGCCGCCCGGTCGATGGGCGCGCGCCCGCCCACCGAGCGCTTGTACGTGAAGGGGTGCTCGTCGCCCAGGCAGGTCAGCGTCAGCCCGTGCTTGATGCGGGCGGCGCGCTCGCGGTTGCGCGCCAGCCAGGTGATGGCGCCGATGGTCCCGGGCGCGAAGACGAACCGGAAGGTGTGCCGCCGCCGCGGGCGGGCGGCCAGCGCCTGCGCCAGCAGCGTCGCGATGGCGACGCCCGACAGGTTGTCGTCGGCCAGCGACGGGTGGCAGACGTGGGCCGAGATCAGGATCTCGTCCTCGAGCTCGCCGGGCAGCGCCAGCTCGCCGTAGGTCAGGCTCCCGGGCGCCAGCGTCGAATCGATGACCACGTCGTAGGGGCCGTCCGACATCGCGTCCAGCTGCCGCTGCGTGAGGCAGAAGCCCCACGACTCCGCGTAGTAGGAGGTGCGGTACGGGATCCAGTCCGGGTGGGCGGGGATCGTGTGGAGGTGCGGCCGCAGCTCGGCCAGCGACAGGCGCGTCCGGACCGGCGTGCTGTAGTTGACCACGTGCAGGTTGTGCTGCCGAAAGTCGATCACGCGGCGGCCGCCGGCGTCGGCGACGTAGGCGTCGCGGATGTTCCACTCGGGCGGGACCGTCCAGTCCAGCACCGCCGTCCCGGAGGGCACTTCCATCATCTGCAGCGGGATGTGCCGCCCGATGATGCGCAGCGTTTCCCGCAGGCCGTCGCCGGTGATGCTGCGGCAGATCGGGTACAGCTCCTGGATCAGGGCCGTGATGGCCCCCCCGTCGATGCTCATGGCAGGGCGTCCGGATCGGCCGGGTCGAGATCGGGGTAGGTGCGGTCGCGTTCGGCGATGACGACCGGCGCCGCCGGCCAGACGATCCCGACCCGTGGGTCGTCCCAGCGGAACCCGCGCGCGACGGACCCCTGGTACTTCTTGCCCATCAGGTAGAAGACGTCCGTTCGGTCCTGCAGGGTGATGAACCCGTGGGCGAACCCTTCGGGCACGTAGAGCGCGTTGCCGGCCTCGGAGGACAGCTCGACCCCGAACCACTGCAGGCGGGTGGGCGAGTCGGGCCGCAGGTCGACGATGGCGTCCCAGATCGCGCCCGTCACGCACCTGACCAGCTTTGCCTCCCGGTGAGGGGCGGCGTTGTAGTGCATGCCGCGCAAGGTGCCGGCCCGGGCGTTGTGCGAGACGTTGTGCTGAGGCCAGGTGACGGGGAGGCCCGCCGCCGCGAACTCGTCGTCGCAGTAGGTCCGCGCGAAGAAGCCGCGGTCGTCTTCGTGGCGCTGCTGCTCGACGAGCACGGCGCCCCGCAGCGGTGTGGGTCGAAATCGCACGCCGGCAGCATATCACCGCCCCGCCGGCGCCCCGTTTTCGGCCTCGAAAGCGCCGCCGTCCGCTTGTCCGAAGGGCCGGGATCATCTACCGTGGACGAGCCCATGACCACGCCCGAGAAGCCCGCGCCGAAAGCCTCCGTCTGCCGCTTCTGTGGATCGCCGGACCGCCGATCGTTCGTCGATCTCGGGATGTCGCCGCTCTGCGAGAGCTACCTGCCGGCCGACAAGCTGAACGACATGGAGCCGTTCTATCCGCTCCACGTGTGGGTCTGCACGAAGTGCCTGTTGGTGCAGCTGGACGAGTACGTGAGCCCCGAGCACATCTTCAGCGAGTACGCGTATTTCTCGTCGTACTCGACGGCCTGGCTCAAGCACGCCGAGGACTACGTGTCGATGATTTCGGAGCGCCTGAAGCTGGGGCCGAAGAGCCTGGTCATCGAGCTGGCCAGCAACGACGGCTATCTGCTGCAGTACTTCGTCAAGCGCGGGATCCCGTCGCTGGGCATCGAGCCGGCCGCCAACGTGGCCAAGGTCGCCGTCGAGCAGCGCGGGGTCGACACGCTGGTGAAGTTCTTCGGGCGCGAGCTGGCCGCCACGCTCAAGGCCGAGGGGCGGCAGGCCGATCTCGTGCTGGGAAACAACGTGCTGGCCCAGGTGCCCGACCTCAACTCGTTCGTCGCCGGCATCAGCACGCTGCTGAAGCCGACCGGCACCTGCACGATCGAGTTCCCGCACCTGCAGCGCCTGGTCGAGGGCAACCAGTTCGACACCATCTATCACGAGCACTATTGCTACTTCTCGCTGATCGCGGCCGAGCGGATCTTCGCGGCCCACGGGATGACGATCTTCGACGTCGAGGAGCTGTGGACGCACGGCGGCTCGCTGCGCATCTTCGCGCGGCCGACGCCGGACACGTCGCGCCCCATCACCGATCGCGTGCTGAAGCTGCGCGAGCAGGAGAAGGTCGCCGGCTACCACGACCTGCCGCACTACCTGACCTTCGAGGAGCAGGTGCGCGAGACGAAGCGGAAGCTGCTGGAGCTGCTCACGCAGGCCAAGCGCGCCGGCAAGCGCATCGCCGGCTACGGGGCCCCAGGCAAGGGGAACACGCTGCTCAACTACTGCGGCATCCGGCAGGACTTCGTCGACTTCACCGTCGACCGCAACCCGTACAAGCAGGGGCGGTTCTTGCCCGGCACGCACATCCCGATCTTCGCGCCCGAGAAGATCGATCAAGAGCGGCCCGACTACGTGCTGATCCTGCCCTGGAACTTCAAGGACGAGATCATGAAGCAGCTGGAACACATCCGCGGCTGGGGCGGCAAGTTCATCGTCCCCATCCCCGAGGCGGCCGTCGTTTCGTGATGCTGGCGGCGTCGCTGGGCGCACCGGGCGCGCCGCTGCGCATCCTGTGCCTGGGCGCCCACTGCGACGACATCGAGATCGGCTGCGGCGGGGCGGTGCTGCGCCTGCTGGCCGAGCGCCCGGGGTCGACGGTGCGCTGGGTGGCGTTCGCGTCGAACCCGGCGCGCGAGGTCGAGGCGCGCGCGGGCGCGGCCGCTTTCCTGGAGAAGGCCGCCGACCGCCAGGTCGTCATCCACAAGTTCCGCGACGGGTACCTGCCCTTCCAGGGGGCCGAGGTCAAGGACGCCTTCGAGGCGGCCAAGGCCGACTTTCGCCCCGACGTGGTGCTGACGCACCACCGGCACGACCGGCACCAGGATCACCGGATGGTCGCCGAGCTGACCTGGAACACGTACCGCGACCACGCGATCCTCGAGTACGAGATCCCGAAGTACGAGGGAGATCTGGGGACCCCCAACCTGTACCTGCCGCTGACCGAGGCGGTCGCGCGCAGGAAGATCGACCTCATCGTTCGTTCCTATCCGTCGCAGGCCGGCAAGCGCTGGTTTCGCCCCGAGACCTTCGAGGCGGTCCTGCGCCTGCGCGGCATCGAGTGCAACGCGCCGGATGGGTTCGCCGAGGCGTTTCACGCGACGAAGCTGGTCATCTGAACGGACCGGCCCAACCACTGCAGCCCACCACAAAGAAAGCGATCGCCACATGAAGGTACTGGTCACCGGAACCCTGGGTTACATCGGCGTCGAGATGGTCCCCGTGCTGCGCGCGGCCGGGCACGAGGTCGTCGGCCTGGACACCGGCTATTACGACGAGTGCGACTTCGACGGAGCCCCCGACGAGATCCCGACGCTGCGGGTCGACCTGCGCGACGTCACCGCCGAGCACTGCAAGGGGTTCGACGCGGTCATTCACCTGGCGGCGCTGTCGAACGACCCGCTGGGCGATCTGAACCCCAACATCACGTACGACATCAACCTGCACGCGTCGGTGCGGCTGGCGAAGGCCGCCAAGGACGCGGGCGTGAAGCGCTTCCTGTTCTCGTCGTCGTGCAGCCTGTATGGCGCGGGCAGCGACGGGCATCTGGACGAGAACGCGGCCTTCAACCCGGTGACCGCCTACGGCGAGTCGAAGGTGCGCGTCGAGCAGGAGGTGTCGAAGATGGCGGACGCCAACTTCACGCCGGTGTACCTGCGCAACGCGACGGCGTACGGCGTCTCGCGCCGGCTGCGCGCGGACATCGTGGTCAACAACCTGGTCGGCCACGCCATCACGACGGGGAAGGTGCTGCTGCAGAGCGACGGCACGCCGTGGCGGCCGCTGGTCCACATCCGCGACATCATCCACGCCTTCGAGTGCTGCCTGACGGCGCCGAAGGAGGCCATCCACAACCAGGCCTTCAACGTGGGGCGCACGGCCGAGAACTTCCGCATCCGCCAGGTCGCGGAGATGGTGGCCGAGGTGGTTCCGAACTCGACGGTGGCCTTCGCCGAGGGCGCGTCCGCCGAC
>CAZJMY010000382.1:0-2029 GCA_964546845.1 uncultured Myxococcales bacterium | reverse complement strand
GCCGGAGATGGTGACGCTGGTGGAGCTGGACCAGGCGGCCATCGATCGGATCGTGGCGGCGGTGCCTGGGGGGGCGGGGAACGTGCAGGACATCTACCCGCTGGCGCCGCTGCAGGAGGGGATCCTGTTTCACCACCTGCTTCAGCGCGAGGGGGACACGTACCTGTTGCCGACGCTGCTGAGCTTCCAGACGCGAGAGCAGGTGGACGGGTTCGTGCGCAGCCTGCAGGTGGTCATCGACCGGCACGACATCCTGCGGACGGGGATCGTGTGGCAGGGGTTGGACGAGCCGGTGCAAGTGGTGCAGCGACGCGCGGGGCTGCGGGTCGAGGAGGCGCCGCCGGCGACGGCGGGAGAGGCGGTGATCGACCACCTGCGGGGGCTGTACGATCCGCGACACCATCGGGTGGACGTGAGCCAGGCGCCGCTGATGCGGGCGTTCGTGGCGGAAGATCGGGCGGAGGGGCGGTGGCTGATGCTGGTGCTGGCGCACCACCTGACGATCGACCACACGACGCTGGAGCTGCTGGTGCAGGAGGTGGAGCTGATCGAGGGAGGGCAGGAGGAGAGCCTGCCGGCGCCGGTGCCGTTCCGGGAGTTCGTGGGTCAAACGCGACTGGCGGTGCCGCGGGGGGAGCACGAGGCTTACTTCCGGCGGGTGCTGGGAGACGTGACGGAGCCGACGGCGCCGTTCGGGCTGGTGGACGTGCAGGGCGAGGGGCGTGGGACGGAGGAGGGGCAGCGGCCGCTGGAAGCGGCGCTGTCGGGACGGGTGCGGGAGGCGGCGCGGCGGCTGGGAGTGAGCGCGGCGAGCCTGATGCACCTGGCGTGGGCGCTGGTGGTGGGGCGCGCGTCTGGGCGACGGGACGTGGTGTTCGGGACGGTGACGTTCGGGCGGATGCAGGGTGGCGCCAGCGCCGAGCGGGGGCTGGGGTTGTTCATCAACACGCTGCCGTTCCGGTGGACGATCGGGGACGAGGGGGTCGAAGAGGCGGTACGAGGGGCGCACGGGGCGGTGGCGGAGTTGCTGGGGCACGAGCACGCGTCGCTGGCGCTGGCTCAGCGAGCCAGCGGCGTGGCGCCGGGCGTGCCGCTGTTCTCGTCGCTGTTGAACTATCGCCACTTCGGCGGGCAGGCGGTGCCGGAAGAGAGCACCCCGGCTGCGACCAGCGTCGAGGCGCTGTGGGCGGAGGAGCGGACGAACTACCCGCTGATGATGTCGGTGGAAGATCTCGGGCGCGACTTTGCGCTGACGGTGCAGGTGGTGGCGCCGGTGTCACCGCAGCGGGTGTGCGCGATGATGGAGCGGGCGCTGGAGGGTTTGGTGGAGGCGCTGGAGGGGGCGCCGGAGACGGCGGTGAGCGCGATCGAGGTGCTGCCTGCGGAGGAGCGGGAGCAGGTGCTCGAGTTGTGGAACGCGACGGCGGCGGCGTATCCGGAAGACGCGTGCATCCACGAGCTGATCGCGTCTCAGGCCGAGCGGACGCCGGAAGCGGTGGCGCTGGAGCTCGACGGGGAGACGGTGACGTACCGTGAGCTGGAGGCGCGGGCGCGACGGGTGGCGCGCGTGCTGCGGGGGCTGGGTGTCGGCGCGGGGGCGCGGGTGGCGGTGTGCGCGGAGCGAAGCGTGGAGATGATCGTCGGGCTGGTGGGGGCGATGAAGGCCGGTGGGGCGTACGTGCCGCTGGACCCGACGTACCCGGCGCAGCGGCTGGCGGAGATGCTGGCGGACAGCGCGCCGGTGGCGGCGCTGACCCACGGCCCGGCCCGGGCCGCGCTGGAAGCGGCGTTGACGGGGCTGGCGAACCCGGTGCCGGTGATCGATCTCGACGCGGAACTTCCCGAGGCGGGGGAGGACGTCACGGACCCGAGCGGCCGCGTGAAGACACGAGACCGTGCGTACGTGATCAACACGTCGGGGTCGACGGGGAAGCCGAAAGGGGCGATGAACGAGCACCGGGCGGTGGTGAACCGGCTGGTGTGGCTGCAGCGACACTGGGACCTGGGGGCCGGGGACGTGTTCCTGCAG
>CAZJMY010000381.1:0-4064 GCA_964546845.1 uncultured Myxococcales bacterium | reverse complement strand
CCGCTGCCGTTCAGGTACTCGTGGTGGGCGCCGGCGATGCGCGGCACGTCGGCGTAGCGTTTGCCCCAGGGGATGCTGTTCAGGAACTTGTATGTGTGGACGACGTGGCTTTCAATCTCCACCCGCTCGACGGCCGTCAGGCTGCCGCGCCGGATCTGCAGCGCCGCCAGCTCGTCGGGTTCGAGATACGGGCGGAGCTCGCCGTCGGCGGCGAGGTAGGTCAGGCCGGCGATCTCGGTCAGCCGCTCGAAGCCGCCCTGATCCAGCAGCGCGGGCTCGTTGGCGCGTTCGATGAACGCCCAGGCCTCGTCGACCTCCGCCAGCCGGCGCGCCAGCTCGGCGTCGACGTCGGCCAGCCGCCGCGCGACGTCTTCTCTCGGCAGCTCCAGCGCGGCGCGCAGTTTGCGCTCGGCCAGGTCGACCTGCAGCGCCTTCTTGATGTAGGCGAACCGCAGCTGGATCGCGCGGCGATCCTCGTCGTACAGCTTGCGCGGCTTGACCAGGACGCGCTCGCGGACGCCGACCTTGCCGAAGTCGTGAAGCACGGCCGCGTACTCGATCTGCTGCAGCCGCGTCTCGTCGAAGCGGACGTCCGCCAGGGGGCCGTCGCCGATCGCGTCGACCCGTTTGGCGAGCTCGATCGAGAGCGTCGCGACCCGGCGCGAGTGACCGGCCGTCGTCGGATCCCGCTGCTCGATGGCCTGCACCGACGCGTCCACGAAGCCGTCGAACATCTGGCGGATCTCGTCGTACAGCAGCGCCTTTTCCAGCGATACGCCGGCCTGCGCCACCCAGGCCAGCGCCAGCTGCTCGGACTCCGCGTCGAAGGGGATCGCCTCGCCCGCGCCCAGCGGCCCGTCGGGATTCCGCTTCTTGTTGATCAGCTGGACGACCCCGATCACCTCCCCCATCGCGGAGGTCATGGGCACGGTCAGCATCGAGCGCGCGCGGTAACCGGTCTTGTCGTCGAAGCTGCGGTTGTGGCTGAAGGTCGGGGTCCGCCCCGCCTCCCGCAGCTTGGTCAGGTCGGGCACGTTGATGGGCTGCCCGGACAGAGCGGCCTTGCCGACGATCGAGCTCTCGTCGACGGGGAGAGTGAACTCCCGGAAGTTGATGGCGATCGAGTCGTTCTGCGACAGCATGAACCGCAGCCGCTGCTCGTCGGGCGCCGCCGGATCGTCCTCGACGACGTAGACGCTGCCGGCGTCGGCGCCGGTCACGTGCCGGCAGCTCTCGAGGATCAGCGCCAGCAGCTTGCCGATGTCGCGCTCGGACGCCATCGCGCGCGACGTGGCGACCAACTGCCCCAGCTCGTACCGCGAACGGTCGGCCCAAGGCGGCTGCTCCACCGGCTGCTCGGGCTCACTCACATTTCCAAGAATATCAGCAGCGGACGCCGACCGTCACTTGGGCCGTCACCTGGGCTGGCGGTGGGCGTCGTAGGCCTTGATGATCTGCTGCACCAGGGGGTGGCGGACCACGTCGACCTCGGTGAAGTAGCGGAAGGCGATCCCGGGGATGTCGGACAGCAGGTTGATCGCCTCGTTCAGGCCCGAACGCCGGTTGTCCGGCAGATCAATCTGGGTGACGTCGCCGGTGATCACGGCCTTCGAGTCGAAGCCGAGGCGCGTCAGGAACATCTTCATCTGCTCGCCGGTGGTGTTCTGGGCCTCGTCGAGGATGACGAAGGCGTCATTCAGCGTCCGGCCGCGCATGAAGGCGATGGGTGCGACCTCGATCAGGCCGCGGGTCACCAGCTGGTCGGCCTTCTCGAAGTCCATCATGTCGTGAAGGGCGTCGTAGAGCGGCCGCAGGTAAGGGGAGACCTTCTCCTCCATGCTGCCGGGCAGGAAGCCCAGCCGCTCGCCCGCCTCGACCGCGGGGCGCGTGAGGATGATGCGCTTGACCTGCTTCTCCATCAGGGCGCGGACGGCCAGCGCCATGGCCAGGTAGGTCTTGCCGGTGCCGGCCGGTCCGATGCCGAAGACGATGTCGTGCTCTCGGATCGCGTCGACGTAGCGCTTCTGGGCCAGCCCCTTGGGGGCGATGGGACGCGCGCGCCCCGCGACCAAGATCGTGTCGTGGAAGACGTCCTTGAGGTCGACGCCGGCGTCGGCCCGCAGCGCCACGGCTGCGCGGCCGATGTCCTCCGGGCTAATGGGCGCGCCGCCGCGGGCCATGCCGTACAGCTGCTGGACCAAGCTCCGGGCGACCGCCACGTCAGCGCCGGGTCCCACGATCGTGAGGTCGTTGCCGCGGGAGTGGAGCTGGGCGCCGGTCTCGCGCTCGATCAGCTTGAGGTTGGAGTTGCGTTCCCCGAAGAGGGACAGGGCCACCCGGTTGTCGTCCAGGGTCAGCCGCTCGGTGATGGTGTCGGTCAACGATGAGCAGATAGCACGCGCTCCGGGGGCGTTCAACGCGATATCCTCCGCGCCGTGGCGACCCAGAATTCTCCCGAGCTCCCCGATCTGACCCCGCTGCCCGGCAAGCAAACCGGGGCCGAGGTCTCCCAGCTGGTCGGCCTCATGCAGCGCCTGCTGGCCCCCGACGGCTGCCCCTGGGATCGGGAGCAGACGCTGGAGACGCTGGTCCCCTACCTGGTCGAGGAGACCTACGAGGTCGTGGACGCGCTGGCGAGCGGCGACGTCGACGACCACCGCGAGGAGCTGGGCGACCTGCTGCTGCAGATCGTCTTCCAGTCCGAGCTGCGGTTCGCCGAGGGGAAGTTCGGCATCGACGACGTCGCGCGCGGCATCGTCGGCAAGCTGGTGAGCCGCCATCCCCACGTCTTTGGGGACGTGGTCGCCAAGAACGCCGACGACGTGCTGGCGAACTGGGCCAAGCTGAAGGCTGCCGAGAAGGCCAAGAAGGGGAAGCACGGCGCGCTGGACGGCATCCCCAAGACCGCGCCGGCGCGGCTGCGGGCGACCCGCGCCGGCGAGACGGCGGGCGCCGTCGGCTTCGACTGGCCGGACGCGGCCGGCCCGCGCGCCAAGGTCGACGAGGAGCTGCGCGAATTCGACGAGGCGCGCGCGGGCGGCGACCGGGCCGAGATGCAGCGCGAGCTGGGCGATCTGCTGTTCGCGACGGTGAACCTGGCCCGCAAGCTGGGGCTGGACGCCGAGCAGGCGCTGCGCGACGCGACCGATCGGTTCGCGAGCCGGTTCGCTCACGTCGAAGGGACACTGGCCGCTGCCGGCCGGGCGGTGTCGGACGCGTCCGCCGAGGAGCAAGACCGCCTCTGGAACGAGGCGAAGAAGAACGAACGGCGTTAGAGTAGCCGGCATGCCGCGCCCGACCCCGCCGACGACGTTCGACTGGATGCAGCCGCACCGGGCGCCCGCGCGCGCCAAGATCGACGCCGACCGGCGCGCCGGGATGTACCGCGCCGAGATCGAGGAGCGGGCCGCGCTGCTGGCGCGGCTGGGACACGGCCGTGACGACGTGCGCGCGCGGCTGGCCGCCAACCTGAGCTGGGACTTCCCGGCGGCGCGGCGCCCGCTGACCGACGCCGACGTCGACGGGATCCTGGACCGCCTGTTCGAAAAGCCGAAGCCGGCGACGCCGGCGCGCCCCCCCATCAAAGGAGCCTCGCGATGACGCAGAAGATCGCCCCTCTCCTCCTGGCCGCCGTCCTGGCGGTCGGCGCCGCCGCGTGCGGCGTCAACGAGGACGTGTACAACGCGACGTTGAAGGACCGCGATCAGCAGAAGCAAAAGCTGGCCGAGACGCAGAAGGCGCTGGACCAGGAGAAGGCCCAGCACGCCAAGGACGTCGACGCGCGCGACGCGCGCCTGGCGGTGCTCTCGAACAAGCTCAAGTCGCTGGGACAGGACGTCTCGCGGCTGGAGACCGAGCGCGGCAACCTGGGCGGCGAGCTGGAACAGGCGCAGAAGCGGATGGAGGAGCTGCGCAAGGCGCAAGCCCAGGCCGAGGAGCGCGCCGCGCAGTTCCGCAAGCTGGTGACGCAGTTCAAGGCGCTGACCGACGCCGGCAAGCTGCAGGTCGAGATCCGCGAGAACCGGATGATCGTGCGGCTGGGCGACAAGATCCTGTTCGACCCC
>CAZJMY010000380.1:0-7145 GCA_964546845.1 uncultured Myxococcales bacterium | reverse complement strand
CAGGCGAGCCGCCGTCGGGTTGTCGGCCCCGATCACCACCAGTCCATAAAAAGGCACCTTCTCGGCAAAGTCTAAAAACGCGCTCTCCAGCGCCTCCAGCGAGCCGAAGTGGTCCAGGTGCTCCCGGTCGATGTTCGTGATGACCGCGACGGTCGGGAACAGGTGGCGGAACGAGCCGTCCGATTCGTCGGCTTCCGCGACCAGCACCTCGCCCTGCCCGAGCCGGGCGTTCGACCCGAAGGCGCGCGCCTTGCCGCCGATGACGGCGGTGGGGTCCAGGCCGGCGTCGGCCAGCACGGTGGCGATCATAGTGGTGGTCGTGGTCTTGCCGTGGCTGCCGGCGACCGCCACGCCGTCCTTCACGCGCATGAGCTCGCCCAACATCTCGGCCCGCGGAATCACGGGGATGTCGCGGGCGCGGGCGGCCGTGACCTCGGGGTTGTCGGGGCGCACGGCGCTGGAGACGACGACCACGTCGGCGCTGGCGACGTTCTCGGGGCGGTGCCCGATGGTGATGGCCGCCCCCAGCCCCGCCAGGCGCCGGGTCACGTCGCCGTCGCGCAGGTCCGACCCCGAGACGCGGTAGCCCAGGTTGACCAGCACCTCGGCGATCCCCGACATGCCGATCCCGCCAATCCCCACGAAGTGAATGGCGACGTCCTGCTTGCGGAACACGGGGCTTTCTAACGCGAGACCGGCCGGAAATCAGCAGCGCGCTGACCGGGGCCGGCCGGTCGAGCTCAGTTCGCCGTCACGGTCAGGTTGTCCACGCAGACGGTGGTGTTGCCGCCGTTCGCCGTGAACAGGAAGGCGATCCCCGCCGTGCTGTCGGTCGCCGTCGACGTGAACGTGTGCGTGAAGGTCATCGGGCTCGACTGCAGGCTGTCGCCCGAGATGGGGTTCGAGATGTCCGAGTTGTACGGCGAGACGGCCTGCCCGATGTGGATCTCGAGGCTGGTGCCGCTGCCGTTCGACGACGACACCTGGTACGAC
Source organism: uncultured Myxococcales bacterium (assembly GCA_964546845.1). Taxonomy (GTDB): domain Bacteria; phylum Myxococcota_A; class Polyangia; order Fen-1088; family Fen-1088; genus JADGRB01. The sequence goes on along the minus strand of CAZJMY010000380.1, from coordinate 6,152 downwards.
AGCTTGTAGCTCTTACCGGACATGAGGTTGGCGGCCATCGACCCGTTGCCCCAGCCGATGAGGACGGTGCCCCCGCCGAACGTGGCGCAATACTGGCCGTTCATGACGCCGGAGCTGGAGGGGCTGCCCTGCCCGATGTTCCAGCCGGTGTCCCCCTGCGACAGATCGCCGTTCGTGACCAGGTTGGGGCCCGCCGAGCCACCGCCGGTGCCCATCGAGCCCCCGGTGGCGGAGGAACCTCCGCTGCCCGTGCTTCCGCCCGTGGCGGAGCTGCCGCCGCTGCCGACGGTCCCACCCGTGCCGACGACACCGCCCGAGCCGGACGAGCCGCCGCTGCCGGGCGAGCCGCCCGTGGCGGTCGTCGTGCCGCCCGAGCCGCTGGTGCTGTTCACCGTGACGCACTTGTTGATGTCATCGGCGCACGCCAGACCGGGGTTGCAGGCGTTGCCGGACATGCACGAGCACAGCTCTTCGCCCGGCGTGCAGTTGGAGGCGCCTCCGGTGCCCGTCGAGCCACCGCCGCCGCTGCTGGGGTGGCCGCAGGAGATCGTCACCAGCCCGCAGGCGGCCGCCGCCAAAAGCGAAATCCTGAAAAAACTCGAAGCGATGCTCATGGTAGGGGCGGCAGTTTGGCAAAGACCCCGAACGACCGCAATGATCGGAAAGGCTCCGATCCGAAAACGGCGATCAGGCCGCCGTCGGCGCGGGCGCGTTCGTCGTCAGCGTGCGCAAATCATATTTCCGGGATTTCCAGATCATGCCGTCCAGGTAGTAGTGGCCCAGCGTGAACCCGGTCCAGAAGGTGAGCGCAATGTTCTCGAACGGGCGGTGCACGAACAACGACACACCGAACGCGGCCATGTAGACGACCGCCGCACAGGCGGCGATGAGGCCCATGTACGCCAGCGCCCGACCGCGCTGCGACACCCACGACACCAGACGCGCCGTCGGCTCCACCCCGCGCGCGTAGCGCCGCCCGTTGAACAGCCAGACGATGGCGATGTACTGGACGGCGTGCCACAGCGCGGCCGCCGCGAACGCCGCGTCGCCGTCGCGAATCACGAGGAACGGCATCGCGAACCCGACGAAGTTGAACAGCAGGTAGGCAGGACGAATCCATTCGTGCGCCGCACGCCCGCGGCTTCCCTGCAGCCACACCCAGAGGTAGACGGCCGCGATCGCCACGATCAACGCGCCCAGCCCGTTGACCAGCAACGCCGGCGGGCGGACGTGGATGACCTCGATCCCGAACAGCGTCCAGGGGCCGGTGTAGAGGCGGTGCAACGCGCAGAAGAACGCCGGCAGGAAGATGAGCGCCCTCTCGAGGCGCGCCTCGGTCCGTTCGGCGGCGCCGTGCTTGCGCTGGTAGATGCGCAGGACGCCCCAGCTCTGGGCGACGAAATGCCAGGTGGCCCAGTAGAAGATCGTCGAGCGAATGAGCCGCAGCCACATGCCGCCCTGCGCGTCCGCGGTGATGGCGAACGCCAGCGCGAGCCCCGGAATGACCCAGTAACGCACCGGACGCTTGAAGCGTTCGCCCGGCAGCAGGTAGACGCGCGTCCAGGTCGAGATGAGGTGCGGCCCGTTCACGACCCCGACACCCAGGATGACGTACCAGCCCGGGTAGTGCAGGACGTCCGCGACGAACCAGGGGATGATCGTCAGAAGCGTCACGCCCAGGAACAGCAGCAGGTCCAGCCCCGGCGCGATCATCCACGGCCGCTCGGCGGGACGCGACGCCGGCACGGCGAGCACGGCGGGCGAGACTGTGGCCAGGCTCATGTCGCTCATCGCCGGGGAACTATAACAAGCAATCGGACCGGAGGAGCCCCGGATTGCGGCGCGTCAGGCGGCCGGCGCGCGCATCGGCGCCAGGGCCAGCGCCCACTTGTGCAGCTCGTCGAGCATGGCAACCGCCGCCTTTGCCTGACTTTCGTCCCCGGTGAACCGACCATCCTTGATGGACTTGGAGACGAACGGGATGGCGACCGCCTCCGGCAACGGCATCATCTTCAACGTCGTCAAGACAGGCTTGGCGCTCTGCACGGACCGCATGCCGCCCGACTGCCCGCCGTAGCTGACGAAGGCGGCCGGCTTGTACGCCCACTCGCGAAACAGATAGTCCAGCGCGTTCAGCAGCGCCGGCGGCATCGCGTAGTTGTACTCGGGCGTGACGAAGAGGAACGCGTCCGCGGCCGTGACCGTGGCGCTCCAGGCCTTGGTGTGGGCGTGCTTGTACTGGCCCAGGCGCGGGTGCTTGGGCTCGTCGAGCACGGGGAGGTCGATCGCCTTCAGGTCGGCCAGCTCCGGCTGGAACTGGCCATGGGCGCGCACCTGCTCCATTGCCCAGTCGGCGACCAGATGACCAACCCGCTCTTCGCGCGTGCTCGCGACGACGACCAGCAACTTCGGCATGTTTCCTCCGGCGGCTGTTCTAGCACCTGACACTCGACTTGCGTCGCCAGGGAAGGAACGTATTCTTCGCGCGCGCATGTCGACCGCCGCCGTCGAGACCGTCGACCTCCGCAAGTCCTACCCCAACGTCGAGGCGCTGCGCGGTCTGTCGCTGCGCATCGAGCCGGGCGAGATCTTCGCGCTGCTGGGACCGAACGGCGCCGGCAAGACCACCTGGATCTCGATCGTGTGCGGGCTGGTCCGCCCGACGGGCGGGCGCGCGCTGATCCTGGGGCACGACGTCGTGCGCGATTCGCTGCCCGCGCGCCGCCAGGTCGGCCTGGTCCCACAAGAGGTGAACTTCGATCCGTTCTTCACGCCGCGCGAAGTGCTGCGCTTCCAGATGGGCTACTACGGCGTCCCGCCCGACGACGCGCGCATCGAAGAGGTGCTGCGCGCCCTGGACCTGCTCACCAAGGCGGACACCAACACGCGCGCGCTGTCCGGCGGCATGAAGCGCCGGCTGCTGATCGCCAAGGCGCTGGTGCACCGGCCGCGCGTCGCCTTCCTGGACGAGCCGACCGCCGGCGTGGACGTCGCCCTGCGCCACGACCTCTGGTCGTACGTGCGGACGTTGCGCGCCGCCGGGACGACGATCGTGTTGACCACCCACTATCTGGAAGAGGCCGAAGCGCTGGCCGACCGCGTGGCGGTCATCGACAAGGGGACGCTGGTCGGGCTCGACACGCCGGCCGGGCTGATCCGGCAGCTGGGGCGGCGGCAGGTGCGCTTCAAGCTGTCGGCGCCGCTCGGCGGCGGCGAGGCCGCCCTTCCCGAGGCGCTGCGCCGCCGCGGTGCCACGCTGGACGGCGGCGGCCGGACGGTCGTCTGCCCCGTGGACAGCGCGCCCATCGGCGAGCTGCTCGCGCTGGCCGGCGCGCTGTCGCCCGGCGTCGCGGACGTGGAGATCGTGCAGCCCACGCTGGAGGACGTCTTCCTGCAACTCACCAAACGGCCGGACGCGGCCGCGTTCACCAGGAAGACGTCGTGAACACCATCGGTTTCCGCACGCTGCTGTCCAAGGAGACGCGGCGCTTTTTGAAGGTGCCCGGTCAGACGCTGGCCCAGCCGGTCGTCACGACCACGCTCTACTTCCTGGTGTTCGGCTACGCGCTGGGGGGGCGCGTGCGCGAGGTCGACGGCGTGTCGTACATCCGCTTCATCATTCCCGGGCTGGTGCTGCTGACGGTGACGCAGAACGCGTTCCTCAACACGTCGTCGTCGATGTTCATCGCCAAGCTGCAGGGGACGATCGTCGATCTGCTGGTCGCGCCGCTGGGCGTCGTCGACCTTCTGGCGGCGTTCCTGTCCGCGGCGGTGGTGCGCGGTTTCATGACGAGCGCGCTGGTGTGGGTCATCTCCGGCTTCTTCGCGGGCTTCGGTGTCGTCCATCCCGTGTGGGTGCTGCTGTACACGGCGCTCATCGCGACGGCGTTCGCCGCCATCGGGCTGGCGGTCGCCATCTGGAGCGAGAAGTTCGAGCAGCTGAACGTCGTGCCGACCTTCGTGCTGACGCCGCTGACGTTCCTGGGCGGCATCTTCTACAGCGCGCGCATGCTGCCGCGGCCGTGGGACACGATCACGCGGGTGAACCCGATCCTCTACATGGTCGAAGGGTTGCGCTTCGGTTTCCTGGGGACGTCGACCAGCTCGCCGTGGCTGGGCCTGGGCATCACCGCGGCGGTCGCGGCCGTCGCCACGACCCTGTCCGTCTGGATGCTCGCCACCGGCTACAAGCTGCGCAGCTAGGCTATCCGAGACGCGACGATCGATCTTCTCGTCGGCTCCTCGAGCCTTTTGGCGTCCCCGGCGTCCTGGCGTTTCACACACTGGTTTCGGCCGCGTTCTTGCCTCGTTGTTGCGCCCTCAGTGAATGGCATCGGAGCTAGGCCCGATTTGAGATATTCTGAAGGCGGATGGCCCGTGGCCACTGGGCTCGCTTCTTCCGCCTGACCCGCGCCGCCGCGCTGTCCTGGGCCCTGCTGGGTGCGGCGGACAACCTGGCCGCCGCTGGGACGAAGCACGCGACGCCGCGTGTGAAGAAGCCGCCCAAGGGATGCCCGGCGCCGAAGGTCGAGCCGCCCGTGGCGGCCGTCCCCGTCGCGGGCGCGAAGGTCGCCGTGCTCGCGTTCAGCGGTGACGACGCCGAAGCGGTCCGGCGTCAGGTGATGCACGCGCTGCGCGCCAAGGGCATCAAGATGCTGACCTCGCTGCGCCCGGTCGACAGCCCGGAGCAGTTCCGCGAGATGTCGGCGACGCTGAACCTGGTCGCTTACGTCGACGGCGAGGTGGCCGTCGACGGAACGGCGGCCAGCGCGACGGTGTTCGTGCGCGACGGGGCGACGGGGATGCGGACGGCGTCCGCGACCTTCTCCGGCGAGCGCCGCGCCCTGGGCGCCGTCATCGCCAAGGAGCTGTGGGGCCGCATCGGCCCGGCGATGAGCGACGCCGTCGTCGAGGCCGCCAAGCCCCACAAGGCGCGCGAGCCGATGCGCATCAACGCCGGCGCGCCGCTGACGAACGCGGAAGCGGCGGAGCCCCTCGAATGAAGTCGTCGCGCGAACGTGCCTGCAGCGGCCGCTACGGTTGCTGCGGCTGCTGGCCGGCAGGCGGCGGGTAGCCGGCGGGCGGCGGCGGATAGCCGGCGGGGCCCGGCGGGTATCCGCCCTGCTGCGGCTGTTGCGGCTGTCCTTGCGGATAGCCACCCTGCGGCGGCGGATAACCGCCCTGCGGCGGCGGGTATCCCTCGGGCGCGCCCCAGCCCCCCGGTGCGCCCATGCCCGGCACCGCCGGCTGCAGCTGGTAGAAGTGGCTCGGGTTGTACTTGAGCACCCACAGGAACGGCACCAGCAGGAACAGGCCGCCGATGAGCGCCAGCGCGTCCAGCTCCTCGTTGCGCACGATGTACGTGTTGAGCGGCTGATAGCCGGGGTACTCGAGCCGCACGGCCGTCGCCGTCCCCACGATGTTGCTGTCGGTCATCGTGTACGGCGTCGTGCCCACCGGCACGTTGTTCAGGAACACGCGCGCGCCGGGTGGCTGGCTCTGCAGGACCGTCGAGCTCGCGCAGCCGGTGACGGCCGCGGCGGTGATCAAGGCAGCCAGTGGAAACAGCTGCGCCAGGCGAAAGCGGATCAGGCTCATGGTGGCCGAAGACTGTAGTGGGGCGACCGCCGGCCGTAAAGTAACCTGGATCTCGCCGCCTCCGCCAACGCCTCCGCCAGCGCGGTCAGCGTGCCGCTGCGCGGTGGAGCACGACGTGGCTCTGTCCGAAGACGCCGCTGGCCGCGGACAGCGTGAGGCGCCCGCGGACCTCGCCGTCCTGGTTGCGCAGGCTGGCGCGCACCGAAAAGGCCTGCTCGGCCGGGCAGTCGCAGGCCAGCGTGAAGACCCCGAGGCTCTCGGCGCGCCCGGTGAGCCGGTAGCTCTGCGCGGCGTTGGCGTTCGAGAACCAGCCGACGGCGCCGCCCCCGGGGCTGACCTGCAGGAACAGGCGGCCGTGCTGGTGGTGCTCGGCGTCTGTCCAGGCGCCCTCCCACGCACCGGTGACGTCGGCGGACGCGCTGTCGCCGCTCGCCGCGGGGGGCGGCGTCGTCGCGGTGGGCGCCGCCGGCGTGGCCGCTGCCCGCGCCGGTGCTGCTGCGGCCAGCGCCCGGTGCGGGGCTGTCGCGCGCTTTCCGGACGGCGGCCTGGCCGCG
>CAZJMY010000379.1:0-3140 GCA_964546845.1 uncultured Myxococcales bacterium | reverse complement strand
GGCGCAGCGCCTCGCGCGTGGCGATGGCGCCCAGGTCGTCCGGGCGGGTGTTCTTGAAGACCCCGCGGGGCGCGCGCCCGATGGGGGTCCGGACCGCGGAGAGGATGGCGACGTCACGCATGTGGCTGTTCCTCAATTCCGGAGGGGTTTGCCCTTGGACAACATGTGTTGGATGCGTTCACGGGTCTTCGGTTCCCCGCAGAGCGAGAGGAACGCCTCGCGCTCGAGGTCGAGGATGTGCTGCTCGGAGACGGCCGCGCCGGCCGGCACGGCGCCGCCCGAGATGACGCGCGCCAGATGCGCGCCGATCTTGGCGTCGTGTTCGCTGATCTGGTGCGCGCCCAGCAGGTTGTGCAGCGCCGCCCGCAGCGTGGCCGCGCCCGTCTCCCCGATGACGCGAATGAGGCGGGGCGGGGGAGGGCGGTAGCCGGCGCGGGCCAGCCCCAGGGCCAGGTCCTTGGCGTCGGCGATCAGGGTCTCGCGCGCCATCGAGATGCTGTCCCCCTGCCGCAGGAACCCCAGGTCGCGCGCCTCCTCGGCGCTGGTCGCCACGCGCGCGGTCGCCAGCGTGAGGTAGGGGCCGCGCACGAGCGCCAGGATGTCGAACTGCGGATCGTCGCTGGCGCGCGCCGACGCGCGGGCCGCCATCTCCATGCAACCGCCGCCCGCCGGGATGAGGCCCACGCCCACCTCGACGCAGCCAACGTAAAGCTCGGCGGCCGCCCGCACCGTCTGGCACCCCATGATGACCTCGGCGCCGCCGCCCAGCGCCAGCCCGGCCGGCGCGGCGACCACGGGCACGCGCGCGTACCGGGTCCGGTTACAGGCGGCCTGGAAGCCGACCACCATCGCGTCGATCGCCTGCGACTGCCCCTGTCCCAGCGCCACCATGAGCGCGAACAGGTTGGCGCCGGCGCAGAACGCCTCGGGTGAGTCGTTGCCGATGACCAGGGCCACCCCGTCGCGTTCGGCGCGGTCGACCGCCTTCATCGTCATGGCGACGATGTCGGGATCGATGGCGTTCATCTTGGCGTGGTACTCGAGGCAGAAGACGCCGTCGCCCAGGTCCAGGATGGACGCGCTACCGTTGCGCTCGACCTCGCCGCCGCGCGCGCGCACGGCGTCCAGCGAGATCTGCCGCGGGTTCTCGGGCACGGGCGTGAAGCCGCCGCGCTGCCCGAGCTGGGCGCGCTGCCCCGGCCCCTCGGTGCGGTAGAACTTCATCCCTTCGCCCTGGGCGGCGATCTGCTCCAGCACCCAGCCGGGCACCGTGTAGCCCGCCGCCTCCATCTTGGCGGCGGTGGCCTTCACGCCCAGCGCGTCCCAGGTCTCGAACGGGCCGCGCTCCCAGCCGAACCCCCAGCGCAGCGCGCGGTCGATGTCGCTGATCGTGTCGGCGATCTCGCCCAGCCGGTTGGCGGAATAGATGAGCGTTTCATAGAGGATGGTGCGGGCCAACGCCGCCGCGCGATCGTTGCCGGCCACCATGCGCCGCATCTTCTCGTCGACGTCGTCCACCCCGCGGGTCGACCCGATCGAGTCGAAGCGCGGCTTCTTCTGGGGCACGTACTCCAGCGTCTTCAGGTCCAGCTGCAGGATCTCGTCGCCGACCTTCTTGTAGAAGCCCTGCTTGGTCTTGGCGCCGAGCCATTTGCGGTCGACCAGCTGGGTCAGGACCGGTGGTGGGTTGAACACGTCGCGCCGCTCGTCGCCCGCCAGCGCCTCGGCGCAGTTGCGGGTGACGTGCATCAGCGTGTCCAGGCCGACGACGTCGGCGGTCCGGAAGACGGCGCTCTTGGGGCGGCCCGTCGCCGGGCCGAAGATCATGTCGACCTCCTCGACGGTGTAGCCCTGCTTGACGGCCTCGTCGAGGGTCCGCATCAGCGCGAACGTGCCGATGCGGTTGGCGATGAAGTTGGGGGTGTCCTTGGCGCGGACCAGCCCCTTGCCGGCGATCGTCCCGCACAGGGCCTCGGCGCGGGCCAGCGTCTCGGGCGACGTGTCGGCGCCGGCCACGATCTCGACCAGCTTGAGGTAGCGCGGCGGATTGAAGAAGTGGGTGATGCAGAATCGCGCCCGGAACCCGGCGCTGCGCCCCTGCATCAGCTCGGCGATCCGGAGCCCCGACGTGTTCGACGTGATGACGGCCCGGCCGCCGTAGTTGTCGAGGCGCTCGTACAGCTTCTGCTTGATGGCCAGGTTCTCGATGATGGCCTCGATGATGACGTCGCTGCTGGCCGCCGCCGCCTCGAGGTCGTCCTCCAGGTTGCCGGCCGTCAGCAGCGTCTCGAATCGCGGCGAGAAGAAGGCGGCGGGCTTCGCCTTGCGCGCCGCCTCGATCCCGGCCAGCGCGATCTTGTTGCGGGCGCGCTTGTCGCCGCCGGGCGGTGGGGCGTCCTTGGGGACGATGTCCAGCAAGCGGACGCGCAGGCCGGCGTTGGCCAGGTGAGCCGCGATGGCGGCTCCCATCACACCGGCACCCAGGACCGTCACCTCGCGCAAGGCGGTATCGGTTGCCATCGTCTCACGATAACCGAGAATTCAGAGTTTGGAAGTGGCGCGCCTGGCCAGGTCCCTGACGGCGTGCGCGGAGGTCTCCGCGAGCGCGCCCGTCGCGGAACCTTGATAGATGGACGCTTCTGCCCTCTAATCGTAGTCCGATGACGAGCGTGTGCTTTCGTACGACGCCGGTGCTGCTGGTCCTCCTCGCGTCGTTCGGCACCACGGCCATCGCGCGCGCGGCAGAGGATTCGCCCGACAAAGCGCTGGCCGAGGCCAAGGACGACTTCGAGACGGCCCAGACCTTCTTCGTGCGCGGCGAGTTCGACGCCGCGGCGGGCAAGTTCTTGGAGGCTTACGCCAAGAAGCCGTACCCGGCTTTTCTCTTCAACGTGGCGGTCTCTTTCGAGAAGGCCAAGCAGCTCGAGAAGGCCAAGCAGTACTTTCAGAAGTATCTGCAGGACGATCCCAACGCGACCGACGCCGCGCAGGTGAAGTTGCGGCTGGACGTGATCGACAAGCTGCTCGCGCCGCCGCCGCCGCCACCCGCACCCGTGGCGAGCGCGCCCCCGGCTGCCGGGGCACCGGGAGCTGAAGCGGCGCCCGCCGGCGCCGCCGGGACGACCGAGCCCACCGGCACC
>CAZJMY010000378.1:0-2621 GCA_964546845.1 uncultured Myxococcales bacterium | reverse complement strand
GATCTGGTCGTACGCCAGGAACTTCGCGTACCCCTTCTTCGTCAGCACCTTCGTGATGGCCGCAGTCAGGGTCGTCTTCCCATGGTCGACGTGCCCGATCGTGCCGATGTTCAGGTGCGGCTTGTTGCGTACGAATTTTTCCTTGGCCATCTCCGTCTTCCTCCGAAATCCTGCGAAGTCCTGCGAAATCCTGCGAAAGAACTGCTTCCGCTGTCTAAAAAGCTCCGCGCATCCGCTCGACGATTGATTCGGTCACGCGCGTCGGCACGGGGGCGTAGCGCGCGAACTGCATCGTGTACGTTGCCCGCCCCTGCGTCATGGAGCGGACGTCAGTTGAATACCCGAACATGCTCGCCAATGGAACCTCGGCGGTGATGACCTGCGCCGATCCCCGCGATTCCATCCCCGAGACGCGCCCGCGGCGCGCCGACAGGTTGCCGGTCACCTCGCCCATGAACTCGTCGGGGGTCAGCACCTCGACCTCCATCACGGGCTCCAGCAGCACGGGCCCGGCCTCGCGGGCCGCCGCGGTGGCGCCCATCGAACCGGCAATCTGAAACGCCATCTCGCTCGAGTCGAGCTCGTGGTAGCTGCCGCCCGTCAGCGTGACGGCCACGTCGATGACCGGGTAGCCGCCCAGGACGCCGCGCGCCAGCGACTCGCGCACGCCGCGCTCGACCGCCGGAATGAACTCGCGCGGCACGGTCCCGCCGGTCGTGCGGTCCTCGAACAGGATCCCCTTGCCCTCCGCAGGCGCCACGTGCAGAAGAACGTGCCCGTACTGGCCGCGCCCGCCCGTCTGCCGGATGTACTTCCCCTCGGCGTCGGCTTCCTTGGTGATCGTCTCGCGGTACGCGACCTGCGGCTTGCCGACGTACGCCTCGATCTTGAACTCGCGCACCAGACGGTCGACGATGATCTCCAGGTGCAGCTCGCCCATCCCCGAGATGATGGTCTGCCCGGTGTCGGGGTCGGTCTTCACGCGGAATGACGGGTCTTCGGCGGCCAGCTTCTGCAGGGCCATCGCCAGCTTGTCCTGGTTGCCCTGGGTCTTGGGCTCGATCGCGATCGAGATGACCGGCGCCGGGAACTTCATCGTCTCGAGGACGATCGGCTTCTTCTCGTCGCAGAGCGTGTCGCCGGTCGTCGTGACGCGCAGGCCGGCGGCCGCCGCGATGTTCCCGCAGGAGACCTCGTCGACGTCTTCCCGCTTGTTGGCGTGCATGTGCAGCAAGCGGCCGATGCGCTCGCGCTTGCCCTTGACGGCGTTGTAGACGGTCGCGCCCGCGCTGATCTTGCCGGAGTACACGCGGAAGTAGGTGAGCGTCCCCAGGAAGGGGTCGTTCATGCTCTTGAACGCCAGCGCCGAGAACGGCTCCGTCTCGTCGGCGCGCCGTTCGGCCGGGTGCCCTTCCAGGTCCTTGCCGGTCACCGGAGGGATGTCGATCGGCGACGGCAGGTAGTCGACCAGCGCGTCCAGCAGCGGCTGCACGCCCTTGTTGCGGAAGGCGGCGCCCACCAGGACCGGCACGGCCTGCCCGGCGATGGTCGCCCGGCGCAGCGCCGCGCGCAGCAGCTCGGCGGTCATCGGCTTCTCTTCCAGGTACGCGCGCATCGCCTGGTCGTCGACCTCGGCGATGGCTTCGATCATCGCGGCGCGCGCCGTCTCGGCGGCCTCGCGCAGGTCGTCGGGGATGTCCGTCCACACCGGCGTCGCGCCCAGCGTGTCGTCTTCCCAAACGCACAACCGCATGCCGATCAGGTCGACGACGCCCGAGAAGTCCTCTTCCAGCGCGTTCGGCAGCTGGACGACGATCGGGTTGCCGCGCAGGCGCTCGCGAATCTCGGCGACACAGCGGTCGGGCTCGGCGCCCACGCGGTCGCACTTGTTGATGAAGGCGATGCGCGGAACGCGGTACTGGTCCGCCTGGCGCCAGACCGTCTCGGACTGGGGCTCGACGCCGGCCACCGCGTCGAACACCGCCACGGCGCCGTCCAGCACGCGCAGGCTGCGCTCGACCTCGATCGTGAAGTCGACGTGTCCGGGGGTGTCGATGATGTTGATCCGGTGCTCGCGCCAGAAGCAGGTGGTCGAGGCGGCGGTGATGGTGATCCCGCGCTCCTGCTCCTGCTCCATCCAGTCCATCTGCGTGGTCCCCTCGTGCACCTCGCCCATCTTGCGGGACACGCCGGTGTAAAAGAGGATCCGCTCGGTGGTCGTGGTCTTCCCCGCGTCGATGTGCGCCATGATTCCGATGTTCCGGATCAGCGCTATGGAAGATGAGCGGGGCACGACTACCGAGTTTTTCCTTTCGACGCTCAGCCGGTTTCACGTCGCCGGAGCATCCGGCAAAGCGCGAACCCGTCAGGTCCGTCGGGAGTGAGGGGGGTTAAAAAACGCCGCGAAATCTATGCGATATTGAAAAAATTACCAGCGGTAATGCGCGAACGCCTTGTTGGCGTCGGCCATCTTGTGCGTGTCTTCGCGCTTCTTGACCGCGTTCCCCTTGTTCGAGGACGCGTCCAGAAGCTCGCCGGCCAGCTTCTCCTGCATCGTGCGGCCGTCGGAACGGTCCCGCGCGGCCGAGATGATCCAGCGCATGCCCAGCGCCAGCGCGCGC
>CAZJMY010000377.1:0-13145 GCA_964546845.1 uncultured Myxococcales bacterium | reverse complement strand
GCGGCGCGCGAAGGGCGCCAGCGCCTCGGCCAGCGCCGCCGCCGACGGCGGCCGCCTCGCGGGATCGGCGGCCAGCGCGCGGTCGATCAGGTCGGCCAGCGCGTCGGGCGTTCCGGGCGCGACCGAGGCGACCGGAAGCGCCGCCTGCGTCGCGATGTGGTGCAGGACGGCGTTCGGCGATTCGCCGGGGTGGGGGCGGCCGCCCGAGAGCAGCTCGAACAGGATCGCGCCCAGCGCGTACACGTCCGTGCGCTCGTCGACGCCCGGCTCGCCGCGCGCCTGCTCGGGCGACATGTACGCGGCCGTTCCGACGAGGCCACCGGTGCGCGTCCGGGCCGCCGCCGCGTCCGCCGCGTCGAGCTTGGCCACGCCGAAGTCCAGCACCTTCAGCAGGTCCGTGCCGTCCTCGCGCCGCGCGACGAACAGGTTCTGCGGCTTCAGATCCCGGTGGATGATGCGCGCGGCATGCGCGGCCGCGACGCCGCGGCAGGCCTGCGCGATCAGGTCGGCGGCGCGGGCGGCGGGCAGGCGCCCCTCGCGCTCGAGGAGGGCTGCCAGGCTCTCGCCCGCGAGGTACTCCAGGACCATGAAGGGGGTGCCGTCGTCGGTGATTCCCAGGTCCAGCACCGCCGCGACGTTGTCGCTCTCCAGCGCGCCGGCCGCCGCCGCCTCGCGCTGGAAGCGCGTCAGGACGCCGCGCCGTTCCGCCAGCTCGCGGCGCAGCATCTTCACGGCGAAGCGACGGTGCACCAGCTCGTGGTGCGCCTCGTACACGACGCCCATTCCGCCGGTGCCGAGCAGGCGGGTCAGACGGTATTTGCCGCCGATCACGGAACCGACACGGCCAGCGCCCGCGTCGGTGGTCATCGACGGGGCTCGCCCCCGGACCGCAGCGACTCGAGATCGATCGCCTGCGCCTCCATCAGGCGATAGGCGCGCTGGCGGCTGATGCCCATCAGCGCCGCCGCGCGCGAGACGTTCCCGCCCGACGCGCGCAGCGCCGCGACCAGCGCCGGGAGCTGGACGGGCTCGGCCGCGGCGGTTTCACCCGGGGGCGAGGCAGGCGGGCTTTCGCGCATGCGGTCGGGGAGGTCGGCGGCCGTCAGGGTGGAGCCCGGCCCCCGAACCACGAGCAGCCGCTTCACGAGCTGCACCATCTCGCGCACGTTGAACGGCCAGTCGTAGACGCACAGGCGCTCGGCGAAGTCGCTGGCCAGCGCCGGCGTCTGAGCGCCGCCCCCGCTTGCCAGCAGGTGCGTGAACAGCGGAATCACGTCCTCGCGCCGGTCGCGCAGCGGCGGAAGCGTCACGATCAGGCCCTCCAGCCGCGCCAGCAGATCGGCGCGGAACTTCCCGGCCCGCACCGCTTCGATCAGGGGCTGCTGCCCGGCCACGATCACCCGGACGTCGACGGGGACGGGGCGCGTCTCGCCCAGGGGCTGGACTTCGCGCTGCTCCAGCACGCGCAGCAGCTTGGCTTGCAGCGACAGGGGCAGGTCGCCGACCTCGTCCAGCAGCAGCGACCCGCGGTCGGCGGCCCGGAAAAACCCGGGGCTGGCGCGGTCGGCACCCGTGAAGGCCCCGCGCCGGTAGCCGAACAGCTCGGCTTCAGCCAGCCCCTCGGGGAGCGCCGCGCAGTTCACCGCCACGAAGGGCCCCGGGCGCCCGCTCCACCCGTGGATGGCCTCGGCGACCCGTTCTTTGCCGGTCCCCGTCTCCCCCTGCAGGATCACCGGCAGGTCGCTGCCGGCGGCCTGTCGCGCCGGCGCCAGCGCCGCTCCCAGCGCGCCGCCGCCCCAGAGGCCCTGGGCGATCGGTTCGATGGCGGCCGGCGTCGCGGTCACGACGCCGATCCGGTCTCCGACACGAACCACGTCCTGCGGCGCGAGCAGCGCGGTCGTCACCAGCCGCCCGTTCAGACGGACGCCGTTGCGGCTTCCGAGATCGACGATCGCGACGCGGCGGTCACCGTCGGATCTGAGCGCCGCGTGCCGGCGCGAGACCTCCGGTCCCGCCAGCGTCACGTCACACGTCGGGTCGCGTCCGACGACGACGTCGCTCTCGCCCGGCGCGGGCAGCGCGACGGACGGCGCGTTCGGATTGGGGAAGCGCCAGGCGATCTGCAGATCGTCGGCCGCCGCCGCGGCCGAGCCCGTGCCGGCCTGAGAGATGGTCGTCGTGCCTGCCCCCGAGCTCATGCCGCCCGGTCATTGAATAACACGATCGCACGCTTGACCGAATCCGGCTGGGTGCGAAGCTCGGACCGGAAGGAGGGCGCATGACGTCGGATTCAGGCGAGTCACAACCACCCGCTCGGCGAATCGTCTTGCTGACGAAGCTCAAGAAGCCGCGCCTCGGAACGATGACCATGGCGTTCTTTCGCAAAGGCGAAGACCTGGAGGCCACGGAATTCGCCAACCTGCCGCACGACGATCCGGCGCTGGTCCCTCCGAAGCTGGGCTTTCGCAGCTTCGATCGCGTTCCGCGCCGGTGGGCTCCGCTGCTGCTGGCGCTGCTGGTCGTCGCGTCCACGACCGTCAGCGTGCTGGACTGGCCCTGGGTTCGCGGCCAGGGGGCCCGCGCAGGGACCGCGCTGCGGACCGCGGCGTCCGCCGGGTGGCACCGTCTGAAGGACGTCGCCGGATCCCGGCGCGCCGCGCCGTAGTCGAGCTTCGCGCCCGACCTATTCGACGAAGACGGAAATCCCGCAGGACGGGATGCCGTTCGCCACCACCTCCAGCGTGCTGCGACCGCGTTCTTGATTGCGCGGGACGTCGAACCGCGTGTGGACCAGGTCGCGGGAGGCGACCGCCATGCTGCTGTGGTCGTGGGTGCGGCTGTAGAACACGTGCCCCGTTCTGGAATTCGTGATGCGCACCAGCGGATAATTGGTGGCCGACTGGGCGTCGTCGCCGTAAGCCGCGCCCTGCGAGACGCCGTTCAGCCCGCGCCCGCGCAGGACGTAAGTTCTGCCGCGCGCGAGGCGCGTCGGCACGTCGACGATCTCGGGCGGGTCGACCCGCTCGCGGTCGCGTTCGTGACCGGATGCGGAGCCCGGGGTGAAGATCTCCACGTCGTTCGAAAAGTCGGTCAGCAGGATCTGACCCGTCGGAAGCACCAGCATGTTCCCGTAGTAGGACGCGTCGAACGGGGCACGGGGCGGGGCGGCGACCGGCGTCAGCCGCCGGCCGTCCCACTCGAAGAATTCCGACGGTCCCAGGTAGAACGGGCTCGCCATCATCAGGACTCTGCCGTTCGTCTCCAGCGCCGCGGGGCCGTCGGAGATGCTGACCGCGTCGGGGAAATCGGGCCCCGCTCTCCAGCGGCCGGTTCGCGAATCGTAGATCGCCGTGTGACCAGCCCCGCATCGACTGGAGCCGGCGTAGAACACCGTGCCGTCCGGGCGGAGAACGCCCGGCCCGACCTCGTTCGAGGGGCCGAACTGGCCGTTGCAGGTGGACGCCGAGTCCCAGAGCTGCACGGTGGTGCTGCCGGCGCTGGACCAGGTGCCCGTGCGCCAGTCGTAAATCTCCGCCGCCATGCCCAGGGCGTCATAGTCGAGGTAGTAGGCGTCCACGGTCAGCACGTTGCCGCCGGGGAGAAGGGTCCACCCCTCCTCGTCGTTGATGTCGCGCTTCCCCTGTCCCGTCGGAAGCCACGTCAACGTCCGCGCGTCGAGAAGGGCAGACTCCGTCGTGCAGCAATTCGCCTGCATGTAGGAGCCATTGGCGAGCACCACGCCCTGGGCGTCGCCGATCGTCTGCGGAAGGAAACCACCGTTGAAAAACGGCGGCGGCTCGACGGGCGTCCAGGTGTCCGCGGTGGGATCGTAGATGGCCCCCTTCGCGGTCCAGGAGCCGATGAACGCGGTGTGGTCGTCGCTGAGCAGATATTCGCCACCCTCGATGATCAGGCGGCCGTCCGGCAGCACGGCGGACGAGTGATAGAGCGGGCTGTAGCCGTCCGGCAACGAGGCGATCTGGGACCAGGTCCCGTTCACGTAGCTGCCCGTCTCGTCGGGCGTCAACCGCCACCAGTCGGGGAACCCGGTGTCCTGAACCAGGACGGTGCCGTCGGTCAGAAGAAGCGGACTGGACGCGCCGTTGTAGAGGCCGGGCGGGTGGGCCAGCGGCGTCCAGGCAGGCGCGGCGCCGCCGCCCGTGGACCGCGCCGCCGCCGGCGTCGCGGAATCGGGCGCGCCGATGGGGTGGGGCAGCGGCTTCGAATCTTCCGCCCCCACCGGCCCAGGCCAGGTGGCCGCCACCATCGTGAGAAGCCCGACTGCCGATGCCCTCGCCCCGGTCGTTGCGCCCATGTCCGCCCTTTCGCGATGCCCTCGGGAACTGCCGAACCCGCCGCAACGTACGTCTCGCCTGCGGAGGAAGCCAGGCGGCCGTCGCGGTTCGTGGCCGCTGGGGTGTGGTTTAGGTCTTTGACGCACCCGTCAGACGGCCGGTGATCACCTCCAAGACTTCGGCGGTGATCTCCTCCTGTCTCATCGCATTCTGGGTCCGGCGCGCCGCCACCAGCATGTCGTCCAGGTGGGCGTGTGCCGCCTGAAGGACCTCGAGGCTCGCGGCGTTGGCGGCCGCGAAGCTCTCGGCGGCGAACGCGACCAGCTGGGCGTGCAGGTACTCGAGCGCGATCTGGGCGGCGAGGACCGGCGCCGGCAGCATGGTGAGCGGCGGGTATCCTGGGCTCGTCGGGCGCGGCAGCAGCTCGCGCGGCAGCAGACGCTGGCGCTCGACGACGGTGCCGCCCGCCGGCGTTCGCCGGGGGTGAATCACGTCGACCACCACCAGCTCGCCGTCGTTCATGCGCTCGACGAGCCGGTCGCCAATCTGGTCGGCGACGTCCCCCAGCCCCCCGACGTGGGTGGGCATATCGCCGGCGTACGTCACGGACAGGCCTCGCTCCCGCGCGAACGAGAGGCCGCGGGCACCGACGATCAGGATCTCGCGCGGCGGCGGAGACGCCTCGGCGGCGCGCACGACGCGCTCGTTCAGCCCGCCGACGAACCCGCGCTCCGTGCAGAGCGCCACGACCAGGGTGCGGGGCGGGCGGGTCGGAGCGGCCGGCGGTCTGGCGGGCGCGTCCGCGTCGAGGCTCGCGAGCGCGGCGCCGATCCGGGCGGCGTACTCCTGCGCGGCGGCCCGGGCCCGCTCGCCTTGCTGGATGCGCGCTGCGGCCATGCCGCGCATCGCGCCCAGGACCTCCGCCAGCTCGTTCATCGTGCCGACGCGCGCGCGCACCTCCGTCCCGCGTTCAGACATGGGGCGTGGTGGTCTCGATGAGACGCCGCAGGTCCGCGCAGGTCGACTGGTCCAGCGCCCCCGCATCCCGCAGGCGGCGCGCGAGCTCCGCCTGGCTCGACAGAGCGGCGGCCAGGCCCGCCCGGAAGCCCTGGACGCGGTCCGGCGGGAGCTCGTCGAGCGTCCCGTCCGCCAAGGCCAGCAGCATGGCCACCTGCAGCTCGAACGGCTGCGGCGCGAGCTGCGGCTGGGCCAGCGCCGCGCGAATGCGGCGGCCGTGCTCGACCACCTTCCGCGTCCGTTCGTCGGAGATGCCGCCGAAGTGCGTGAAGACCTCCAGCTCCAGGAACTGGGCGTACGCGAGGCGCAGCGGCTCGGCGAGGTCGCGCATCGCGGGCCTCTGGGTCTTCCCCCCGACGCGCGACACGCTGAGACCCACGTCGACGGCCGGCTTCTGGCCGCCGTGAAACAGCTTCGCATCCAGCACGATCTGCCCGTCGGTGATCGAGATGAGGTTCGTCGGGATGTAAGCGCTCAGGTTCCCTTCCTGGGTTTCGGCGATGGGGAGCGCCGTGATCGATCCGCCGCCGAACCGAGGGTGCAGCTTGGCCGCGCGCTCGAGGAGGCGGGCGTGCACGTAGAAGATGTCGCCCGGGAACGCCTCCCGCCCCGGGGGCTGCTGCAACAGCAGCGAGATCTGGCGGTGGACGTCGGCGTGCTTGGTGAGGTCGTCGATCACCACCAGAACGTCGCGCCCGTTTCGGGCGAACCACTCCGCCATCGTCAGGCCGGCGTAGGGCGCGAGCCACTGCAACCCGGGCGCCGCGTGCTTGGCGTCGGCGATCACGAACAGACACCGCCGGGGATCGCCGCGGGATTGGACCTCCTCGATGACGCGCTTGATCGCCGAGGCGCGCTGTCCGACGGCCACGTAGACGCACAGAACGTCGGTGCCGCGCTGGTTGATGATGGCGTCGACGGCCAGCGTCGTCTTGCCGGTCGAGCGGTCCCCGATGATCAGCTCGCGCTGGCCACGGCCGATCGCGAACATCGCGTCGACCACGGCGGTCCCGGTCTCCAGCGGCACGGTGACGGGTGCGCGTTCGATGATAGCGGGAGCCGGCCGATCCGCCGGCTCGAACCGGTCGCTGGCCACCGGCCCGCCCCCGTCGAGGGGGCGCCCCAGCGGGTCGACGATGCGTCCCAGCAGGCCGCCTCCCACCGGAACCTGGACCACGCGCCCGGTCCCCCGCACGACGTCGCCGGCCGACACGCGATCGGTGTCGTCGAGCAAGACGCAGCCGATGTCGTCCTTCCCCAGCTCGACAGCCTGGGCCATGGTCCCGTCGCCCAGCTCCAGCAGCTCGTCGAGGGCGGCGTCGGGGAGGCCCGCGACGCGGGCGACGCCGTCGCCGATGTGCGTGACGCGACCGAGGCGCTCGACGACCGGTCCTGCAACGAAGTCCTGCACGTGCCGGGCTGCGGTCTCTGCCCAGCCTGCGACGCTCGCGATGAGGGCGCTCATGCGCCGGCCAGCTCCCGCCGCAGCAAGGCCAGCTGGTCCCGCCAGGTCTGGCGGACCACGGCCGTCGGAAGATGGATCTCGGCTCCCGCCAACAGCGTCGGGTCCTCGGCGAAGGTCACGCCGACCGCGTCGCCCAGCGCCTGATGCAGTCGCGACACCACCGCGTCGCGCCGCACCGGCGCCACGGGCACGGCGGTGACCACGCGGACGCCCGCGGCGGCGCCGGGCGCGCCCGCGAGCGCGTCGTGCGCGGCGCCGTCCATGGCCTCGATGACCCGGACCGCGTCGTTCAAGAGGTGCTCCGTCACGTCGGCGGCGCCCGAGCCGGCGAGCAGCCGCGCGGCGATCGCGACGGCCAGCTCCGCCGCCCGGGCACGCAGCTGCGATTCGGCGGCAGCCGTCTCACGGGCGAGGGCCTCCCGCCCCTCCTTCACCAGGTCCTCGGCCGCCCGCCTGGCGTCCGCGAGGACCTGTTCCCGGCGCGCCGCCGCCTGCTGGCCGGCCTCCAGCAACAGGCGACCGCGGTCAGCCGCGAGCGCGGCGCGCTGTCGTTCGACGTCGGCCCGCGACTGCGCGGCCTGGGCGCGGTCGGCGGCCGCGGCGGCCAGCGGCGCCGTGACCTCCTGCTGCCGGCGCGCGATGAGCGCCTGCACGGGTCGATACAGCCAGTAGCGCAGCACCCCCGCCAGGACCAGGAAGTTGACCAGCTGGAAGACGAACGTGGCGAGGTGCGTGTGCATCGTGCTCAGCGGACGTGAACGAACGGATTCGCGAACAGGACCAGAAGCGCGATGACCAGGCAGTAGATCGCCATGGTCTCGATCATCGCGAGGCCCACGAACAACGTCCGGGACAGCGAGGGGGCGGACTCGGGTTGCCGCGCGATGGCCTCCATCGCGGCCGCCACGGCCCGCCCCTCGGCGAGCGCGGGGCCGATGGCGCCGAACGACACGGCGGCGACGGCGCCGATGATGCTGATCTGTTCGATGGTCATGGACGGGGGTCCTTTCGCTTGCCGGCGTCGGGTGACGTCGGGCTGGTCGCCGCCGCGATGAAGACCGCGGCCAGCGTCGTGAAGATGTAGGCCTGGATGAGGGCCGTCAGCAGCTCGAGCCCCATCAGCGGCAGCGGGACCAGGAGCCCGGCCAGGCCCAGCACGATCGCGATGACCAGCTCGCCGCTCATGACGTTGCCAAACAGGCGGATCATCAGCGAGAAGGTCCGCGTGATCTCCGAGAGCAGGTTCAGCGGCAGCAGGAAGATCGACGGCTTCGCGAACTCCCGGAGGTAGCCCAGGAGACCGTGGCGGCGGATGCCCGCCACGTGGACCGACAGGAAGACCACCACGGCCAGCGCCGCGGGCGTCTCGATGTGGGCAGTCGGCGCCTGGACCCCCGGGACGAGCCCGCTCAGGTTCGCGAAGAACAGAAACAGGAACATGGTCCCCAGGAGCCACAGGTAGCTCCGTCCCTGGTCGGGGATGATCTCGGCCAGCTGGGCCTCGATGGTGGTGACCAGGAGCTCGACGGCCGCCTGGGCGCGACCCGGACGCACGCGCAGGCGCCGCGTGAGCAGCTTGCTGGCGGCCGCCAGGACCGCCATCAGCCCCCAGGTGACCACCACCGGCGTCGTGACCGGCACTGGCCCGACCTGGAAGGAGACCGAGAGATCGAACGGGGATCGGCCGGTGTGATTCATGGCTGCATCCGCCGGGCGGGCAGCGCCACCGCCCGCGCGGCGACGGTGCCCAGCGCCGCCGAGAGCAGGGGGAGGGCACCTCCTCGCGCGGCGAAGACGAGCGCCGCCACCAGCAGCGCCCAGCGGGCGAGGTGGAGACCGATCCCGGCCAGCCAGTGGCGCGAACCGTAGAGCGCGACGTTCAGCCGCAGCAACGTGAAGAACGCGGCCCCCAGCCCCAGCCCGGCGGCGGCCCAGCCGGCGATCCGCAGCGAGACGGCGGCCGTCATGACCTCTTCACCTTCTGCCAGACCAGGACGCCCCCCAGGACTGCACCGCAGAAGATGAGGGTCGCCGACCAGAAGACGCCCGCGTGATAGTGGCTGTCCAGCCTGCGGCCCAGGACGGCCCCGGCCAGAGGCGGCAGGACCAGCAGCCAGCCGAGCGACCCCACCAAACCCAGGTTTCGCAGCAACGCGCCCGGACCTTCGCGCAGCCAGCGGTCGCGGCGATCGCGCCGCTTCCGGACGGCGGAGGCCATGTCCTCGCCTTTCGGCGTCACGACTGACCACCGAAGGCCGGGGACCGCCGCGCCGGACGCAGCAGCCGCTGGATGTTGCGGATGGCGGTGGCGCGCAGCCGCTCCTCGTCGACCCGGACGCGCGCCGACTCGTCGGTGGCGCGCCGGAACCTGGCGAGGACTTCGTGCTCCAGCCGCTCGAGGTCGCGATCGACGACGGCCTCCCGGGTGGCGACGGAGACGGTGTCGCCGCTCACCGAGAGCACGGCGCCGCGCACCGCGCAGTGGAGCTCTTCGCCGTCGCGCCGCCGCCAGCTGACGACCGAGATGGGCAGCGTCGTGACGAGCGGCGCGTGGTGGGGTTGGATCCCGAAGCCCCCGCTGGAATCCTCGGCGCGCACGTGGACCACCCCCTCGGCCGTGGTCGCGATCTCCAGCGGCGTCACGATCGCCAGCCTCACTCCGGCACCTCGCCGCCGGCGCCGGACTCCTTGCGGCGCGCGTCTTCCAGTGTTCCCACCATGTACAGAGACGACTCCGCCCAGTCGTCGCAGGCCCCGGCCAGGATCGCCCGGCAGCCCGCGATGGTCGACGCCAGCGGAACGGATGCGCCGGCGCTGCCCGTGAAGGCCTCGGTGACCTTGAACGGCTGGGTGAGGAAGCGTTGCAGCCGGCGCGCGCGCTTGACGACCAGCCGATCGGCCGCGCCCAGCTCGTCGATCCCCAGAAGGGCGATCACGTCGGCCAGCTCGCGGTAGCGCGCGATCGTCTGGCGCACCTGCTCTGCCGTCGCGTAGTGCTCCTGCCCGACGACCAGCGGATCGAGCAGCACCGACCCCGAGGCCAGCGGATCGATCGCCGGGTACATCCCTTCGGCCGCCAGCGACCGTGAGAGGACCACCGAGCTGTCGAGGTGTCGGAACAGCTCGGCGACGGCGGGGTCGGTGAAGTCGTCGGCGGGGACGTAAACGGCCTGGATCGAGGTGACCGCGGCGCCCGCCACCGAGGCGATCCGCTCCTCGAGGTCGGCGATCTCGGTCGCCAGGGTCGGCTGATAGCCCACCCGCGACGGATACCGGCCGAGCAGCCCCGAGATCTCGCTGCCGGCCTGGACGAACCGAAACACGTTGTCGATGAGGAGGAGGACGTCGCGATGCTGCTGGTCGCGAAACTGCTCGGCGATGGCCAGCGCCGTGAGGCCGACGCGCCAGCGCGCGCCGGGCGGCTCGTTCATCTGCCCGAAGACCAGCGCGGTCCGCGCGATGACGCCGGAGCGCCGCATGTCGGAGAGCAGCTCTTCTCCCTCGCGAGACCGCTCGCCAATCCCGGCGAACACGGAGAGGCCCTGCTGGTTCTCGGCCGTGCTTCGAATGAGCTCCATCACCAGCACCGTCTTGCCGACGCCCGCGCCGCCGAACATTCCCGCCTTGCCGCCTCGCACCAGCGGCGCCAGCAGGTCGATGACCTTGATGCCGGTCTGGACCATCACGCGCCTGGCGCTCTGCGCCTCGATGGACGGGGGCAGCCGATGAATGGGGACCCGCGGCGCCGCCGGATCGATGGGGCCGCCGCCGTCGATGGCGTGCCCCAGGACGTTCAACACCCGGCCGAGCACGGCGTCGCCCACCGGCACCGAAAGCGGAGCTCCTGTTCGAACGACGCGCGCGCCTCGTCGCAGCCCGCTGGTCGCCTCCAGCGCCACGGCGCGCGCCCGGTTCGAGTCGACGTGGGTCTGGACCTCGGCGACCAAACGGCGGCCGCCCGCGGCCTCGATCTCCAGCGCCTCGGTGAGCGCCGGGAGCCCGCCGTCGGGGAACCAGACGTCCATGACCGACCCGCGAAGGGCCTCGATCCGCCCGGGCCGGAGACCATCCCGTCGCACCTGCACGGCCTCAGGGACTCCGCTGGCGGATGGCCTCGACGTGCGCGTCGATCTGGACCTGCTCGCCCACCACGATCCCGCC
Organism: uncultured Myxococcales bacterium; assembly: GCA_964546845.1. GTDB lineage: Bacteria > Myxococcota_A > Polyangia > Fen-1088 > Fen-1088 > JADGRB01. The sequence continues at coordinate 2,207 of CAZJMY010000377.1, read as the reverse complement.
GACGTCGAGATCTCGATTCCAGCGCAAGCCGAAGTCGCGCCGGTCGAGTCGTCCGGTCACCGTGTAGACGGCCCGTTCGCTTCCGTCCGGGTCCTTTCGCTCCTCTCGCCCGATGATCTCCAGCGCCATCTCCGCCTCGACGCCGTGCAGGCGGAGTCGGCCCTGGACGGTCGGGTTGCCGAGATCGGGCAGCCGGACCTGCGTGCTGGCGAACGTGGCGCGCGGGAAGCGGTCGACGTCGAAGAACTCCGGCGACCGGGCCTGTGCGTCGCGCGACGGATCGCCGGTGTCCAGGCTCGCCAGGTCGACCCAGACATGGAGGCGAGACCGGATCGGGTCGACCTCGTCGACCACGATCGTTCCGCCCCAGCGCTTGAACTGCCCGGCGATCTGGCGCACCACCACGTGACGAAGCGAGAAGCGAAGCGTCGAGCGCGCGAGGTCGATCCGCCAGGACTGCACCGGCGGCCCATCCGCCGCCTCCGGCGCCGGCGATCGGCCCCGGGGAACGCCGACGATCTTGCTCAGCTGGCGCGCCGCCCACGGATACAGCACCCGCTCTTCTCGGGCGGCGTGGGCGCGCAGCTCGTCCACGAACCCCTTCACGCGATCCGGCCTCAGACAGTGCAGGTCCAGGTCGATCGCCAGCTGCAGCAACCGCTCGCGGATCCGGGCATGTCCCTCCAGGATGTCGTGCGCCTCCGCCGGCTCGTACTTTTCGAAGGTCGGGAGCACGTGCTTCTCCTCCGCCTCCAGGTGGGTGAGCAGCCGCTGCTCGAAGACCTGCCAGGCCTCGTGAAGGTCGGACGGATCCAGGCCGTCTGCCGCCGCGACGATGGTCTGAAACGACTCCTCGAGGCGCTGGTGATCGCCCCCCAGGATCGTCCGGATCGAGTCTTCCAGGTGTGAACGGTCGTCGCCGCGGTCGGCCGTGGTCGTCGCCATCGTCGTCTCCTTTCCGCTCGGGGCAGCCGCGTCAGTTCAGGCGCGTTCGTGGCTTCCGGCCGAGGCGCTTTTCGACCTCCAGGACGGCCTTGGTGGTCTTGATGATGGTGTCGGGGTTGAGGCTCATCGACTGGACGCCCAGCTCGACCAGGTACGCCGCCATGTCCGGGTAGTCCGAGGGCGCTTGTCCGCAGATGCCGCTGTGGATGCCGTTCCGGCGGCAGCCCTCGACGGCCAGGCGGATCATCTCCCGCACCCCCGGATCCCGTTCGTCGTAGTCGAACGCCACGATCTGGCTGTCGCGATCGACGCCCAGAGTCAGCTGCGTCAGGTCGTTGGAGCCGATCGAGAACCCGTCGAACAGCTTGGCGAACTGATCGATGAGGATGACGTTGTTCGGGATCTCGCACATGGCGTAGATCTGCAGGCCGTTTTCGCCGCGCTTCAGCCCCAGCTCGGCCATGCGCTTCAGCACGCGCTCGGCCTCTTCGACCCGCCGCACGAAGGGCAGCATCAAGATCACGTTGGTGAAGCCCATCGTCTCGCGCACCCGCCTCATCGCCTGGCACTCCAGCGCGAAACCCTCGGCGTAGGACGGGTGGGCGTACCGGGAGGCGCCGCGGAAGCCCAGCATGGGGTTCTCCTCGCGCGGCTCGAAGTCCGCGCCCCCCAGCAGGCTCGCGTACTCGTTGGTCTTGAAGTCGGACATCCGGACGACGACCGGCTTCGGCCAGAAGGCGGCGGCGATGGTCCCGATCCCCTCCGACAGCCGCTCGACGAAGAAGGACGCGCCGTCGGGGTAGCCGCTGATCATCCGTTCGATGGTCCCGCGCGTTTCGGGGTCCTTGACGCCGCCGGGCGACAGCAACGCCAGCGGGTGCGCCTTGATGGCCTCGCTGATGATGAACTCCATCCGGGCCAGCCCCACGCCGTCGTTCGGAAGGAAGGACGTCTTGAAGGCCAGGTCGGGGTTGCCGAGGTTGACCATGATCTCCGTCGCCGGCCGCGGGATAGCGGCCACCTCGGTTCGAACGGTGTGGAAGGCGACCGCGCCGTCGTACACGCGCCCGGTGTCGCCCTCCGCGCACGACACCGTGACGGACCCGCCGGCGGGCACGCGCGTCGTGGCGTCGCCGACGCCGACGACCGCCGGCACGCCCAGCTCCCGCGCGATGATGGCGGCGTGGCAGGTGCGGCCGCCCCGGTTGGTCACGATCGCGGCGGCGGTCTTCATGACCGGCTCCCAGTCCGGCGTGGTCGTG
>CAZJMY010000376.1:0-3133 GCA_964546845.1 uncultured Myxococcales bacterium | reverse complement strand
CCGAGCGGCGTCACCCGCCGCCGGCTCGGCCGCGGCCCGCGTCCCCAGCTCCCGCCGCGCCAGCTCCAGCGCGTCCGACGGGCGCGCGCCCAGCTCCGTCTGCAGGATGCGGCGGCAGGCGTCGTACTGCGCCAGCGCCTCGCGCGCCCGCCCCAGGCGCCCCAGGATGCGAATGACGTCGACGTGGCAGGCCTCCGTCAGCGGGTCCGACGCGACCCGCAGCCGCGCCCAGCGCAGCGCCTCCTCGAGCTCCGCCGGCGAGCGATCGTCGCCGCGCTGGCCGCTCAGCCGGGCGGCCAGCTCGGCGAGGACCGCGCCGCGCAGCCCGCGCAGCGCCTCGCGCTCGCCGACGTACCACTCGTGGTAGCGGAAGCAGGAGGGCAAATCCAACCCCTCCAGCGGTTCGCCGCGAAACTGGTCCGCGGCGGCGCGCAGCGCGTCCAGCGTCGCGTCCGCGGGTGTACGGCCCACCAGCGCGCGGACGGCAACGGCGTCGACGCGCACGGGCCCCGCCACGAACCCCGCCCGCTCGCGGTCGGTCTGCAGCTGGCCGCCGCCGGCGTCGAGCAGCGGCCGCAGCTTCGTCAGGCTCCAGCGCAGCTCGGCCCGCGGGTCGTCCGGGCCGTCCCACAGCAGCGCGCACAGACTCTCGCGCAGGTGCGGGCGTCCGGTGACGACCAGATACGCCAGCAGCGCGCGCGTCTTCTTCGACGCCGGCAGCGGCAACGCGCGCCCGGCGCGGCGGACCTCCAGCTCGCCCAGCAGCCGGATCTCGGCCGCCGGAACCCGACTGTCACCCGCGGCGCGCGACGCTGACCGACTCACGTTCGTCCCCCGCCCGCGACTATGTCGCAATTCCAACGCGGGCTCCAACGGCGGCTTCCACGGTCGAACCGGAACTTCGGTGTCGTGACGCAGCGGGCACTTCGCCCGTCTCGCGACCCAAGCGGAGGAACGATCATGACCACCACGACGATTGACGAGAGCAAGTTGAACCAGTTCATGGGGCGCGCGGTCGGCGACATCGGCGCCGCGATGAGCGCCGCGCTGGTGCTGATCGGAGACGAGCTGGGCCTGTACAAGGCGATGGCCGCCGCCGGCCCGGTCACGCCGGGCGAGCTGGCCAGGCGCACCGAGACGAACGAGCGCTACGTGCGCGAGTGGCTGAACAACCAGGCGGCCGGCGGCTACGTCACCTATGACGCAGGCAAGGGCCGCTACACGCTGCCCCCCGAGCAGGCGGCGGCGCTGGCCGACGAGGCGAGCCCGGCGTTCATCCCGGGCGCGTTCCAGGTGATCGCGGCGGCCATGAAAGCCGCGCCGCGCATCGCCGAGGCGTTTCACACCGGCGCCGGGCTGGACTGGGGCGACCAGGATCCGATCCTGTTCGTCGGCACCGAGCGCTTCTTCCGCTCGGGATACCTGGGCAATCTGGTCAGCGCCTGGATCCCCGCGCTGACGGGCGTCGAGGAGAAGCTGCGGCGCGGGGCCCGCGTCGCCGACGTGGGCTGCGGCCACGGCGCGTCGACCATCCTGATGGCGCGGACATACCCGAAGTCGGAGTTCGTCGGCATCGACGCGCACGCCGCGTCCATCGAGACGGCGCGGCGGCGCGCGCGCGACGCCGGCGTCGCCGACCGGGCGCGGTTCGAGGTGGCGAGCGCGCAGGACTTCGCAGGTCGCGACTACGATCTCGTCGCCTGCTTCGACTGCCTGCACGACATGGCGGACCCGGTGGGGGCGGCCCGCCACATCCGCCAGGCCCTGGCGAAGGACGGCACCTGGCTGCTGGTCGAACCCTTCGCCGGCGATCGCGTCGAGGACAACCTCAACCCCGTCGGGCGGGTGTTTTACGGCGCGTCGACGGTGTTCTGCGTGCCGTGCTCCCTGGCCGGGCACGGCCCCGCGCTGGGCGCGCAGGCCGGTGAGGCGCGCCTGCGTCAGGTCACGGTCGAGGGCGGGTTCTCCCGGTTCCGGCGCGCGACGGAGACGCCGTTCAACCTGGTCCTGGAAGCTCGCCCCTGACCGGACAGGACGTCGATCAGGATCCGCACCTGGCGGTCGAAGCGGGTGCGGTCGGGGTCGAGCCGTGACACCTCGTGCTCCAGGTCGTCGAGCGATTGCACGACGACCTGGCCCTGGGTGCTCTCGAACTGGGCAGCCGGGTCGAGCGCCTCGTGACGGAGCAGCCGGAGGATCTCCTCCATCGCTGTGGTCGGCTGCGGCTCGGCGAGCATTCCGCGCAGGTGGTCGATCCGTTGCCGTCGGTCCGTGGCGCCCAGGTCCATCTGGCTCATCTGAATCCTCCCCGCCCGACGTTCCTTGCAGTCGGCGTGCCAGCCTGGATCCCGCGGGACGGCACGCCGCCGGCGACGACCGGCTGCGCAACGTGTGCAGGACGCTGCCGGCCGGCGCGCCAAGTTGTGCAGGTGCGGTGCGGAATGTGTCAGCGCTTGCGCACGCGGCGCCGGACGACCGCCAACCCGATCAGCAGCACCGCCATGGTCCCCGACAGGGGCTGTCCGTCTCCCGACAGGCGGCACGAGCAGCCGCTGTCGCCGTCCGGCGATCCGGCGGCGCCCGACGTTCCCCCGGTGGCCGTCGCGGTCGTCCCGCCGGTGCCGATCGTGCCGCCCGTCGCGCCCGTCGTCGTGCCGCCGGTGCCGGTCGTGCCGCCGGCTCCCGATCGACCGCCGGTTGACGCGAGCCCCCCGGTCCCGGTGGTTCCCCCGCTCGAAAGCTGGCCGCCGCTGCCGCCGGTCGCCACGATGCCGCCGCCGGTCCCACCGGCGCGACCCGCCGCACCCCCGCCCGCGCCCGCGCCACCTTCCCCGGCCTGTCCGCCGCGACGTCCGCCCTGACCGCCCTGGCCGCCCTGACCGCCCGGGCCGCTCTGACCGGCCTGGCCGCCTTGTCCGCTCTGGCCCCCCGCGCCGTTCAGCGGGCGCAGTAGCCCGTCGTGCATGACCTGCGCGAGCAGCTGGTAACCGGCGTCGTTGGGGTGAACGCCGTCCGGGAACATCTCGGAGTGCGGGGCCGTGGGGGTGTCGACGTCGATGACCGGCAGATTTTTCGCGGCCGCCACCTGCTTGATGAGCGGAATGATCTGGTCGTGGATGACGGTCCCGCTGAT
>CAZJMY010000375.1:0-2140 GCA_964546845.1 uncultured Myxococcales bacterium | reverse complement strand
CGAGAGCTTCTCGCCCCAGATGCGCCCCAGGCGCTTGTAGATGGGGATGCGCCGCTCGGGATCGGGCGTCGCGGCGACCTGCTTTTCCAGCACCTCGGTCAGCTCGCGCCACTCGCCCGCCATCTCGTGCAGATCGGCCAGACCCGACAGCGCGATGGCGTCCTCGCCGCGGATGTCGACGACCTTGCCCCACAGCTCGACGGCCTTGCTGCGGTCGTCCAGCGCGTCGGCGGCCAGCTTGGCCATCCGCGCGTAGCAGTCCGCCAGCGCCATCTCGTCGTTGGTGAGCCCCGAGAGTTTCTCGTAGACGCCGTACAGATCGGCCCACCGTTCCGACCGGAAGTAGAGCCGCTCCAGCGCGTCCAGCGCCTCGCGCGACTGGGGTTCGTGCTCCAGCACCGCCAGGTAGCAGGCGATCGCGCTGTCGGTCTCGTCCAGCGCCTCGGCGTAGACGCGCCCCAGGCGCAGGTTGAAGGCCGTCAGCTCGGCGCTGTCGTCGGTGATCGAGATGCGCTGGCGCAGGACGTCCGCCAGGCTCTCGTACATCCCCTGCCCTTCGTAGATCCGATCCAGCGACGCCAGCGCCGCCGGATCCTTCGCGTGCTCGCCCAGCACCGCCTGCAGCGCCTTTTCGGAGCGCTCGAGATCGCCCAGGTCGGTCTCGAAGCTGGCCGCCAGGCGCAGAAGGACGTCGCGGCGAACCGCCGGCTCACGCTCGGGCGAGGCGGCGTCGGTCATGGTGGTCACGTACGCGTCCCACTGGTGCGTGGCGCGGGCCAGCCGCAGCAGCTCGTCCAGCGCCTGCGCCGACGACGGATCCTCTTTCACCGCCTCGGCCCACCAGCCGAAGGCGGCGACCTGATCGACCAGCTTGTGCTCGGCGATCTCGGCCAGCCGGCGCAGCAGCGCCTGGCGCTCGCCCAGGTCGCTGACGCGCCCCAGCTGCACCTCGTAGATCTGGTGCAGCTTCTCCCACTCTTCGCCGGTGCGATAGAGCGGCTCCAGCACCTCGGCGATCTCGATCTGCATGGTGCCGCCCATGAACATCCGTTCGAGGGCGGTCCGCGTCTCCATGTGCGTCGGGTCGGCGACCAGGATCTCGCGATAGGCCTCGACGGCCTTCGGCAGGTCCATCAGCGCCAGCTCGTAGATCTGCGCGAGCCGGAAGTTCAGCGCGACGAGCTGCTCGTCGTTCGACGCGATCGAGATCTCGCGCCGCACGACCTTGGCCAGCTCTTCCCACTGCTGGGCGCGCCCGTACAGGCGGTCCAGCGCCACCAGCGCCTGCCGGTTCTCCGGGTCGGCCTCCACGGCCCGCCGGTAGGTGGCGATCGCCTCCTCGGTCTGGCCGGTCTCCTCCTCGTAAACCCGTCCGAGGCGCAGCAGGAGATCCGTCTGCCGGCGCGGATCTTCGATCTTGTCCAGCTCGGTGGTGAACAGGTTGGCCAGCTTGGCCCAGTGGCCGGTCTCGCCGGCCAGGCGTTCCAGCTGCCCCAGCACGTCGGCGTTGCTCGGGTCGACGTGCAGCGCGCGGCCGTAGATGTCGAACGCGGCGTTCTGGTGCGACAGGCGCCGCTCCTCGATCTCCGCCATCCGCGACAGCAGCTCCACCTTGCGGGCCGGCTCTTCGGCGGCGGCCTGCATCACCTCGTAGACCGCGGTCACGCGGTCCCACTCGCCCGTGCTCTCGTAGATGGGCTCCAGCACCTGCGCGGCCAGCACGGCCGAATCGGCCTCGCCGCCCGCCATCAGCGTCTCCAGCGCGCGGACCGTCGGCTCGTGCGCCGGGTCCATCTGCAGCACCTGGCGGTAGGCCTCGACGGCGCGCGCCAGGTCCTTCAGGTGCTCGCGCCACAGCTCGCCGATCCGGAAGCGCAGCGAGACGACCTCCGCCGGCGACGGCGCCAGCTCCGTCTGCCGTTCGAGGACGGCCAGGAGGTCGTACCAGCGCCCCAGCTGCTGGTACAGGCGATCCAGCGCCTGAACGGCGTCGTAGTCCTCCGGATCCAGGTCGACGATCGAGCTGTAGGTCTCGACGGCGCGCTCCGGATCGCCGAGCTCGCGGTCATAGACCTGGCCCAGCACGAACAGCATCTGCTTCTTCTCGACCGGCGTCGCCGCCAGCTCCGCCTTCTTGGCG
>CAZJMY010000374.1:0-2574 GCA_964546845.1 uncultured Myxococcales bacterium | reverse complement strand
CGCGCGCCGCCCGTTCCGAGCGTGCCGCCGGTCGCGCGCGCGCCGCCGCTACCGGGTGTGCCGCCCCCGGTCCCGCTGCCTCCCCCGCTCGCCAGGGTGCCGCCCGTGCCTGGCGGCGCCGAGCCACCCGACCCGGCCCCGTCCGACGTGGCGCCGGAGCCGCACCCGGTCGCGAACCAGGCAACCACCAAACCGAGGAAAATCGAGCGACGCATGGTGATCACGAGAGCCCGTCGCCCCACCGGATCGGCTCAAAAATGATCGGCCTAAAGAGCGGGGAGGGTGACGGGGGTCGGCACGTTGCGTCGGGCGGTGTCGCCCAGCCCCAGCTGGCCGTTCGCGTTCTCGCCCATGCAGGCGATCTCGCCGCCGGCCCGCAGCGCGCAGGTATGAAACCGACCCACCGACACGCCGGCCCAGCCCGATGCGGCCCCGACGGCTGTCGGCGCGTACCGGTCCTGGGTGTCGCCGGTGCCCAGCTGCCCCTCGGCGTTTCGCCCCCAGCACCAGAGGCCGCCGTCCGACCGGACGCCGCACGCCGCGAACGCGTCCACGCTGACCCCGACCCAGCCGGCCTGGGTGGCGATCTGGCGAGGCGCCCCGACCGCGGCCGTCTCGGGCGGCGCGGCGAGCTGCCCGAAGCTGTTGTCCCCCCAGCACCAGACGGTGCCGTCGGCGCGGATCCCGCACGAGCTGTCCTGGCCGACGTCGACGGCGGCGGTCCAGTCGCTGAACGTGCCCACCTGCGCCGGGGCGCGGACCTGTTTGTCGCTGGGCGCTGCGGCCAGCTCCAGCCGCGTGTTTCGCCCCCAGCACCACATCGTGCCGGGCGCGCGCACGCCGCAGGTGTGCCCCTGGCCGCCCGCCACGCCGATCCAGTCGCTGTCGCCGCCGACCCGCACCGGCTGCAGCGCGTTCGCCGCGCCGGGAACATCGGCTTGCCCCAGCTGCCCCTCGGTGTTGTCGCCCCAGCACCAGAGGCTGTGGTCGGCGGCGACGGCACAGGCGTGGTTGTATCCGGCGGCCAGCACCAGGGCCGAGGCCGGCCGCGCCAGCCGGACGGGCGCGTCGCGTCCGGTCGTGTCGCCCACCCCCAGCTGCCCGGAGGCGTTGTATCCCCAGCACCAGACGGCCCCCGTCGCGTGCTCCAGTCCGCACGCGTGGTTCTGGCCCGCGGCGAGCGCGTCGAACCCGAGGGCGCCGGCGACGAGGGCGGGCGTGAGGTGGGTGGCCTCGTCGCCCGACCCGAGCGCGCCGTCGACGTTGGCGCCGAAGCAGCGGGCGCGCCCGCCGGCCAGCGCGCACGTGAACTCCTGGCCGGCGAACACCCCGGCGCCTGCGCCGAAGCTGCCGGCCGCCGGGCCCAGCACCGGCGCGTCGAACCCGCACCCGATCAGCGTCGCAGCCAGGGCCAGGCGAACCACGGAATTGGTCGGCGCGGCGGCGCGGCGCGCGCTCATCGCAGCCCCCATCCCACGGTCAGCCCGGCGCCCGCCCAGACGCCGGCCAGCGCGACGTCGCGATCGCCGGAGACGCGCGCGGTCGCGCCCGGGAAGGCGACGCCGAGCTGCAGATCGGCGCCCAGCCGCAGCCGCGCCCAGAGCAGTCGCGGGCCGGCCGCCAGCGCCAGCTGGCCCAGCACGCCGCGCACGGAGCCCCCGTCGGTGGCCGCGGCCGCTGCCTCGCCGTGCACCTGCGTGTAGACGGCCGACCCCGTCAGCGCCGCCGCGAACGCGGCCCGCCCTCGGCGCGCCGACCACCAGCCCAGGCCCGCGCCCAGCTCACCCATGGTCCAGACCGCGGCGCCGGGGGTGCGATCGGCCGAGCCACGCTCGAACCCGACGGTCGCCAGCAGCCGCACCGGACCGGCGGCGCGGGACAGGGCCAGCGCCAGCCGTTCGCCGCGCGCGGGCGCGGACCAGTCACGCACGCGCACGGCAGCGCCCGCCTCCAGCTCCCAGGTTGGTCCGGCCGGCGCCGCCGCCGGCGCCGGCGGGGGCGGTGCCGGTGGTGCCGCCCCCGGCGGGCGCGGCGGTGGAGCCGGGTGCTCGAGGAACTCCTCGGCCCAGGCGGTCAGGAACACCTGCGAGACCAGCAGCGCGATCGTTCGGTCTCGGCCCGGCTCCGGCGGCCCGATCGCGACGTCGCGAACCAGCTGCCGTCCCAGGATCGGATCGCGCGCCGTCATGCGCAGCCGCGCGCCGTCGCAGGCGAGCGCGACCTGGAACGGGTGAACCGTCGCGCGCGGGGCAGCCAGGGGACCCAGGTCGATCTCCAGCAGCCGTTCGACCTCGGGCGCGTCGATGCCGGCGCAGCCCTGCGCCTGCACGTGGACCGTCGGCGCCGCGACGGCCGCGCGCCCGACCAGCAGGACCGCCACGGCCCAGAGGACCGGCCAGGCCGCGCTAATCGTCCGCCAGGCGGCGCATCGCCGGGGCGTGGAGCCCGCCGGGGTACGCCGCCAGATAGGCGCGTGCGTCCGCCCGGGCGCGTTCGACCACACCCGCAGCATGCCACGCCTGCGCCCCCTCGGCGAGCGCGTCGCCGGCCAGCGGGCCGCCGGCGCGCGCGGCG
>CAZJMY010000373.1:0-3229 GCA_964546845.1 uncultured Myxococcales bacterium | reverse complement strand
CCGCCACCGTGCCCGCCCGAGGCGGCGCCGCCCGTGCCGGCGCCTGCCCGGCCGCCAGAGCCGGGGCCGCCGATCCCGCCCGCGCCGCCTCCACCCGTCGGGGCGCCGGCCGTCCCGGCCCCGCCTCCCCCACCCGCGCCGCCTCGATTCGAGCCATCGCCGCTGGACCCGCATCCGCCCGCCACCAGGACCGCGAGCAAGACCAGGTTCGACCGCGTCATGTTCCGAGTTTACCTCCCCAGCCGATCTCGGTCCTTCCCGGACGAGCGGTGCCGGCGCGCTCGACGTCATCGTCCTCGACGCCCGCACCGCCGTTCCCCTCGGCGGTTCTGGGCCGTCGGCGACGCGCGGGCTGGTGCTACACTGAGGGGCATGAAGGCGCCCGAGTCGCCGCACCCCGTCGTCCCCGCGGGACGGCCCGGGCCGGACCCGGAGCTGATCGAGCCGTTCGGACGGGCCGAGCGGCGCAATTTCGCCGAGCAGGCCGCGCGCGAACAAGCCGAGGCGGAGGCGCGCCGCGGCGCGGTTCTCCCCGTCGTGAGGCAGGCGATCGCGCGGGCCCGTCTGCAGAGCGCCTGCGGACGCGCCTGGCTGTTTGGCTCCTACGCCTGGGGGCAGCCCGGCGTGCGCAGCGACGTCGACATCCTGGCAGAGGACTGCCCGGACCCCTTCCTGGTCGCGTCCATCGTGGGCCGCGCTTGCAACCTGGATGTCCACGTCATCGACACCAGCGACGCACCCGCTTCATTGCGCGATCGCGCGATGAGTGACGGGGTGGCGCTGTGAGTCCGGCCGATGCGCGCGCCGCCCTCGGTTTCGTCACTTCCTGCGGCACGCCTACGTTCTCGATCTCGATGCCGGGAAGGTCGAACAGAACGTCGCGCGACTCGACAAGGCGGTCCCTGAAACGGACGAGTGGTTGGCGGCGGTGTTGGCCGTGCTCGCCGCCGACCGCGGCTGAGCGTCCGTTCGCTCGTGTCGAGCGGCTGTCGCCGCGAGCCGCAATCGTCCTACGCGTCCAGGACGCCCTGGCGGATCACGAAGTCGGCGACGGCGTCGACGCCTTCGCCCTTGCGGATGGACGTGAAGAGGAACGGGCGGTCGCCGCGCATCTTCTTGGCGTCGCGGTCCATCACCTCCAGCGAGGCGCCCACGTGCGGGGCCAGGTCGGTCTTGTTGATGACCAGCAGGTCGGACCGCGTGATGCCGGGGCCGCCCTTGCGTGGGATCTTGTCCCCCCCGGCCACGTCGATCACGTAGAGGGTCAGGTCGGCCAACTCGGGGCTGAACGTCGCGGCCAGGTTGTCGCCGCCGCTCTCGATGATGACCAGGTCCAGGTCCGGGAAGCGCTCTGACATGACGTCCACGGCGTCCAGGTTGATGGACGCGTCCTCGCGGATCGCGGTGTGCGGGCAGCCGCCCGTCTCGACGCCCATGATGCGCTCTTCGGCCAGCGCGCCGCTGCGCACCAGGAACTGGGCGTCCTCCTTGGTGTAGATGTCGTTGGTGACGACGGCGATCTGGTAGCGCTCGCGCAGCTTCATGCAGAGCGCGTCGACCAGCGCCGTCTTGCCGGACCCCACGGGCCCGGCGACGCCCACGCGCAACGGTTGAATCCTGCTCATCGTTCAGTCCTCCAGATCACGAACGAAACAGCCGCGAGTACAAGGTCTCGTGCGCGGCGCTGGCCAGCGCCTGTCCCGGCGCCGCCGCCCCCATCTCGTCATCCATCAGCGTCAGCGCGCGCGCCGCCAGCGCCGGGATCGCGGCGCCGGCGGCCGCCAGGATGCGCTGGCCCGCCGTCTGCCCCAGCGGCACCAGGCGCACGGCAGCCGCCGTGACCGCCTCGGCCCAGGCGAACGCCGCCCCGGCCACCGCCGCCGCCGGCGCGACTTCGAAGCAGACCGCCGCGAGGGCGAACATGGTGGCGTGGGTGACGTCGGGGCGCCGCCCCCACCCGACCGCCTGCGTGATGCCCAGCCCCTCGAGGATCCGCGCCAGCGCCCCGCCCAGCTGGCGATCCTCGGCGCGCAGCTCGCGCGTGGGGCGGCTGGCCAGCAACCAGCGGCTCCAGCGCGCGACCCCCAGCGCGTCGTCGTCGCGCCAGGCGGTCATCAGCCGCGCCAGCACCGGCATGTCCAGCGTGGCGAAGCTCCAGCGCAGGAGGCCCAGCAGCCACATGCGCGCCTCCGTCTCGTCGGTGACCCACTTCTCCGCCACGGCCTGCTCCAGCCCCTGCGAATAGGCGAACGCGCCCGTGGGCAGCGCCGGGCTCACGATCTGCAGGAGGCGCAGCAGCGGCAGCTCGGCTTCAATGCTCATGCGTGTGGTCTCCGTGCGTGTGGGCGCCCGCCTGCCGATAGCCGCCGGCCTCCGGCTCGAACGGCGCCTGGCGGACCTGCAGCTCCACCCCCAGGTCGCGCATCATGCCGTCCAGCACGTGATCGTGCTGATAGGCCACCCACCCCTCGCCGATCTGCACGGGCACGTGCCGGTTGCCGAGGTGATACGCCGCGCGCGCCAGCAGCAAGGGGTCGCCCGTGGTGGCCCAGGACAGCGTCTCCTCCGCCGCGCGGACTGAGATGACGGGTCCGCCGGTCTCGGGGCGCAGCCGATCGCCGTCGCGCAGGACCGTCCCGTGCGGCAGGATCAAGGCCGCCTCGCGTCCGTCGTCCAGGCGCGTGCGCAGCCGGCTGCGCCGCCGCTCGGCGAACGCCAGCGTCAGGACGCCGTCCACGCCGGCGACGGCGCCGCTGCGGACGATCTGCGTGAGGCGCAGGAGCGGCCCGGCTTGGTCGTCTCGGCTCAAAACAGGAAGTACCTCTGGGCCAGCGGCAGCACCGCGGCCGGCTCGCACGTCAACAGCTGGCCGTCGGCGCGCACCTCGTAGGTCTGCGGGTCGACCTCCATCACCGGGAGCGCGTCGTTCAACACCATGTCGCGCTTGCGGATGGCGCGCGTGCCGCGCACGCCGGCCGTTCGCTTGGACAGCCGCAGCAGCTCGGGGATGCCGGCTTCGATGGCCGAGCGCGACAGGAACGTCAGGCTGGTCGCGTGCAGCGCGCCGCCCAGCGCCCCGAACATGGGCCGGTAGTGAACCGGCTGCGGCGTCGGGATCGAGGCGTTCGGATCGCCCATGGGCGCCGCCGCGATCATGCCCCCCTTGATGATGACCGCCGGCTTGGCCCCGAAGAACGCGGGACGCCACAGCACCAGGTCGGCCAGCTTG
>CAZJMY010000372.1:0-2925 GCA_964546845.1 uncultured Myxococcales bacterium | reverse complement strand
GCTGGAGGCGCTGCCTCTGAACGCGAGCGGCAAGGTGGACCGGCGGGCGCTGCCGGCGCCGGGGGCGACGCACGCGGGCGTGTACGAGGCACCGCGCGGTCTGGTCGAAGAGGCGCTGGCGGGCATCTGGCGGGAGGTGTTGCAGGTCGAGCAGGTGGGACGACACGACAACTTCTTCGCGCTGGGTGGGCACTCGCTGCTGGCGGTGACGGTGGTGGAGCGGATGCGGCGGGCGGGGCTGGCAGCGGACGTGCGAGCGCTGTTCACGAGCCCGACGCTGGCCGACCTGGCCATGCAGGTGCGCGAAGAACGGCCGCGCGTCGTCGTGCCGCCGAACCTGATTCCCGCGGACGCCACGGCGATCACGCCGGAGATGGTGACGCTGGTGGACCTGGACCAGGCGGCCATCGACCGGATCGTGGCGCGGGTGCCGGGGGGGGCGGGGAACGTGCAGGACATCTACCCGCTGGCGCCGCTGCAGGAGGGGATCCTGTTTCACCACCTGCTGCAGCGGGAGGGGGACACCTATGTGTTGCCGTCGCTGCTGGCGTTCGAGAGTCGAGCCCGCCTGGACCGTTTCGTCGCGGCGCTGCAAGCGGTCGTCGACCGCCACGACATCCTGCGCACCGCGATCGTGTGGGAAGGGCTGGACCAGCCGGTGCAGGTCGTCGTTCGTCAGGCTTCGCTGCCGATCGAGACGGTCGCTGTGGGCGACGGTGCGACGGATCCCGCCGACGTCCTGAAGCAACGGGTCGACTCGCGGCGCTATCGGATGGACCTTGCGCAGCCGCCGCTGCTGCGGGGGTACGCAACACACGACGCAAATCGTGGGCGATGGTTGCTGATGGTGGTGGCGCACCACCTGGTCCTGGACCACGCAACGTTGGAGCTCCTCCTCGACGAGACGTTGAAGATCGACAGTGGGACGGCGGTCGCCGAGCTGGCGCCGGCCGTCTCGTTCCGGACGTTCGTGGCGGAGGCGCGCCTGGGCGGACGGCGCGACGAGGACGATGCCTACTTCCGCGCCCTGCTCGGGGATGTTGGCGAGCCGACCGCGCCGTTCGGATTGCTTGACTCGCGCCGGGCGGAGGCGGAGCTGGATGAGGCATCGTGGGAGGTCGACGACCTGCTCGCGCATGCGTTGCGCGGACACGCGCGGCGCCTGGAGGTGAGCGCAGCCAGCCTGATGCATCTCGCCTGGGCGCTGGTGCTGGCGCGCGCCTCGGGGCGCGACGACGTGGTCTTCGGAACGGTGCTCCTGGGGCGCATGCAAGCCGGCGCGCAGGCTGAGCGCGTCCTGGGGATGTTCATCAACACGCTGCCCGTTCGCATGGCGATCGGCGCGGACAGCGTCGCGTACGTTGCCCGGAAAGCGCACGCGCAGCTGGCGGAGCTGATTCGCCACGAACACGCGTCACTGGCTGCGGCGCAGCGGGCCAGCGGCGTGGGCGCGAGCGCGTCGCTGTTCGGTGCGCTGTTGAACTACCGCCACACACGAACCGACGGCGAGGCGGCGGGGAGCCACGCGTCTGCGGAGGGCATCGAAGAGCTGTGGGGCGAGGAGCGGAGCAATTACCCGCTGACGCTGTCTGTGGACGATCTGGGGCGCGGGTTCGTGTTGACGGTGCAGGTGAGCGCGCCGGTGGCAGCGGCGCGGGTGTGCGCGATGATGGAGGCGGCGCTGCGGGGGGTGGTGGAGGCGCTGGAGCGGGCGCCGGAGATGCCGGTGCGCGCGATCGACGTGCTGCCGGCGGCGGAGCGGCAGCAGGTGGTCGAGGGGTGGAACGCGACGACGCGGCCGTATCCGCGGGAGGCATCGCTGGGGGGGCTGTTCGACGAGCACGCGGAGCGGGCGCCTGAGGCGGTGGCGGTGATCGAGGGCGAGAGCGAATTGAGCTACGGGGAGCTGGCGGCGGGTGCGAACCGGCTGGCGCGGGGGCTGGTGGCGATGGGGGTGGGGCCGGGCGAGCGGGTGGCGGTGTCGCTGGAACGGTCGACGATGCTGGTGACGGCAGAGCTGGCGATCGTCAAAGCTGGGGGCGCATACGTGCCGCTGGACGCGGTGCTGCCGGGGGCGCGGCAGGCGCTGATGGTGCGGGACTGCGGGGCGCGCGCGATCGTGAGCGCGCGCGGTCGTGCGTTGCCGGGTGAGCTGGAGGCGCTGGTGGCGGCGGGAGAGGTGCGTCGGCTGGACGCCGACGACCCGGCACTGGAACGGTTCGAAACAGACGCGCCAGTGGTGGAGGCGGATGGCGGATCGGCGGCGTACGTGATGTACACGTCAGGGTCGACCGGGAAGCCGAAGGGGGTGGTGATCCCGCACCGGGCGGTGAGCCGGCTGGTGGTGAACAACGGGTACGCGGCGCTGGAGGCGAGCGACCGAGTGGCGTTCGCGGCGAACCCTGCGTTCGACGCGAGCACGCTGGAGGTGTGGGGCCCGCTGCTGAACGGCGGCAGCGTGGTGGTGGTGCCGCAGGAGGCGCTGCTGGCGCCGGCGGCGCTGGCCGAAACACTGCGTTCGCATCGGGTGACGGTACTGTGGATGACGGTGGGCCTCTTCAACCAGGTTCACGGGGCGCTGGCGGGTGTGATCCCGCAGCTGCGGTATCTGATCGTCGGCGGGGACGCGCTGGACGTGGAGGTGATGCGGCGGGTGGTCGGGGGCTATCGCCCGCAGCACCTTCTGAACGGGTACGGGCCGACGGAGACGACGACGTTCGCGCTGACGCACGAGATCGAGGAAATCGAGGCTGGGGCGCGAAGCGTGCCGCTGGGACGGCCGATCGGGAACACGCGGGTGTACGTGCTGGACGAGATGGGACGGCCTGCGCCGGTGGACGTGGCGGGCGAGCTGTACATCGGGGGCGACGGCGTGGGCCTGGGCTACGTGAACGACGCGGAGCAGACGGCGGAGCGGTTCGTGGC
>CAZJMY010000371.1:0-8297 GCA_964546845.1 uncultured Myxococcales bacterium | reverse complement strand
TCGTCATCCCCACGTGCAACCGGCGGGCGCGGCTGCTGGCGCTGCTGGGCGACCTGCGCCAGTCGACGCTGCCGCCGCGCGAGGTGCTGGTCGTCGACGCCAGCGACGACCCTCTGCCGCGCGCCGACCTGGCGCCGCTCGACAACCGCGTGCGCCTGCTGCGCGCCGAAAAGTCGGTCTGCGCCCAGCGCAACCGCGGCATCCGCGAGGCGCGCGGCGAATGGATCTTCCTGTGCGACGACGACATCCAGGTCCCGCCCGACTACCTGGCTCGGCTGGCGGCGCACGCGGGCGCGCACCTTGCGGCCGGCGCCGTCTCGGGGCTGGTGCTGGAGCAAGTGGGCGGGCGCTGGACCGGCCAGCACCCGACGACGTCCGCGCTGGCGCTGCTGTGGACGCGGGTCTTTCAGCTGGGCCTCTGGGGCGAGATCCATTGTCATGGCCTCGTGGGCGACCTGCTGGCCGCGCACTATCGCAGCCGCGGGAATCACATATCAAGGGCCGGCTGGCCGGTGCTCACCGATTTCAGCGCGCCCTTCTTTCGAACGCCGGTGTACGCGCTGGGCGCCTCGCTGGTGCGCCGCGACTGGCTGCTCGCCTCGCCTTTCGACGAGCGGCTGGATCGCCGCGGCTACGGCGACAACTACGGCGTGGCCATCGGCTTTCCGCCCGAGGGGATCCACGTCGTCACGTCGGCCACGGTGCGCCACCACAAGGAGCCCGCGGACCGCCCGCCCCCGGACGTCGCGTACGCGGCGCGCGTGCTGGCGCTGGACCTGTTCCTGGCGTCGCCGCAGGGGCGCGTGCCGGCCAGCCGCCGCCACCTGGCCTGGTCGCTGGTCGGGCACGTGCTGCTGCACGCCGGCACGCGCAACCGCGCCATGTGCCGGGCCAGCCTGCGCGCGCTGTCGGCCGTGGTCCGCGGACGCAACCCTTACCAGCCCCGGGCCGCGACGTGAGCGACGCCGCGGTCCTGCTGATCAACCCGCGGATGGGGACGCCGCGCAACGCCGGGCTGCCGCTGTCGATCCTGCACCTGGCGGCCGTGCTGGAGGGGCGCCGCCCCTGGTCGATCCTGGACGGCAACCTTGGCCTGGACGTCACGCGCGCGGCGCTGGATCGCCTGGCGGCGCGCCCGCACGCGCTGGTCGGCGTCACCGTCATGCCGGGCCCCCAGGTGCAGCCGGCCATCGCGATCTCGCGAGCCATCCGCCGGGCGTTTCCCGCCGTGCCGATCGTCTGGGGCGGGTATTTTCCGACGCTGTACCCGGACGCGGCGCTCAACGCGCCGTACGTCGACTACGTCGTGCGCGGCCAGGGCGAGGCGACGCTGAGCGAGCTGCTCGACCGCGCCGGCAGCGCAGCCGGCGTCCGGGACGTCGCCGGACTCAGCTGGAAGGACGGCGCGCAGATCGTCCACAACCCCGATCGCGCCGTGGTCTCGCCGGACACGCTGCCGCGCGTCCCGTACGAGGCGGTGGCCGACATGCACGCCTACTTGCGCCCCAGCTTCCTGGGATCGCGCACGGCCGTCTATCAATCGGCGCTGGGGTGCCGGTTCAAGTGCGAATTCTGCGGCGTGGTCTCCATGTGGAACGGCAAGACCGTGCTGGAGGCGCCGGAGCGGCTGCGGCTCTCGCTGGGGATGCTGCGCGATCGCTGGGGCGCCGACGCCGTGCACTTCTTCGACCACAACTTCTTCGACCGCGAAGAGACGTCGGTGCCGATGCTGGACGTGCTGGGTGGCCTGCAGATGCCCTGGTGGTGCTACGCGCGCGCCGACACGCTGGCCGGCTTCAGCGCCACGACCTGGCAGAAGATCCGCAAGAGCCGGCTGCGCATGGCGTACATCGGCGCCGAAGCCGCCACCGACGAGGCGCTCAAACGCATGCGCAAGGGCGCCCGCGTCGAGCACACGTTCGAGGTGGCGCGCCGCTGCCGCGAGCACGGCGTGGTCCCCGAGTTCTCGTTCGTGCTGGGCGGGCCCGAGGACGCCGAGGGGGAGATCGAGCAGACGTTCGAGTTCATCCGCCGCCTGAAGACGCTGCACCCGGAGGCCGAGATCGTCCTCTACTTCTACAGCCCGACGCCGCAGCGTCGAAACGCGCCGGCGGTGGAGGCGGGCGCCCCGCGCTTGCCGGTCCTGCGGCGCTACGGTCCGGCGGGACCGGCCCTACCGGCGACGCCCGAAGAATGGACGGAACCGCAGTGGGTCCGCTGGGTCTGCCACCAGGACGCGCCCTGGCTGACGCCGCGGATCCGCCGCCGCGTCGACGACTTCGCGCGCGTGCTGGCCTGCCGCTTCCCGACGATCCAGGACGCGCGCATCTCGCGCGCGGGTCGGTCCGTCTTGCGCAACCTGGCGCGCTGGCGCTACGCGACCCGCCGCTACGACAACCCCTGGGAGCTGCGCCTCGCGCGCCGGTTCATCCGGCTGCGCGAGCCGCAGATCGAGAGCCTCTAGCCGTTCGCTTTCGCGAACGCCGCCATGAAGTCCGCCAGCGCCTTGCAGCCGGCGACCGGCATGGCGTTGTAGATCGAGGCGCGGATGCCGCCCACGGTGCGGTAGCCCTTCAGCGCCACCATGCCGTTCTTGGCCGCCTCCTTGACGAACTTGTCGGTGACTTCCTCGCTGGGCAGCGTGAACGTCACGTTCATGTGGCTGCGCGCCGCCTTGTCGGCGACCGTCCCCTTGTAGTACCCGCCCGAGTTGTCGATCGCGTCGTAGATCAGCCCCGCCTTCTCGGTGTTGCGCTTCTCGATCGCCGCCAGCCCGCCCTGCGCGTCCAGCCAGCGGAACGTCTCGAGCAGGAAGTACACGCCGAACGTGGGCGGCGTGTTGAGGCAGCTCTTCGCCTCGGCGATGGCCTTGAAGTTGAAGATCTTGGGGACGCTCTTGCCGATGCGCTCGTACAGGTCCTTGCGCACGATCGTCAGCACGACGCCCGACGGCCCGAGGTTCTTCTGGGCGCCCGCGTAGATCAGCGCCGTCCGCGACACGGGGTGCGGGCGGGACATCATCTCCGAGCTGGCGTCGACGACCAGCGTCGGGTGCTCGGGCCACTCGGCCAGGCGATGGCCGTGCACAGTTTCGTTCGAGCAGACGTGCAGGTAGGAGGCGTTCGGGTCGGCCTTCCAGCCCGTCGGCGGCCGGTCGAAGTTCGTGCTCTCGCTGGTGGCAATGACCCGGATCTTCTCGCCGTAGGCGTCGCGCGCCGCGCCGGCGGCCTTCTTGGACCACTCGCCGCCGACGACGTAGTCGGCCGGGCCCGACAGGAAGTTCATCGGGATCGTGCTGAACAGCTGCGTGGCGCCGCCCTGCAGGAACAGGATGTCGTGCGTGTCGGGGACCGACAGCAGCTTCTTGCAACGGTCGATGGCCTCGTCTAGGACGCCGTCGAACTCCTTGCCGCGGTGGCTGCACTCGGCGATGCCGAACCCCTTGCCCTGATAGTCGACCAGGGCCTTGGCGGACGCTTCCAGTACCTCGGTCGGCAGCATGGCCGGCCCTGCGCTGAAGTTGAACACGCGGTTGCTCATGCCCACCGTGCTACCGCTAACCGCGCCCGACTTCAACGGCTATCCGTGCCCGCTCGCCGGTTGGCTCAGCCGACGCGGCACCGGTGTGCGGCAGCGGTGTACAGTCGGCGCCGTGACGTCTCTGCCAAGACGGCTGCGGCGGCGGCTCGGGCGGGCCGCCTTGCGGGCGCAGTTCCTGCTGCTGCAGCGGCACCGCCATCGCCGGCTGGTGCTGGAAGAGATCGCGGGGATCTCGCTGGTGGTGCTGCCGGAGGTCTTCCACCCGGGCCTCTTCTTCTCGTCGAAGCTGCTGGCCGAGGTGGTGGCGGCCGAAGCGCTGGACGGCCGGCGCGTGCTGGAGATGGGGACCGGCACCGGGTTTCTGGCCCTGGTCGCGGCACGCCGCGCCGCGCGCGCCGTGGGGACCGACATCAACCCGGAGGCGGTCCGCGCGCTGAAGATCAACGCGCTCCTGAACCGGCTCGAGGACCGCGTCGAGGCGCGCCAGGGCGATCTCTTCGCGCCTGTCGCGGGCGAACGGTTCGACCTGATCCTGTTCAACCCGCCCTATTTCTCGCCGTCCGCGCGCGGCCAGCCGGCGGACCTCTGGGAGTACGCCTGGCGCGACGTCGGCGGTGTGCGCGCGCGGTTCGTCGCCGAGGCCGCCCGGTACCTCACCCCCGGCGGGCGCCTGCTGATCTGCGACTCGGACGTGGCCGTCGACCGGATGGACCAGGCGCTGGCCGCCGCCGGTTTCCGCGTGCGGCCCGTGCGCGCCCGGACCATCGTCTCGGGCGAGGTGCTGACCGTGTTCGCCGCCGACTCGGTCGCCGAGCCCGCTCAGCGCAGCCGCTGAACCAGCTCCGCGTGCGGTGCGGGGATGATCTCGGTGCCGATCAGCAGCGGGGCGTCCAGCACGGCGACGGCCGCGTCGACCCCCGCCTCGACCTCGGCCAGCGGCCCGGTGATCGTGAAGAAGGCCTTGCCGCCAATCCCCCGCGCCAGCTGCAGCTCGAACAGCTCGACGGCCGCCGCCTTGGCCGCCGCGTCCGCGCCCCGCAGCGTCGCGGCGACCGTCGTCGTCTCGACGATGGCCAGCGAATCGGCGGTCGGCCGGCGCGCCTGGTGCGCCAGCGCCGGCCACAGCAACGGGTGCGCGTGCGGCAGGAACAGGCGATCGATGGCCCGGTCGCCGGCGACGTCGACCCCGACCCGGAAGGCCTCGTCGACCGACGCGACGTCGCCCGCCACCAGCACCAGGAACTTGCCGGGGCTCACGAACTCGGCGCGCAGCAGCGCGACCGGCGCCCGCTTCAGCATGGCGTCGGCCACCACGTGACCGCGCGCGATGGACGCCAGCTCGACCAGCCCCAGCGCGTCCGCCATCAGACGATCCGGAAGTATTCCTTCAACGTGCAGCGCCGCTCGCGGGTGAAGTTCCGCACGGTCGTCAGCCCTTCGCCCGTCGGCGACGCGATCGTGAACGACGTGTGCCCCTCGCCGCCCAGCCCCAGGCCCGCCAGGTTCGACGCGTTCTTGACGAAGATCGACGTGTTGATGGTGCGGGCCATCGCGTGCAGGTTGGCGATGTTCCGCGAATACATGACCGCCGTGTGGCAGAACCCGTGCTCGACGCGCTTGGCGGTCGCGATGGCGGTGGCCGCGTCCCCCACGCGCACCAGCGGCAGCACGGGCATCAGCAGCTCCAGCTGCACGAACGGGTGCTTCTCGTCGACGTCGGCCACCAGCAGCCGCAGGTCGTCGCCGGCCGTGACGCCGATCTGCCGCGCGATGAGGCCGGCGTTCTTGCCCACGAAGTCCTTGTTGGCGTGAACGCCGCCGCCCGAGGCCGGATACAGCACGACCTTCTCCAGCGCCTTCAGCTGGCGGTCGTTCAGCACCAGGCAGCCGTGACGGCCCAGCCGCTCCAGCAGGTCGTCGGCGATCGAGTCGACCGCCACGATCTCTTTCTCCGCCGTGCACAGGATGTTGTTGTCGACGGACGCGCCCTCGACGATGCCGGCCGCGGCGGTCTCCAGGTCGGCCGTCTCGTCGACGACCGCCGGCGGGTTGCCAGGGCCTGCGGCGATCACCTTCTTGCCGCTGGCCATGGCCGCCTTGACCACGCCCGGACCGCCCGTGACGACCACCAGGCGCACGCCCGGGTGCGCCATCACCCCGCTGGCGCTCTCGATCGTCGGGCGCTCCACGCACGTGAGCATCGGCTCGGGCCCGCCCGCCGCCGCGATCGCCTCGTTCAGCAGGTGCACCAGGTAAGCCGACGTGCGCGCCGCGTAGGGGTGCGCGTTGAACACGACGGCGTTCCCCCCGGCCACCATGCCAATCCCGTTGTTGAAGATCGTCTCCGTCGGGTTGGTCGTCGGCGTGATCGCGCCGATGACCCCGTAGCTGGCGCGCTCGACGACCGTCAACCCGTCGTCGCCCGACCAGGCGATGGGCGCCAGCCCTTCGGTGCCCGGCGTCTTGTCGATCGCCAGCCGGTTCTTCTTCTGCTTGTCCTCGACGCGGCCGTAGCCGGTCTCCTGCACCGCCAGCCGCGCCAGCTCGTCGACGTGCGCGCGGCCGCAGGCCCGCATGGCCTCGATCCAGCGCTTGCGCGTCTCCAGCGGCGCCGCCTCGTTCTGCTCGTGGCCGCGGCGGGCGGCCTTGACGGCGCTGTCGACGTCCGGGAACACGCCGCGCCGGCCGCGCGGCACGTCGACGTCGCGCCGCCGGTGCGTGGCAGGCGCCGGCGAATCCGAGACGGTCGGCGTCGACCGGACCGCCTCGAGGGGCGTCTCCGGGACGGCGCCCACGCGCGCCAGCACCCGATCGACGATCTCCTGAATCCGCGCCTCGTCCATCCGCGCTGGACGTTACCGCGAATTTCGATCAGGGTCAGGTCATGTCCGCGGGGGACATCGAGGACGTCGGCCGCACGCTGGAAGCCTTGCTGGCCCACGCGCAGGCCCTGGTCGGCGTCGAGCTGGGCGATCTCGCCGACGCGCTGGGGCTGCCCGTCCCCGTCGGGCGCGTCCGCACCAAGGGGTGGTCCGGCCAGGTCATCGAGCACGAGCTGGGCGTCGCCGTGGGCGGCACCCGCGGGCCCGACTTCGCCGCGCTGGGCATCGAGCTGAAGACGGTCCCCGTCCGCCCGGACACGCTGGAGCCGCTGGAATCCACGGCCGTCTGCCAGATCGATCCGATCGCCATCGCCGGCGAGTCCTGGGATTCCAGCTACGTCCGGGCCAAGCTGGCGCGCGTGCTGTTCGTGGCGCTGTCGGTCCCCGACGGCGCCCGCTCGGTCGGCGAGCGGCAGGTGGCCGCCGTGCGCCTCTGGTCCCCCGACGCCGCCCAGGAGGCCGCGCTGCGCGCCGACTTCGAGCTGTTCGTGCGCGAGTACTACCGTCGGGGCCGCGCCGCCGAGATCACGGGGCACCTGGGCGCCGTGCTGCAGGTGCGCCCGAAGGGGCGCGACGCCGACGACACGCGCGACGCGTACGACGCGCAAGGGCGCCCTAGCCGCGTCGGCAAGCACGGCTTCTATCTGAGGCCGGCCTTCGTCCGCCGGATCGTCACCAGCGCGTCAGGGTCTCCGCCAGCACCTGCGCCGTCTCGTTGACGACCCGCGCCGCCCGGGCGGCGTACCCGTCATCGCGACGAGAACGGCCCGCCGGTGCCATCACTCCTTGGAGATCACGGCCGTGATGGGGCGGCTGTCCGGCCCGGCCGGGGTTCCGACGGCCTGGGGCGCGTCCGAGAAGATCGCGGTCACCACCACCTTCCCGGGGCCCGCGCCGATGACCGGCGTGACGGGCAGCGTGTCGCCGGCGTTCACCAGGGGCGTCGTGGTGCCCTCGGCCGGGAAGAGGGTCTGCGGCGCGGAGGCGCCGTCCTTGAACCGGACCTCCAGGTACGCAGGGCCATCGGCGCGCACCTTGAAGTCGAGAACGTCCCCGGCCCGCAGCAGCGTCTGAGGATCCAGCGCGCGCACCTCGGCGCCGCGCCGGTAGCGGATCAGCAGCCCGGCCGACTTGGACAGCGACGCGCCCCGCTTGCCGGCGTAAGGGTTGGTCGCCGGATCGGGCACGTGCGGCCGCGCGACCAGCACGGCCAGCCCGTACGCCGCCGCGAGGATGGCGATCAGGACGAGGGCCCGCCGCCCCCAGCGCGGACCGGTGCCGCTCACCCCGGCGTTTTGCCGTCGGCCCGACCCAGCGGCAGGACCTCGTCGACGTTGACGTGCGGCCGCGGAATGACGTGCACGGCGACCATCTCGCCGATGCGCTCGGCGGCGCGCTGCCCCGCCTCGGTGGCGGCCTTCACCGCCGCGACGTCGCCGCGCACGATGGCCGTCACGAACCCACCGCCGGTCTTCTCGTAGCCGATGAGCTCGACCTTGGCTGCCTTCACCATGGCGTCGGCCGCCTCGACCATCGCCACGAATCCCTTGGTTTCAATCATTCCGAGCGCGTCTGCCATGACCGGCCTTTCGCAGTGGGCAATGTGGATATCACTTGTCGACGAACTTTTCGCCGGCGCGGCCGGCCAGACCTTCGATCGCGGCGATGGCGGCGCCGGCGGCGGCGTCAATCTCCGCCTCGGGCCCCGACAGCCACAGCCGCCCGAACGCGCCATACGGCTGGACCTGCACCAGCGACACGTGCGCCGTCTTCTCGGCCTCGTTGGCCGCGAACGCGACGTAGCCCGCCGGCTCGGTCTCCAGGATGAACAGCGATTCGCCCGGCAGGATCATCATCCCTTGCGAGCTGCGGTTG
>CAZJMY010000370.1:0-3252 GCA_964546845.1 uncultured Myxococcales bacterium | reverse complement strand
TCGGCCGCGCATGAAGATGATGGACGCGTCCCGCGTGCGAGGAGACTTCGCCGGGGTACTGGACGTCGTGCGCGACGGTGGCGAGCCGGTGGTGGTCGTCCGATACGGGCGGCCGCTGGCGGCGCTGGTTCCGCTGTCGCGTCTCACGCCGCGCGAGCTCCGCGCGCTGAATCAGGCTTCGCCGCCGACACGGGACCGGGCCGGCGGAGCGCGCTCGCGTCGCTCGCGCTGAGGCAGGTCACAGGTCGCGCTTGGCGGGCTTCTCGACGCGCGACCGCGGCTTGCCGCCCTCACGAACCTTGGTCACCTCGCGGCGCCGCCGCTGGCAG
This sequence comes from uncultured Myxococcales bacterium, assembly GCA_964546845.1. Lineage (GTDB taxonomy): Bacteria > Myxococcota_A > Polyangia > Fen-1088 > Fen-1088 > JADGRB01. The sequence continues at coordinate 2,923 of CAZJMY010000370.1, read as the reverse complement.
TCCTCGAGCTCGTCGAGGTCGCGCTTGGAGATCAGCACCGCGACCGTCTTGTTGTAGCGGGTGAGCTTGATACGCTCGCCGGCCTCCGAGGTCCGAAGCAGATTGGCGAAGTCCTTGCGGGCTTCGGCTGTCGACATTCGCTGGGCCATCGTTCTCGTTACCTCCCACTCCCCTTTTCAGCAGGTGACGTGCCACAGCCAGAGGACGCCGAAACGCCACGTTACGCCTTCGGATGATACGGCCTGGTAGCAAACGAGCGTCCTGGACGGTAACGCCCGGCGGCCCTACTTGGTAACACCGATCACACCCCCCAAATGAAAACGCGGCGACGGGCTCGCTGGCCCGTCGCCGCGTGATCGTGTCGACCTGCCGGGTACGTCAGATGTGCGCCGCTTCGCGCGTCTCGGAAGGGACCGACATGCGCGGCTCCCCCTCGTTCTGCAGCTCCTCGGCGGTCTCCTGCATCGACGCCGCCAGGGCTTCCAGCTCGTCGTCGTCCAGCAGCTTCTGCACCTTCGGGAAGAGCTCGCTCTCTTCCTCTTCGACGTGGTGCTGGACGTCCTCCTTGAGGACGGTCACCTTGGCCATGAAGACGGGGTCGCTGGCGTCGAGCTCCAGAAGGTCGGCAATCACCCGCTTGACCTCCAGATGCTCCTCGACGGCCTCGAGCAGCATGTCCTCGGTCTGCTTCTTCTTGGCGGCCGGATAGAAGTGGCGCTCCTCGATCGTCGCGTGAACGGCCAGAGCGTCGGCCACCTTCTCGAAGATCTTGCGGCGCGGTCCCGCGGACTTGGCCTTCTGCAGCTCCTTGAACAGCGCCTCCACTTCCCGGTGCTGCTTCTTCAGCATCTTGATTGCGTCCATGAGATTCCTCCAACGACCAACATGTGCATGATCGTGGCCAGACATCAGGGGGGCGCCGCAATTCGCGGCCCGATCAGTTCCAGAAACCGATCGAGAACCCGACGTTCTTGTACTCGGAGGCCACGTCGGCGGCGCCCGAGACCGCGACTCGCCGCTCGTGGCCCCCCAGCCGGAAGGCGAACACGCGCACCTCGAACCCGCCCGTCGCGTGCCAGCGCGCGCTGGTCTCCATGAAGCGCGAGGCCTCCAGGTAGGTGCCCGCGCGCAACCGCAGCCAGCCCCGGATCACCTCGGACTCGAGGCCCAGGCGCGGCGTCGGGCTGAGGTCCCGCCCGGAGATCTGCAGCTGCTTGGCGGCGAAAGCCTCCATGCCGTATCCGTTCTCGACGGCGCCGACCAGCGTCAGGTCCAGGGCGACGGTCAGGGACCGCTCGTCGCGATAGTCCCCCTCGACGCGGTGATTCCAGGGGGTCTCGCCCAGGCGATAGGCGGCGCTGAAGGTGGCATCCCAGGGAACGATCGCGTCGCTGGGCAGGATGTAGCCGTAGCAGTCGTTCGGATCGCAGTTGTACTGGATGGCGCCCGTGTAGATGGGCAAAGCGGCGCTGGCGCCGAAGCGATAGGACCTGTCCTTCGGCATCCACACCGCCCCGGCCTCGCCGGATCCGCCAGCGCGCGTGAACAGCTGCTGGGAACCCATCAACGTGTAGACGTTCAGCCCGCCCGCCCGGACGCCGACCCCGACGGACAGGGCCTGGTCCAGGAACGTGCGGGCCACCGTCAGATGCGCGATGATCGAGCGGACGCCGAGGCCGCCGCCCGCCTCGGGCGCGATCTCGTGGGCCGTGTAGCCGGCGTCCAGGCTGGCCCCCCACGCGCCGTACTGGAACAGCAGGCCGGCCGCGCCCAGCAGAGAGCGCCGCACCGTCGTGACCACCTGACCGTTGTTGTTCAGGTCTTGCCCGTCGACCGGGATGTACGAGTTCAGGTAGACGTTCCAGGCGAGCTTGTCGATGTGCGTCTCGGGGCGAATGGCCGCCGAGGCCGGGTTGGTGTAGAGGCCGGCCGCGCCCTCCGACACGGCGTTGATCGCCCCGGCCATCGAAATCAGCCGGGGCGAACCGATGGCCGGTTGTTCGAACAGGTCGATGTTGAAGTTGCGGTTGGTGATGGGCGGGAACGCCAGGTTCTGGGCCCGGGCTCCCGCCGGCGCCAGGGCCGCCGCGACGATCAGGGTGATGCCGAATGCTCCGGCTCGCACCCCGGGAAGTTAATGAGCCGTTGCCGTACGGAGAAGACGCTGGGTCGCCGCTTTGGCGAGCGCCGACGCGATGGCCGTGCCGCCGGCCGTGCCGATCTTCTTCGTGGCGCTCGGCTCGTCGTGCGAGCGGTCCGGATGCCGCGCCGCCTCGGCGATGGCGTGCCGGAACCGCCGGACACGCTGCGGCCAGGCATTGTGTCGGCGGCGGCGCATCACGACCAGCGCGATGGTGCCGCCCACCGCCGTCAGCACCGCCAGGCTCCCCAGCAGGAACGGCAGCGGGTTGCGGCGGATCTGCCCGCGGATGTCGAAGAAGGCGTGCCGCCGTCGATCCAGCTCACCGACCAGCCGATCCAGATCGTTGCGCGCCGCCACGACCTCTTTCTGCAGCTCCGCGGGATCGGGATCCGAGGGCGGCAGATGCGGCGGATTCGATTCCACGTGCGGCGTCAGGTTCTTGCCGTTGGCGCTCATGTGAGGCGCTCCTTCGCCCAGCGCACGTCGTCGCTCAGCGTCTTGCGGGTGCGCGACATCGGCGTCGAGACGCGCTTCTTCCAGCTGATCAGCGCCACCATCAGCGTCACGGCGAGCATGACGCCGGTGACGATCAGCCCGGCCGCCCAGGCCGGCAGCACCAGCGACAGCGCCAGCGCGCCGGTCACCAGCAGCAGCGTCACGCTGATGACCGCCAGCACCGCCGACACGCCCAGGCCGCCGAACGCCGTGGCCTCGGCTTTGAGGTCGTGCTTCAGCTCGGCCTTCGCGAGCTCGATCTGCTTGTGCACCAGGATTTCCGCC
>CAZJMY010000369.1:0-1391 GCA_964546845.1 uncultured Myxococcales bacterium | reverse complement strand
ACGGCCGGGCGCGAGCCGGTTCCGTGACCGTTCCCGTTCGTCCGATCGATGCGTTTCCCGTTAGTTCCCGGCGCGGTGGCGGGCGCCGCCGCGCGGCTCGAAGTCTTTGAAGTCGAAGGTGTTTCGGTCCCGTTCGCCATGCTGCAACGTCCTCGTGTGGCTGTGGTCGACAGACCAATCCAAAACGGATGACCTTGCCACCCTAAGTTCGAATCCTTAACGTTCAATGCCCCGATTTCATTTTTCTCCGTTTTCTTGGAAGACCGAGTGCGCGGAGGTAAGGAGGGGTGGCCGCAGGGAGCCCAGGCCCAGGCCCGAGCCCGACCGGCGCGCTAAGATGACTCGGCCATGAACGCGTCCGCGCGGCAGACCTTTCGGCAGCGCTTGCTGGCCTTGAAGGCCGAGATCATCGCGGCCGGCGACATCGTGCCAGAGGCGGCCCGCCAGGAGCCGGCCGCGGTCGGCAACGACGAGGACACCCAGCCGCTGGCCGAGATGTCCCAGTCGATCGCCTCCTCCCGGAATCGAAACCGCACCGGCGTGCTGGCCCGGGTCATCGCGGCGCTGGCCCGGCTGGACGACGACCCGGAGTCGTTCGGGATGTGCGTCGAGTGCGACGAGCCCATCGGCGCCAAGCGGCTCGAGCTCATGCCCTACGTCGAGCTCTGCGTCGAGTGCCAGCAGGAGCAAGACAAGGCGCAGCGCCCCCAGGGCGGGCGCCGACACCTGACCGATTTTCGGTGACCGAGGCCCGTCAGGCGCGGTAGCGGGCGGCGAGCTGGACGCTGCGCGCCGCGGCCAGGGCCGTCCGCTGGGCTTCCTCGATCTGGCTGAGCGGCCCGGCGTCGTCGAGCCCCGGAACGCAGACCACCTCGCCCCGGGCCAGGCCTGCCAGCGCGGCGCGCGCGACGTCCTCCGGCAGCATGCGGGGCGGCATCTTGCTGGTGTCGATGCCCTGGACCTCGTGGAACTCGGTCTTCACGAGGCCGGGCAGGCAGACCGACGCGCGCACCGGCGTGCCGGCCAGCTCGGCGGCCAGCACCTGCGTGAACGTCAGCTGGAAGGCCTTGGCCGCCGCGTAGACGACCCGCTGCGGAAGCGGCGCCCCCGCCGGCGCGGCGCCCGAGAGCGCCAGCAGCGACGCCACGGTGATCACCCCACCCCGCCCGCGCGCCAGCATGCCGGGCAGCGCGGCGCGCGTCACCTGCACGACCGCCCGCACGTGGACCGACAGCAGCTCGTCGGCGACCTTGGGGTCGACCTCGGCGAAGGCGCGGTAGCCGCCGAACCCGGCGTTGTTGACGAGCAGCTCCAGCGGCGCGGCCGCCGCACGCGCGGCGACGGCGTCCACGCCGGCGGGCGAAGCCAGGTCGGCGGCCAGCACCTCGACG
>CAZJMY010000368.1:0-1540 GCA_964546845.1 uncultured Myxococcales bacterium | reverse complement strand
TCATGGCATGAGTAAGCGCCTCCAGGTCCTCTTCGACGAGGAAGAGCTGGCTCAACTTCAGAAGGTCGCGGCGCGGAACCACATGACGACCTCCGAGTGGGTACGCCAGGTCGTGCGCGAGGCGCAGCGCAACGAACCGCGGGGCGATCCGAAGAGGAAGCTGGCCGCCATCCGGCGCGCTGCCGAGCATTCCTTCCCGACCGCCGACATCGATCGAATGCTCGGCGAGATCGAGCGCGGCTACCTCCACGACTGACCGGATTGATCTTCGTCGACTCCAACATTCCGATGTACCTGGTGGGCGCGCCGCACCCGAACAAGGCCAGCGCGCGCGAGATGCTCGAATCAGCGGTCGCCGCCGGGGAGCGGCTGGTCACGGACGCGGAAGTCTTTCAGGAGATTCTCCACCGCTACGTCGCCCTCGACCGCCGCGACGCCATCCAGCCCGCGTTCGACGCGCTCTCGAGCGCCGTCGACGAGGTCTTTTCCATCACGCTCGCGGACGCCGAGCGCGCGAAGATCGTCCTGCTCGGCCACCGACGCCTCTCCGCCCGCGACGCGCTCCACGCCGCGGTCATGGAGCGCGAGCGCGTCTCCCGGATCATGACGTTCGAGACCGGCTTCGACGCCGTCCCCGGCGTCACCCGGCTGCGCGGATGATGCGGCGACCCCTTCAGCGCCACAGGGCGCGGAGGCGGGTGCGGTCGAGGTGGCTGGCCCATTCCTTGGCGGCGCGGGCCATGATGACGGCCTGGTCGCGGCGGCGGATCGAGGGGCGGCGGGCGAAAATGTCGAAGTCGGCGGCCTCGATCTTGTCGAGCAGCGTGTTGCCCACCAGCCAGATCAGCGTCAGCTCCATGCGCAGGTCGCCGCCCACCTTGTCCAGCAGCGGGCGGCCGCGCTCGTAGAGCGCGCGCGTGCGGGCGACTTCGAAGCGCAGCAGGTTCTTCATCGCGGGCGTGAGCTTCAGCGCCTTCACCTCGGCCTCGGTCACGCCGAAGTGGTGCAGGTCCTCGGCCGGGATGTAGATGTGGTCGCGCGCGGCGTCGGCGGCGATGTCCTGCCAGAAGTTGGTCAGCTGCAGCGCCGTCGAGATCTCGTCGGCGTAGCGCACCAGCATCGGATCCCGGTAGCCGAACAGCGCCAGCAGCAGCCGACCGACGGGATCGGCCGACCGCACGGTGTAGCCGCGCAGCGCCTGGAAGGTGGCGTAGCGGCGCACCTCCAGGTCCATGCGGAACGCCGTCAGCATGTCGTGCAGCGGCGGCACGGGCAGGTCGCGCTTGTCGATGGTGTCGGCCAGCGCGATGAAGACGGGGTGCTCCGCCTCGCCGTGGAAGCAGCGGTGCAGCGCCTCCTCCCAGCGGTCCAGCGCCTCGATGCGGCGCCCCTCGTACTCGGGCTCGTCGGCGAAGTCGTCGGCGCTGCGCGCGAAGGCGTACAGCGCGACCAGGTGCGGGCGCAGCTCGGGCGCCACGAAGCGCGACGCGACCGGGTAGCTCTCGGTGTGGGCCCGCGCGAACTCCTCGCAGTACTCGTA
>CAZJMY010000367.1:0-5487 GCA_964546845.1 uncultured Myxococcales bacterium | reverse complement strand
GGGCGGGGTGATGACCCACTTGGTGCCGCCGCCGCCCGGCAGCGCGTTGAACCCGATCTCGTCGCCCCCGTTCGCGTGAACGCTGTTCCCGATGAAGCTGGTCAGCGTGCTGGTCGTGTTGAACAGGATCCCGCCCACGTTCCGCGGCGAGGCCTTGACGTTGTTCCCGCTGACGTCGTTGTTCTGGATGGCCTCGGTCGTGGTGTTCGCGCCCCCCTGCTCGATCATGAGGCCCGTGTCGGCGTTGCCCATGATGGCGTTCCCCTTGATCGTCGTCGCGACCGGGCCGTCGTTGCCCTGCAGGTAGATCCCGAAGCTGCCGTTGCCGCTGACGATGGCGCTGTCGACGGTGACGGAGTTGGCGCCGCTGCCCGTGACGGGCGGGGCGGACTGGATCACGATCCCTTGCAGCTGGTTCTTGGCGACCGTCACCGGGCTGGCCGCCGAGCTGATCTGCACGGTGACCCCGGTCGACTGGTTGACGACGATGCCGGCGCCTGTGTTGTCGTGCACGTTGGCCCCCGTGATCGTGGCGGTCGCCCCGGTCAGCTGAAGGCCGGTGGCGTTGACGGCGATCTCGGTCCCGTCATGCACGGTCAGGGTGCCGACGCCGCAGCTGATGCCGGCGGCCGTGTTGTTCTTGATCGTGCCGCCGCTGACGTCCACGGGCACGGCCGCGGCGCAGTTGACGCCGTTGCCTGCGTTCGAGGACGAGGTGGCGTTGGTCAGCGCCAGGCTGCCGCCGGCGACGGTCACGCCGTCGCCGCCGTTGGCGATGGCCGCCAGGCCGCTGGACGTCAGCGCGCCGCTGGCCAGCGCGACGCCCGACTTGGCGTTGTTCGACACCTGCACGCCGGTGAGGTTGTACGGCCCGCTGGCCGCGAGCTCGATGCCGGGGCCGCCGTTGCCGGCCACGTGCGTGTTGGCGGCCGTCAGCGTCCCCTTGGCCACGGAGATGCCGGCGAAGCTGCCGGTCGTGCCGTTGTTGTCGACCGTGGTCTGCGCCGCCAGCGCCAGCGTCGGCGTGCCCGTCGCGCCGGGCGAGAGGCGGATGCCGTACTGCCCATTGCTCTGCACCGACAGCCCCCCGGCGGTCACGTTTCCGTTCGTCTGCAAGAGGCCGACCAGCGACGCGCTGAGCAGGCCGCCCGTGATGTTCACGGCGCCTGACGTCGAGACGTTCAGCGCCGCGGCAGCGAAATCGACGACCGAGACCGACTGCAGCGTGGCGCTGCAGGTGCTGCCCACCTCGAGGCCGTTGCCGATCGCGCCGCCCCCGTTCAGCAGCACCGTGTCCAGTCCGATCGCGCCCTTCGTGCAGCTCACCATCGACCCCGCGGCGCCGCTGGCGTTGATCGTGAAGCCGCGGAGCAGGCTGGCGTCGCCCATGGTGATGACGCTGCCGACGCCGCCGCCGTAGGCGATCACGTAGTCGGCTGCGGTCGGCGTCGCGTCGGCCGTGACGACGCTGACGCCCGCCGGAACGATCAGCGGGAACGTCTCGCTCGTGAAGGTGGCCGGCACCGTCGCGCTGATCGCGATCACCCGCCCCGGCGCGCCGACTTTGCTCAGCCCGTAGCTGAGCGTCGCGAACCGGCAGGCCGGCGGGCTCTGGGCGCCCGTCGGGAACAAGCCGCCGGCAATGTCGCTGCCAGCCGCCGGGTCGACATAGACGTCGGTGCCCGCGTTCTCGGGGCACTGGCAGGCGGGGCCGGTCCCGGCCTTGGTTCCGCAGGTCAGGCCGGTCGTCCCGCAATGGGTCGACGCCTGCCAGACGTTGCAGCCGCTGCTGGCCTCGGCGACGCAGGTCAGGATGTCGGTGCCGGCGCAGAGGGTGGCGTTCAGCGTCGGGCACCCGGTCCCGGCCGTGGTGCCGGCCGCCGGGCAGACGCACGCGCCGCCCACGCAGGCGCTGGAGCCGCCGCAGGAGTGCGTGGAGACGACCACGTTGCAGGCCGGCTGGTTGTTGTCGCTGCCGCAGGTCGCGACCGTCGAGGCGTTCAGGCAGTAGGTGTTCGTCCCGTTGCAGGCCGCATCGTTGTGGCAGGCGCAGGCCGCGTTGGGCGACGTTCCCTGGCAGGTCTCGTCGACCGGGCAGGCCAGCGGCGCCGAGGCGGAGAAGCACCCCTGGGCGTCGCGCGTGCAGGTGACGACGTTGCCGTTGCCGTCGCAGAAGGTGCCAGCGGCGGTGCAGCCGGCCGGCGCCGCCGGACAGGTGCAGAGCCCGGTCAACGCCGCGCAGGTGGTGACGCCATGGCAGGCGGCCGGCGTTCCCCAGAAGGTGCAGCCGTTGCTCCCGGTCATGCAGGTCGCCGAGCCGCCGGTCGAGCACTGGTGTGAGCCCAGGACGCAGGCGTTCGTGCAGGTGGTGGGGGCCGCGTCCGACGCGTCAGGGTTCGCGTCGGTTGCCGCGTCCGCGTGGTGGGCATCCGTGGCGCCGCCGTCGCGCGACGCGTCCGCGCCCGCGTCGGTCGCCGGGTGACCGGCCGCGCCGCCGCGACCACCGGCGCCCGCGACTCCGCCCGCCGCGCCCGAGGCCCCGCCCCCGGAGCTCCCACCGCCGGGGTTGCCGCCGCCGGAGACGTCGCCGCCCAGGTTGCCGGTCCCGGAGATGCCGCCGCCGGAGACGCCGCCGCCCGAGACGCCTCCCAGCGCGCCGGTGCCGCCGGCGCCATGGCCGCCGCCGCCGATGCTTCCGGCCCGGCCGCCCGCGCCACCCGTTCCAGAGCCGGAGGATCCGCCGCCGCACCCGAGCTCCGAGAGAGCCACCACGACCAGCGCCACAGGGAGCGCGGACCCGAAACCGAGACGCTTTGCCACGACGAACCTCCGGAAGAAACAGAAGTGAAGAGAACGAGAAAAGTTCCGGAATGTTCGATTTTCAGAGTGTGCTTGTCAATGGACTGTTCTGGCCCTTACGGGTCGCAAGGGCCCAGCTGGAGGGCGGCGTCAGAGCTGGACGGCCGCCAGCACGAACTTCATGTTGCCGTCATCGACGATCTTCAGCGACGGCTTCGCGTCGGCGGGCACCATCCCCTCGACGCTGCTCATGCGCATCCGCTCGATCAGCAGGAACGCCCGCCGCCCGCGGTGGTGCTCCATCCACGCCTTCAGGTTCTCCGCGTTGCGGTCGCCCAGGAACACGGTTCGCTCGGCCAGCGGCCCTTCGAAGATCTCGTTCTGCGTGTAGAAGTTCTCGCCGCGCCAGTACATCTGCCAGACCAACAGCTTCTCGTCGGGCGAGCGGCGCAGCTTGTAGTAGGTGGCGATGAGCCCCTTCTGGGTCCAGTAGGGCGTCACCTTCATCATGTAGCCGTCCAGCAGGAAGTAGGTGAACGCCACCGCCCCCACGCACAGGCCCAGCGCCGCCGCGCGCTGAAAGCGCCGCCATCCCATGGCGAGCGTGGTCAGCGCGAACAGCGCCGCGAACGCGATCAGCGCCGCCCGGAAATCCAGCGCCGGCGGCCAGGGCCGCCCCTGCGGCGTGTTGATGTAGTCGTACGAGAACAGCCAGATGAAGTGCTGCGCGTCCTTGGGCGCGAAGGCCAGGTCGACCATCACCAGCGCCAGCAGCGGGACGCCCACGACCGCCGTCGCCGCCGCCGTCCGCGTGTCGCGCCGCCGCAAGAGGTCGTCGATGAAGCAGCCCACGACGATGGCCAGCCCGGGCAGCGCCGGCAGGATGTAGTGGTGGAACTTGGTCACCGACAGCGAGACGACCGCGTAGGCCGACACGAACCAGATCGCGCCGAACCAGATCATCCCCTGCCGGCGCGAATCGGCCGTCGTGTCCGGCCGGCGCATGACCGCCGTCGCCAGCGCGGCCGGCGCGATCGCCAGCCAGGGCAGCACCGCGTACCCCAGCTCGCGGATGAAGTACTCGAACGTCCCCCGATCGCCGTGGCGCCCCACGACCAGCCGGCGCCAGTGGTTGTCGCCGTATAGCTCGTCCCAGAACGGCTTGCCGTGGCGGACCAGCATCGCGTGGTGCCAGGGGACCGCCACGACCGCGCAGGCCAGCAGCGCCAGCAAGATGCCGGTCCCCAGCTGCGCGCGCCGCAGGCGCCCCCAGTTCCAGGTGAACCCCAGGTACGCCACGAAGACGATCACCGGCAGCGCCAGCCCCGCGATCCCCTTGCCCAGCGTGGCCAGCCCGCACAGCGTCGCCGCGACGTTGAGGTACAGCGGCGCCTTGTAGCGAAGCCGCGCCGTCAGCGGGAAGAACGCGACGAACCCGACGAAGTACGGGATCATCACCAGCCCGCCGGGCAGGTCGAACTGGCGGCCGCCGAGCGCGAACGTCCAGCGCAGCTGCGCGACGTTGACGATCAGCTGCGGCAGCGAGACCACCGCGAACAGCCCGGCCGCCAGATAGAACAAATGGTGCCGCGGCCAGGAGAGCGTCCAGCGCCCGACGCGGGTCTCCCGTCGCGGCAGCGGCAGGTCCTCGTCGTCGAACAGCGCCAGCGCGCCCAGCGCCAGCGCCATCGTCATCGGGCCGACGAACGCCATGTCGGTCATCGCCTGACGCGCGACCAGGCTGTAAAGCGGCGACGTCCCGGCCACCAGCGCCGCCAGCACGCCCGCGCGCCGGCTGACGAACCGCGAGACGCAGAGGTAGAGGCCCAGCATGCCCAGCACGCCGCACAGGACGAACGGCAGCCGCATCGCCCATTCGGGCCGGTGCGACAGGGCCATGGTGCCTGAAGGGGCGTGTCGCAGCCCGAACAGCGTCATGGACAGCGCCATGATCCAGAACGACAGCACCGGCTTCGACCAGAAATGGTCCGGGTCGATGGGCGCCCCCGGCCACCACAGGCTGATGGCGTCGCCGCGCTCCATCATCTGGCGGGCGACCTCGCCGTAGTGGGTCTCCCAGGGATCGTAGAGGCCGTACGACCCCGCAAACGGGATGTACAGCAGGAGCCCCATACAGATGACGAACAGGGCGGTCTGGCGTTCGCTCCAGCCGTCCAAGGAAAGGCGCCGCATCGAAAGCGCCGATGCTATGCGCGCCGGTTGCCCGGCGCAACGCAGGAGGTGCGACACGTAGGACAGGCGCTTCACGAAAGCGACCCTACGGAAATCGCCGGGGGTGGGTCTCGGCAGAGCCGGATCGATGAGTTAAGATTTTGGAATCATGTGCGGCATCGTTGGGTATGTGGGGACACGGCAGGCCACTCCGATCCTGCTGGGGGGGCTGCGGCGGCTGGAATACCGCGGGTACGATTCGGCGGGCGTGGCCGTGGTGGGCAGCCGTGGCGCCCAGGTGCTGCGCTGCCGCGGCAAGCTGGCCGGGCTGGAGGCCATGGTCGCCCGCGAGATGCCGGACGGGACGCTGGGCATCGGCCACACGCGCTGGGCGACCCACGGCCGACCGAGCGAGGCCAACGCCCACCCGCACCGGGTCGGCAGCGTCTCGGTCGTTCACAACGGGATCATCGAGAACTACCTGCCGCTGCGCGCGCGGCTGGAGGGGACCGGGCG
>CAZJMY010000366.1:0-2375 GCA_964546845.1 uncultured Myxococcales bacterium | reverse complement strand
CACGATGGACCACGCCAGCTGCCCGATCGTGGCCGGCGCGCCCAACGTGCTGAAGGCGGCGTTCACGAAGGAGACCAACTTCTTCGCGGTGCGCGGCATCGAGTACCTGGACCCGGCCGTCTCGCTGATCGAGCAGACGCTGTGCCGCAAGCAGCTCTTCGAGGCCTGGGGCCCGCGGCTGGGCGTGACGGAAGACGAGTCCGACTTCGCCGTCAGCCAGGGCTTCGCGGCGCTGGCGAAGATCGACGCCGAGATGCAGGCGCGCGGCAAGGCGATCCTCGAGCAGGTCGAGAAGGAGGACCGGGTCGCCATCCTCATGATCGGACGCCCGTACCACCTGGACCCGGGCTTGAACCACTCGATCCCGGAGGAGTTCCAGATCCTCGGCTACCCGATCCTGTCGATCCGGTCGATCCCGAAGGACAAGGAGTGGCTGTCGAAGTACTTCGGCGAGGACCTCAAGGCCGGCAAGATCCAGTCGCCGCTGGACATCAACGACGTGTGGCCGGAGAACTACTCGGCGAACTCGTCGCAGAAGGTCTGGGCGGTGAAGTTCGCCGCGCGGCACCCGAACGTGGCCCTGCTGGATCTCAGCAGCTTCAAGTGCGGCCACGACGCGCCCACCTACGGCATCATCGACAGCATCGTCAGCGCGGCGGGCACGCCGTACTCGGCGCTGCACGACATCGACGCCAACAAGCCGGGCGGCAGCATCAAGATCCGCGTGAAGACCTACGCGCACAGCCTGGGGCTTCACAAGGAGCGGCTGGACGACGTCTCGGCCAAGAAGGCGGAGCTGTCACACCGGATCGACCAGAAGCGGCTCGAGCTGCTGGGCGCGAAGGCCAAGCAGCTGGCCGACCGGCAGGTGAAGGACGAGGCGCTCGAGCGGATGATCGAAGAGGTCACCGCCCGCGTGCGCGCTTACGAGGCGGCTCGCCGCCCCGCGATCAGCGAAGAAGTCGAACGAGCAGCAGACGCCGAGGCGCTGGCGCGCGCCGGGGTGGTCAAGTTGGGGATCAAGCGCCCTGGCTCTGAAAACGTCGCGCGCATCTGAGGGAGATCACCATGGGAACCGCCAAAGAGAGCAACGGGTTCAAGCTGCCGGTTTTGGGCGAAGACGACATCGAAGCCCAGCTGAAGGCGTTCGAGCAGGAAGAGGCCGCCAAGCTGGGGCTGAAGACGGCCGAGACCGACCTGCACTGGGTCGACAAGATGGTCTCGCCGGACTTCAAGGCCAGCCAGCGCAAGGAGACCACGCTGCTGATCTCCGGCCTGACGCGGGCGCATGACTATCTGATCCAGGGCGGGCTCAAGGGGCTCGGCTACAACGTCGAGGTCATCGACTGCCCGGACAACGACGCCCTTCGCTACGGCAAGGAGTTCGGCAACCGCGGTCAGTGCAACCCGACCTACTTCACGGTCGGGAACCTGGTGAAGTTTCTGACCGAGCGCGCGGCGCGCGACGGCATCACCCAGCAGGAGGCGGTCGAGAAGTACGTGTTCGTGACGGCGGGCGCCTGCGGGCCTTGCCGCTTCGGCATGTACGCGACGGAGTACCGCAAGGCGCTGCGCGACGCCGGCTTCGACGGCTTCCGCGTGCTGCTGTTCCAGCAGAAAGGCGGGCTCAAGCAGGCGACGGGCGAAGAGGCCGGCCTGGTGATGAACCCCAAGTTCTTCATGACGCTGCTGACGGCGATCATCGCCGGCGACGTCATCAACGGGATGGGCTACCGCCTGCGTCCGTTCGAGGTCGAGGCTGGCGCCACGAACCGCGTCATCGAGCAGGCCAAGAAGTGGGTGCACGAGGCGCTCACGAACCAGACGTCCGTGCTGCGCGCGCTGTGGCGCGCCCGGAACGAGTTCAAGAAGATCCAGTGCGACTGGACGCGCCCGGCGCCGCGCGTGTCGATCATCGGCGAGTTCTGGGCCATGACGACCGAGGGCGACGGCAACTACCAGCTGCAGAGCTTCCTGGAGCAAGAAGGCGCCGAGTGCGACATCCAGTTCGTGACGAACTGGCTGCTCTTCATGCTGTGGGAAGGGCGCTACGACACGAAGCTGCGCGCCGAGCTGCGCGGCCTCGACAACGCCAAGAAGTCGCTGAAGGACGCGGCGTTCGGCAAGAAGCTGCTGGGGCTGTTCGTGGCCGACCTGGCGATCCGCGCCGCGTTCCACACGTTCGGCGCCGCCATCGGCTACCACGGCTACCACCTGCCGGACATGGACCTCATCGCCGAGACGGCGAACAAGTACTACAACAACCAGGTCCGCGGCGGCGAAGGGCACATGGAGGTGGGCAAGTTCATCCTGAACGTGCTCCACAACAAGACGCACATGACCCTGTCGGTGAAGCCGTTCGGGTGCATGCCGTC
>CAZJMY010000365.1:0-3648 GCA_964546845.1 uncultured Myxococcales bacterium | reverse complement strand
GCGCTGCGCGGACGGGCGGTGATGACGATCGTCGGCGGTGCTATCGTCTACCCCGGAGAGGCAACCCCGTGACCACCGCACAAGACAGGAACGACCAGGATCTGCCGCCGGCCCTGCTGGCGATGGAGGACGGGACGGTTTACCGGGGCTTCGGCTTCGGCGCCGCGGACAGCGACGGTGTCGCCGGCGCGGGCGAGATCGTCTTCAACACCGCGATCACCGGCTATCAAGAGGTCCTGACCGATCCGTCGTACCGCGGGCAGATCGTCACGATGACGGCCCCGGAGATCGGCAACGTGGGCGTCAACCCGGTGGACTTCGAGTCCTCGCGCCCCTGGTGCGCCGGGTTCGTGGTACGCGACCTCTCGCCGGTCGTCTCGAACTGGCGCGCCTCCGGGTCGCTGCACGAGCTGCTGGCGGCCCACGGCGTCGCCGGGATCACCGGCATCGACACGCGCGCCGTGACGCGCCGGATCCGGCTGTCGGGCGCGCAGCGCGCCGTCATCACCCGCAAGGTCGGCGATCCGGCCGGCGCGGTGGCGCGCGCCCGCAATCACCCCTCGCTGGAGGGGCGCGACCTGGTCCGCGAGGTCACGACCAGCACGGCCTACGAGTGGGACGAGCCGCTGTGGCAGGCGCCGCGCGCGCCCAGCCGCGGGGTCGTTCAGCCGCCGCCCGTGCGTCACAAGGTCGTCGCCTACGACTACGGCATCAAGCGCGGCATCCTGCGCCACCTGCGCTCGTCGGGGTGTCACGTGACGGTCGTGCCGGCCACGACGCCGGCGCGAGAGGTGCTGGCCATGAAGCCGGACGGCGTCTTCCTCTCGAACGGACCCGGCGACCCGGCCGCCGTCGGCTACGCGGTCGAGGCGGCGCGCGAGCTGTGCGCGGCGAAGGTGCCCGTGTTCGGTATCTGCCTGGGACACCAGATCCTGGGGCTCGCGCTGGGCGGCAAGACGTACAAGCTGAAGTTCGGTCATCACGGCGCGAACCACCCGGTGATGGATCTGACCACCCGCAAGGTCGAGATCACGTCGCAGAACCACGGTTTCGCCGTGGACGTCGACTCGATGGCGGGGAAGGCGGTGCTGTCGCACATCAGCCTCAACGACAAGACCGTCGAGGGGATGCGCCACGGCGAGCTGCCCGTCTTCAGCGTGCAGTACCACCCCGAGGCGTCGCCCGGCCCGAACGACGCAGGCTACCTCTTCGACCGCTTCTGCAAGTCGATGGAAGAGCGCCGCCGTCGCTGAGCATGATCTACGGGCTGCTCGACCGGCTGACGGAGCGCTACAGCGAGAACGAGTATCGGCTGGAGGCGATGCGCGCGCGCGACGAGTTCTTCGATCGCGCCGGGCGGGTCTTCGACGACGACGCGGAGCTGTTCGAGGGGCGCATGGCCTCGTTCCTCGAGTGGTACCTGCTCGAGCGGCCGTCCGCGGGGGCAGGGGGGCAGGTGCCGATTGTCCACGCCGTGCAGACCAGCGCCGGCCGGCCGCCGGACGAGCGGCGGCAGATCGCGGCGCTGGCGACCACCCACCGCAGCCTGTTTCAGCTGTCGTCGACCGCGGATCGCGTGCTGGAGGTCGAGGACCTGATCGGCGGCGCGCAGTTCTCCGTTCTCGAGCGGCGCAACACGGCCGGCGTCGCCCCGGGCGACGTCTTCGAGGCGCGGCTCATCTGGGACGGCGAGCGGGTCGTGTTCGGGCGCACCTTCCTGTTCCATCCCCCCGACGCGCGCGAGGTCGTCCTCGAGTGGGTCGACCGCGTCGTCAAGGAGGGGATGCCCCGGGCCGAGATCCTGTTCCATCTGTCCCGCCAGTACGTGCGGTGGCACCGCCTGGGGCACATCGGGGCGGCCAAGGTTTATCGCGATGTCTGACGCGCCGCCGGCCCGGGCGCCTCGGCGCTGGGGGCGGTGGCTGGCGGCTTGTCTGGTGGTGTTCGCTCTGCTGATCGGAGCGGGCAACGCCTACCTCTTGTCGGCGACGCGCGCACGCCGGCTGGCCCAGGCGGCCGAGGCGCCGATCCAGCCCTACGCGCTGGTGCTGGGGAACCGCGTTTTCGCGGGTGGCCGGCCGTCGAGAGAGCTCGCCTGCCGGCTGGAGGCGGGGCGCCAGCTGTACGCGGCCGGTCGGGCGCGACGGGTGATCGTCTCGGGGCGGTACCGCCCCGAGGTCGACTACGACGAGCCGGCCACCATGGCGGCCTGGCTGGAGGCCCGCGGTGTGCCCGCCGGCGACATCATCGTCGACCGGGGCGGTTACCGGACGGCTTCCAGCATGGCCGACGCCGCCGCCATCGGGGTGCACTCGTTGCTGGTCGTCTCCCAGGCCTATCATCTGCCGCGCGCCCTTTACCTGGCGCGGCATGCCGGCATCGACGCCTGGGGCGTGCCCTCGTGCAACGCGAACAGACACTGGCTGGACGCCACGCGCATCGGCGTCCGGGAGACACTGGCGCGCGCCGAGGCGATCGTCGAGGTGCTGGTGCGCGGGGTCCAGGGGCGCGGCCCGCTGCCGCCGCCGGAAAAGGTGAGCGCGCGGCGCGTTGCAAACGGAGACCCGCTTGGTTAGAAACGGCGCCATGCGCACCCGTGCGGTTCCGCTGTTGGTCGGGCTGGTGGTCTCGGCCGCGCTCGCCTGCGTCGAGCAGGATCAGGACAAGCCCAGCAGCGCCGACCTCACGGCGGCGAAGCAGAACCTCCTGTCCGCGCCCCCCTCACCGCGGTACCCCGTCAACGCCGACCTCGACGGCAAGGTCGTGTTTCTGGGCCTGGACGCCGATCCGCTGCCGGCCGATTCGGGCAAGGACCTGAAGCTCACGCAGTACTTCAAGGTGCTGGCCAGCCCGGGGGACGGCTGGCGGACGTTCACGCACCTCGAGGGGCCGGGCAAGCAGAACTACGTCAACGCCGACCACGCGCCCGTCGACGGGAAGTACCCGGTCAACGCCTGGAAGCCGGGCGACATCATCCGCGACGTCCACGCGGTGCGCATCCCGGACGGGTGGTCGTTCCCGGTGGTCGAGGTCTACGTGGGCCTGTGGCGCGGGGCCGAGCGGATGCCGATCCGCACCGGGCCCCACGACGCCGAAGGGCGGGTGCTGGCGGCGTCGATCCCCGTGCGGTCGGCGGGGACGAACGATCGGCGGCGCTACGTCGCGCGGATGATCACCAAGCCCGTCAAGATCGACGGCAAGCTGGACGACGCCGCCTGGACGGAAGCGGCGTCGACGGGCCCGTTCGTGAACACGATGACCGGCGGGGCGGCGTCGATCCAGACGCAGGCCAAGCTGCTGTGGGACAAGAAGAACCTCTACGTCGCGTTCGACAACGCCGACGACGACGTGTGGACCGACCTCGGCAAGCGCGACGACAAGCTGTGGACCGAGGAGGCCGACGAGCTGATGATCGACGCCGACGGCAACGGGCGCACGTACATCGAGCTGCAGGTCGCGCCGAACGGCAACATCTTCGACACCTACCTGCCGACGGTGCGGCGGTACGAGGACACCGTCGACCCGCAGATGAAGCCGTTCTCGTGGAACTCGAAGCTGGTCGCCAAGGTCCACGTCGACGGCACGCTGAACAAGCGCGACGACAAGGACACGGGCTGGACCGCCGAGCTGGCGCTGCCGCTGGAGGAC
>CAZJMY010000364.1:0-1778 GCA_964546845.1 uncultured Myxococcales bacterium | reverse complement strand
GGGCGCCGCTGGCGGGCCAGCCGCGTCGCCGCCCGCACCTTGTCGACGTCGGAGCCCGACCCCGACTCGCCGGTGGAGTAGCTGATCATGGCCACCCGGGGGTCGATTCCGAACTGGGCGGCGCTGTCGGCGCTCTGGATGGCGATGTCGGCCAGGGTCTCGACGTCCGGATCGGGGATCACCGCGCAGTCTCCGTACACCAGCACCTGCTCGGGCAGGCACATGAAGAAGATCGACGAGACCGCCTGGGCCCCCGGGCGCGTCTTGATGATCTGCAGCGCGGGGCGGATGGTGTTGGCGGTTGAGTGCGCGGCGCCCGAGACCAGCCCGTCCACCTCGTCGAGCGCCAGCATCACCGTCCCCAACCAGACGTTGTCCTCCAAGAGCTCGGCCGCGGCGCGCGCGGTCAGCCCCTTGTGCTTGCGCATCTCGACCAGCGGCGTGACGTAGTTGGCCCGCATCACGGCCGGATCGAGGATCTCGACGCCAGGCGGCAGCGCCACCTCCTGCGCGGCGGCCACCCGCCTCACCTCCTCGGGGTCGCCCAGCAGCACGCAGCGGGCGATTCCGCGGTCGGCACAGATGGCCGCGGCCCGCACCGTCCGGGGCTCCGTCCCTTCGGGCAACACGATCCGCTTTCCAGCGGCGCGCGCCCGCTCGGTGAGGCGGAAGCAGAACGCAGACGGCGACATCCGCGTCTCGACCGGCACCTGCGCGTGCCGCACCAGCCAGTCGGCGTCGATGTGCTGGGCCACGAAGTCCATCGCCCGCTGGACGCGCTCGAGGTCGTCGATCGGCACCTCGGTGCTCATCTGGCCGAGGCGGGTGGCGGTCTCGAGGGTGGACCACTCGACCTTCAGGATCGGCAGTCCGCTCGCCAGCGCCGGCCGGCAGAGATCCACGAGCGCCGCCGGTGGCGCGAGGCCGCCGGTCAGGATCAAACCCGAGAGCGGAATCTTGTTGGCGGCGGCCATCGCCACCGCCAGCAGCACATCGCTGCGGTCACCGGGCGTGATCAGCAGCGACCCGGCCGTCAGCGCACCCAGCAGGTTCGGGACGGTGTTGGCCAGCACGCTCATCTTCTTGACCCGACGGGTGGCGATCTCGCCTTCGTGCACGGTGTCCGCCTCCAGGTGGCGGGCGATGTCGACGGTGCGGCAGGCGGTGAGCTCCGGGTTCTCCGGCACCGCACCGATCACGTTCAGCTCGGGCTTGATGCCGAGCCCAGCGTCGGTCGCGAGCCGCGCGGGCACCCGGTTCACGAGACAGCCGATCACCCGCCCGCCGCCGAAGCCACCGTAGTGGGCCGCCGCCAGCTCGAGCCGCGCCTCGAACTCGGACAGGGGCGTGCTCCCCAGCGATCCGGCCAGGATCACCTGCGCGCTCAGGGTCTGGACCAGCTGTGGGTTCAGCTCGGAGGCGCTGGGGCTGCCGCGCACGGCCACGAGCCCCTCGACCACCACCACGTCGGCGCCGCCGGCCGAGGCGTGAAAGTCGCGCATGACCCGTTCGAGCAGGTCGTCGGAGCGGCGGGCCAGGATCATCCGTTCGGCCTCCTCCAGCGAGATCGGCGTGGCGGGGGTCAGCGGGCTGAGCCGCCGGATGAAGTAAGTCGAGCGCTCGGGACCGGTGTCGTGCCCGACCGGCTGCCCGATCGGCTTGAAGAAGGCCACCCGGATCCCGCGGTTATCGAGGGCCCGCACCAGCCCCAGCGCCAGCGAGGTGAGGCCGACCCCTTCGCCGCTCGGGACCAGATAGAACGTGTGCGGCATCAGCTG
>CAZJMY010000363.1:0-2189 GCA_964546845.1 uncultured Myxococcales bacterium | reverse complement strand
CATCGCCGCCTTCACCAGCGGCGTCACGCACGAGTAGTCGGCCATCGACAGCGACGTCAGCGCGGTCTCGTCGTAGCCGCCCTTCTTGACGCCGCCCACCAGCGCGTCCAGCACGGCCACCGGGTCGCGCTCGCGCACGGGGCGGTAGATCATCCCGGCCTGGCAGAAGCGGCACCCCTCCGTGCAGCCCCGCGCCACCTCGACGGCCATGCGGTCGAAGATGGCCTCGGCGTACGGCAGCGGCGAATCGTCGGGAAACGGGAAGCGGTTGATGTCCTCGACCAGCGCGCGGCGCGGGCGGGCGGGCACGCGCGGGTCCAGCGGCGCGCCCACGACCAGGAAGCCGCTGTCGGCGTCCATCTCCGTCGCGTAGAGCTCCGGAATGTAGAGCGGGTACTTCTCGGCCAGCCGGATCAGGCGCTCGCGACGGGGCACGCCCGCACGCCGCAGCTCGGCGGCCTCGAGGACCAGCGGCGGCAGCTTCTCCTCGGCCTCGCCGATGAAGAACGCGTCGATGAACGGCGCCAGGGGCTCGGGGTGCGTGGCCGTCGGGCCGCCCGCCAGCACCAGCGGCGCGTCCTCACCGCGATCGCAGGAACGGATGGGCAAGCCGCCCAGGTCCAGCATGGCCAGCACGTTCGTGTAGGTCAGCTCGTACTGCAGCGAGAAGCCGACCACGTCGAAGTCAGCCACCGGTCGGGCCGTCTCCAGCGTGACCAGCGGCAGCCCGCGCGCCCGCAGCTCGGCCTCGCAGTCGAACCAGGGCGCGAACACCCGCTCGCAGGCGATCCCGTCCGTCTTGTTCAGGATGCCGTACAGGATCTTGGTGCCGAGGTGCGACATCCCGATCTCGTAGGCGTCGGGAAACGCCAGGCAGATGCGGGCGCGCACCGCCGCCGGGTCCTTGCGGACCTGCTGGTACTCCCCCCCGATGTAACGGGACGGTTTTTCGACACGGTTCAGGAACTCGGCGTACGGGTGCCGCATGGGGAACGCCCGAGTCTACAGGATCGGGTAGAAGAAAATTCGAACAGGCCATGTCGAGAAGCCGCCTTCGGCCGCGACCTCGGGTTGCAAGCACCAAAACGGCCCCGGCCCCGGGGCCGTCTACTCAGAAAACGGCCCCGGTCCCCGGGGCCCCTCAACCCAGGAGAGAACCATGAAGTACATGATGATGATGAACGTGGCGGGCGGCCCCTACCGCATCTCCGACTGGCCGAAGGGCGCCTTTGACGCGCACATCCGGTTCATGAAGGATTTCGCCCGCAAGATCAGCGCGGCGGGCGAGCTGGTGTCCGCCGAGGGGCTGAGCGGGCCCGATCAGGCCAAGCTGGTGCGCGCCGGCAAGGACGGCCAGCCGGTCACCGACGGGGTCTTCCCTGAAACGAAGGAGTTCCTGGCGGGCTACTGGGTCATCGACGTCGACAGCCCCGCGCGCGCCTACGCGCTGGCGGCCGAGGTCAGCGCCGCGCCCGGCCCGGACGGCAAGCCCTTGAACATGGGCATCGAGCTGCGCCAGGTCCTGAGCGCTCCGCCCTCCCCCGAAACCCCGTGAACGAGCTGCTGAACCGCGCCGGCGAGCGCCTGCTGCGCGACCTCGCGCCGCAGGTGCTCGCGGCGGTGATGCGCCGGTACCGCGACTTCCCCGCCGCCGAGGACGCCGTGCAAGAGGCGCTGCTCGCGGCGGCGCAGCAGTGGCCGCGCTACGGGCAGCCTGACGACCCGCGCGCCTGGCTGATCCGCGTCGCCTCCCGGCGGTGGTCCGACGAGCACCGGGCCGCGGTCGCGCGGCGGCGCCGTGAGCAGCCCGCCGTCGACGAGGACGGCGCGGCGCCCACCCCCGCCACCGAGCGCGACGACACCCTGAGCCTGCTGTTCATGTGCTGCCACCCGACGCTGTCCCCGTCCTCGCAGGTCGCGCTGACCCTGCGGGCCGTCGGAGGGCTCACCACCGCCGAGATCGCCCGCGCCTTTCTGGTGCCCGAGGCCACGATGGCGCAGCGGATCAGCCGCGCGAAGGCGACCGTCAAGGCGTCCGGCGTGCCCTTCGAGCTGCCTGCCCCGGCCGAGACGGCGGCGCGCCTCGGCGCGGTCCTGCACGCGGTCTACCTGGTTTTCAGCGAGGGGTATGCAGCCAGCGGCGGCAACGAGCTGCAGCGCCGGGACCTGGCCGCCGAAGCCCTGCGCCT
>CAZJMY010000362.1:0-10422 GCA_964546845.1 uncultured Myxococcales bacterium | reverse complement strand
GACGTTCTGGAACAGCACCGACTGGGAGTACTGGGAGTCGCGGCAGGACGACAAGTGCCAGAACTGCAAGATGCACTCGGGGTTCGAGGCGTCGGCCGTGCGCGGCCTGCGCAACAGCCCCAAGGACATGCTGCGGATGGCCGCCTGGAACTTCCTGGGGTGAGGATCGCCATCGTCGCCGCCATGCCCGAGGAGGTGGCGCCGCTCCGGGCGCGCCTCGGCGGCGGGCGGCTGGGCGGGCATGAGGTCGAGCTGGTCGTGACCGGCGACGGCGCCCGCAACGCGCGTGCCGGCGCCGAGCGGGCGCTGGCCGCCGGCGGGGTCCAGGGGCTGGTCGTGCTGGGCGTCTCGGGGGCGCTGACGCCGGCGCTGGCGACCGCCGACCTGATCGTCGGCGCGCGCGTGAAGGACGAGGAGGGGCGCGCCTACGAGGCGGCGCCCGCGCAGATCGCGGCCCTCGCCCAGAACACGGGGGGGCGACCGGCGCTGGTGATGAGCGCGCGCAAGATCGCCGACACGGTCGAGGAGAAGACCCGCCTGGCGCGCCTGGCCGAGCTGGACGCGGGCGGGCGACCGGCGGTGGTCGATCTCGAGTCGGCGGCCTACGTCGCGGCCGCCGAGCAGGCGCGCGTGCCGTGGGTCGTCCTGCGCGCCGTCAGCGACACGGCGGGCGAGGCGCTGCCGGCCATCCTCAACCGCAGCGCGGACTCGAGCGGGTCCGTGAACCGCGGCCGCGTGTTGCGCGGGCTCTTCAGCGACCCGGGGGCGCTGCCGCACCTGCTGGCGCTGCGCAAGCGGGTCAACCAGTGCGCCGACGTTCTGGCCCGCGCCGCCGAAGCCGCTGTTAGGATTGTCGCCGGAGGAACGTCGTGAGTCAGGCCGGTCAGTTGTCCGTCGCCGATTCGATCCTGGACATGCTCGGCGCGCGCGCCGGCGAGAAGTTCACGCTGCACGAACGCTTCCTGAACCCAAAGATGGTGCAGGTCCTGAAGACCATCGGGTTCGACCGTCACTACGCGCGGGCCGAGGGCGCGTATCTCTACGACACGGAGGGGCGGCGCTACCTGGACCTGCTCTCGGGGTTCGGCGTGTTCGCGATCGGGCGCAACCACCCGACGGTGAAGCGGATGTTGACCGATGTGATCAACGCCGACCTGCCCGACATGGTGCAGATGGACGTCTCGACCCTGGCGGGCCTGCTGGCGGAGCGCCTGCTGGCGCAGATGCCCGGGCAAGAGCGGGTCTTCTTCTGCAACTCGGGGACGGAGGCGGTCGAGGCGGCCATCAAGCTGTCGCGGCAGGCCACGCGCCGATCGAAGCTGGTCTACTGCGACCACGCGTTCCACGGCCTGACGATGGGCTCGCTGTCGCTGAACGGCGACACGATCTTCCGCGACGGGTTCGGGCCGCTGCTGTCCGACACCGTGCGCGTGCCGTGGAACGACCTGCCGGCGCTCGAGCAGGCGCTGCAGGCGGGTGACGTGGCGGCCTTCATCGTCGAGCCGATCCAGGGCAAGGGCGTCAACCTGCCCGCGCCCGGCTACCTGGCCGAAGCGGCGCGGCTCTGCAAGCGGTACGGCGCGCTGTTCGTCGCCGACGAGGTGCAGGCCGGTCTCGGGCGCACGGGTAAGTTCCTGGCCACGCAGCACGAGGGCGTCGACCCCGACCTCGTGCTGGTCGCCAAAGCGCTGTCGGGCGGCTTCGTGCCCGTGGGGGCGGTCGCGGGCAAGAAGTGGGTGTTCGACAAGACGTTCGACCGCATGGACCGCGCCGTCGTGCACGGGTCGACCTTCGCCAAGAACAACCTCGCCATGGCGGCGGGCCTCGCGACCCTGCAGGTGCTGCAGGACGAGCGCCTGATCGAGAACGCCGCCACGCGCGGCGAGAGCCTGATCGGCCGCCTGAAGGCGCTGGTCCCCAAGTACGAGCTGCTCGCCGACGTGCGCGGCCGCGGCATGATGATCGCCCTCGAGCTGGGCCCGCCCAAGAGCCTCAAGCTCCGCGCCGCCTGGGCCCTGGTCGACAAGGCCACCAAAGGCCTCTACTGCCAGATGGTCGTCCTCCCCCTCTTCAGCCGCCACCGCATCCTCTCCCAGGTCGCCGGCCACGACATGTACGTCATCAAGCTCCTCCCCCCCCTCTGCCTGAGTCAGTCCGACGAGGACTGGATCGTCCGCGCCATCGACGACGTCCTCGCCGACGCCCACCGCTTCCCCAGCGCCATCTGGGACCTGGCGGCCACGTTCACGGGAAACACTCTGAAGCGGCGCGCGGGGTAGCGGGCGGGGCCGTAGACCTTCCAACCAACCTCTACGTCAGGAACATCCAGCCGTGCTGACGCTTTCCGCCGCTGGCCAAAGCGCGTCCACCGCAGCGTCGTAGTCGACCGGTTCGCCGTCCCACGACGGGATTGGGATGGCGCTGCCCCCGGCCTCGTGCCATGCATCCGTCTGCCAGGTGACGACCGGCAGGTCGGACGTTTCCGCGGAAACGTTGCGGCCGTTCGGGGCGTGCACCACGACCTCGGCACCATCGGTCAGGGTGAGGGTGAAGCCGGCTTCGTGGACCTGGCGGTGGTGGAAGCTGCAGAGGAGGACGAGGTTGGCGAGGGCGGTGCGGCCGCCGTGGAGCCAGTGCTGGATGTGGTGGCCGTGGAGGAAGCGGGTGGAGGCGCAGCCGGGGAAGCGGCAGCCTTTGTCGCGGAGCCAGAGGGCGCGGCGAATAGAGGTGGGGATGGCGCGGGTGCGGCGGCCCACGTCGAGGACGGCGTGGTGTTCGTCGACGGTGGCGGGGACCAGGCCGCCGTCGCAGGCGAGGCGGCGGAACGTTTCCGCGGAAACGGGGGTGCCGTCGTCCAGTGTGGCGGTCAGGGTTGGTGAGTCCGAGGTCAGATCGCGTTCCAAGTGCACGACGACTTGAGCCTTGGGTGAGGGGGCGGCTGAATCCGCTGTCGGCTGACCGGCCGGGTACGACGCGACGATCTCCATCAAACCGTCCGCTGCCCGTGGGCGCGGCAACGGTTGGTCGGCGGATTGCTTTGTCGCGATCGCCTCACGCGCGCGCTCCACGGCTTGAATGACGATGTCGGCTTCGTCCGCCGTCACAACGATCTCCAGCTTCGTCAGACCGGTGCCGAGCACGCGGGCGCGGAAGGTGCGTTCCTCGGCGAGCTCCTGCTCGGCTTCGGTGGCGCGCCGCAGGCGGCGGCAGATTCGTTCGAGCTGGGCGCCGGTGGTGGCCATCGCCACCTGCAGGACGTGGTCCTCGGTTTGCGGGGTGGCGATGCGGGTGACGGCGCGGACCTTGGCGTAGGAAAGAGTGCCGGTCGCGAAGGCCTCGTCGAGCTTTGGTAGCGTGCCCAGGGCTCGCGCGACGCGGACCTTTTCGCGGGCGGTGCCGGGGTCCAGGCCGATACGCCAGGTCAGCCAGTGGGCGCAGCTCTTGGCGCCCTGCTCGCCCCATCCCTCCACCTCGTCGAACCTCCGGATGCGCGTCAGCAAACCGTGCGTCGCGCGATTGACCTGCGTTGCCAAGGCGGCAATCTCTTCGCCCAATTCGATTGCCGTCTCCATCGCTCAATACTGAACTAACGTTCAGAACAGCGCAACCAAATGCCGCCGCTTTGTTGCCGGCCGAAAGCGCCGATGGTCAAAGGGTGCCATGACAGGTCAACGAACCATCGGCGCGGGTCGACTGTTGGTTGCCGCCGCCTTGGCGCTGCTGAACTTCGCGTGCGCGACGACGCCGCCCCTTCAGCTCAATCGCACGGCGCTTCGACAATCGCGGCCTCGATCGATCGCCGGGAAGTTCGCCAGGACGCCGGCCTTCATGATCGCGACGGCGGGCGTAGGCTATGCGTTCGGGCTCGTCGGCGCCGCGATCGAGAACTCAATCGATGATGCCAAGCTCGTAAGGCGGCATCTCCGCGACCCGGCGCAGGTCATCGCGGACCAACTGCTGAAGCAGTTCGCTGACCGATTATCGCTCACGGTGGTCCACGCCGCGGAGCACGCGCCTCCAAGCGATCTCGTGCTGCGCCTCGCGACCACCCGATGGTCGCTGACGAACGCCAAGCTGGGAGGCGTGGGCGTCTCTTACGAAGGGACGCTGACGCTGCTGGATACGCGGACGAACGCGATCCTGGTCCAGGGGGTCTGCGTGCAACATCCCGTCGACGGAACGTCCATCGATGTCCTGTCCCGACGGGGACCGACCGGGCTGCAGGAGGAGATCGACGCCGTCACGGACATCTGCCTCGACGACTACCGCCATCGCCTCCTGGGCCTCTGAGCCGATCACAGACGGGCGTCGAGGTAGCGCTGCAGGCGGCCGGGGTCGGCTTTGGCGTCGACGAGGCCGATGTAGCCGTCGGGGCGGATCAGGTACAGCGCCCCTTCGACGAGGCCGGCTTCGCTGCAGGCCCCCGTCCACGGCATGGGGCGCAGGTCGACGTTGCGCGCGTTGCAAGCGCGCGCGATCTCCGGCGACGCGTGGCCGTACACCTGGGCCTGCCAGGCGACGCCGGTCAGCGGCGTGAAGTTGTCCGGCGCGCCGTCGGCGCCGTCGACCCAGGGCAGCCGATCGCCCGCGTGCACGCCGTGCGCGTGACCGTCGGACAGCCAGCTGTGGCGATAGGCGATGCGCGTCTGCGAGACGATCCGGAACATCAACCGCTGGGTGTCCGGCCGGGCGAACAACCGCGGCAGCAGCGCCGGGATGATCGACCGCCGGATCGGCCGCGCGGCGGCGGAGCGGCTCGTGGCCAGCTGGAACGCGCGGTCGGTGGTCGCCACCAGACGCCGGGCGAAGCCGATGCGCTCGGGCTCGTACGTGTCCAGCACGGCCGGGTCGGCACCCCGCAACACCGCCGCCAGCTTCCACGCCAGGTTGATGGCGTCGCCGATCCCCGTGTTCATCCCCTGCCCGCCCACCGGGCTGTGAATGTGCGCGGCGTCGCCGAGCAGGAACACGCGCCCCTCGCGAAAGTGCGAGGCGACCCGGTGGTGCACGTGGTACGTCGAGAACCAGTTCACCTTCTGGACGTGAAGCCGCATCCGGCGCAACACCTCGCCGCTCACGTCCTCCCAGCTCACGGCCGCCTCCTCGCTCTCCGCCGCCCCTTCGCCCGCACCCCGAATGGTGCCGATCAGCCGCGCCCGTCCCGCCCCCGCCAGCGGGAACGCGAACACGAAGTCGGCCTCGTCGAGGTCCAGGTGCAGCTCGCCGTCCATCATCGGCCCGTTGGCCGCGACGTCGGCGACGTAAAACAGGTGCTCGTAGGTGCCGCCCGGAAACTCGGCGCCGATCGCCTTCCGCACGACGGACCGCGCGCCGTCGCAGCCGGCCAGGTACGCGACCCGGCAGCTGGTCGGCGCCTCCTCGCCCCGCTGCAGCCGCGCCGTGACTCC
Organism: uncultured Myxococcales bacterium; assembly: GCA_964546845.1. Classification (GTDB taxonomy): domain Bacteria; phylum Myxococcota_A; class Polyangia; order Fen-1088; family Fen-1088; genus JADGRB01. Next base: position 5,014 of record CAZJMY010000362.1, on the reverse strand, counting down.
ATCCCCGCGCGCCTCGAACGAGACCAGGCGCGTCCCGCGTTCCACCTCGACGCCTCGGCTCGCCAGCCGATCGATCAGCAGCCGCTCGTGCTCGTCCTGCGGGAAGATCGTCGCGTACGGAAAGGGACTGATTCCCGTCCCGGCGGCGCCGAACTGCGCCCGCCCCCGCTTCTCGCCGCGCGCCCACAGGTTGACGGCCTCGACCCGCAGCCCGCGGCTGACGACGTCGTCCGCCAGCCCGAACGGCCGGTACAGCTCGAGCGTACGCGCCTGGACGACCAGCGCCCGGGAGGTCGTCCCCGGCGCCGCGGTCTGGTCGACGATCCGCACGCGCCGACCCATGTGGCTGAGCCACAGCGCCAGCACCAGCCCCGTCGGGCCACCGCCGACGATCAGAACGTCGGCATCGCCGTTCACGTCGCCCTCAGCTCTGCGGACAGAACTTTGCGAGCATGTCCACCAGGCGATCGAGGTCGATGGGCTTGCGCAACACCGCGTCGAACTGAAGTTTGCTCAGCTCCTTGGCGTTGCTCGTGCCCGTCATCGCCAGTGTCGGAACGTCGCGCAGGTCCGCCGACCGGAGCTGAACCTGTCGAAACGAGACGCCGCCCATTCGCGGAAGCATGATGTCCAGCAGGATGGCCGCGGGCGCCGCCGCCTCCCGCTGAAGCCGCCCGATCGCCTCCGCTCCGTCGGCGGCGCAAACCACGTCGTAGCCCTCTTGAATCAGCAGCTCAGCCAGGTACGCGCGCAACGTGAAGTCGTCCTCGACCAGCAAGATGCGCGGACGGGCCGCCGTCGCGCGCGGGGCTCCGAGCGATTCCCGTGTCCGCTGAGCCACCGCGCCGACGACGTTCTCCATATCCTACAAAGTGCCGTCCGCACCGGCTGTGTCAAGCCACGCCGCGACGCGGAACCCACACGACCCGGATGAGCTATCGCGATCGCCGCCGCGCCTGCGACTCGAGAAACCGCACCACCAGCGCGGTCCACCCGGTCTGGTGACTGGCGCCCAGGCCGCGCCCCGTTTCGCCGTCGAAGTATTCGTAGAAGAGCACCAGGTCCCGCCAGTGCGGATCGCTGGCGTAAGCCACCGCGTCGCCGTGGCAGGGGCGGCGCCCGGCGGCGTCGGGCAGGAACAGGCGCGCGAACCGGTCGGACAGCTCGGACGCGACCTCGAGCAGCGTCAACTGCCGCCCCGAGCCGACCGGGCACTCGACGCGCAGGTCGTCGCCGAAGAAGTGGTGATACCGCTCCAGCGCCTCGATCAGCAGGTAGTTGGCCGGCAGCCAGATCGGTCCCCGCCAGTTGCTGTTGCCGCCGAACATCCAGTGCCGCGACTCGCCCGGCTCGTACGCGACCTGCAACGTCTGTCCGCCGAACTCGAAGCGCAGCGGCTGCGCACCGTGCGCCTTCGACAACGACCGCACCCCATACGGCGACAGGAACTCCGACTCGTCCAGCATCCGGCGCAGCAGCCGCACCAGCCGGTCGCGCGACGGAATCGCCAGCAGGATCTTGCCCCCCTGGCTGGTGAACGACACGCGCTCGGCGAGATCGCGCCGATTCTCCAGGAACCAGCGCAGCCGCTTCTTGAAGTCCGGCAGCCGGTTGATCGCCGACTGCTCCAGCACCTCCACGGCGACCATCGGCAGCAGTCCGACGAACGACCGCAGCGGCACCGAAACCTCGTGTCCGCCGGCGTGCAGCCGGTCGTAGTAGAAGCCGTCCGTCTCGTCCCACAGCCCCGTGCCGCCGAAGCTGTTCATCGCGTCGGCGATCCGCACGAAGTGCTCGAAGAACTTCGACGCCATGTCCTCGTACACCGGGTCGGTCTGCGCCAGCTCCAGCGCCATCGACAGCATCGTGAGGCAGAAGAACGCGATCCACGCCGTGCCGTCCGCCTGTTCGAGATAGTTGCCGCTGGGCAAGGGCAGCGACCGGTCGAACACGCCGATGTTGTCGAGCCCCAGGAACCCGCCCGAGAACAGGTTGCGGCCGGCGGTGTCCTTGCGGTTCACCCACCACGTGAAGTTGAGCAGCAGCTTCTGGAAGACCCGCGCCAGGAACTGCGTGTCGCGCGCGCCCGCCGGCGCCGCGATCTTGTACGCGCGCCACGCCGCCCACGCGTGCACCGGCGGGTTGACGTCGGACAGGCCGAACTCGTAGGCGGGCAACTGTCCGTTCGGGTGCATGTACCACTCGCGCGTGAACAGGATCAGCTGCTCCAGCGCGAACGCCGAGTCGATGTGCGCGAACGGCAGCATGTGGAACGCGAGGTCCCACGACGCGTACCAGGGGTACTCCCACTTGTCGGGCATCGAGATGACGTCCCGGTTGTAGAGGTGCGTCCAGTCCGCGTTCCGCCCGGCGTTCCGCTCGGGGGGCGGCGCCGGCTGCGCCGGGTCGCCGGCCAGCCAGATGGGGACGTCGTACTCATACAGCTGCCGGGACCACAGCAGCCCGGCGTAGGCCTGGCGCGCGACCGCGCGCTCGTCGGGGCTCAGCGGCCCGATTTTCTCGGCGTAGAAGGCGTCCGCCTCGCTCCGCCGCGCCGTCATGATCGACTCGAAGTCGCCGAAGGGGGCCCGCAGGGCGGCGTCGTTCTCGGCGGTGACCTCGGTGAGGCGCATGCGCAGCCGCACCTCGCTGCCCGCCGGGATCACCAGGGCGTGCACCGCGGCCATCTTCGTTCCCCAGCGCGATGGGTTGACGGCGTCCGTCTGGCGCCCGACGACGTACGCGTGGAAGGCGTCCTTGCAGAACGCCGACCGGTTGGGGGCGCCGAACAGGCGTTCGACGTTCGTCTCGTTCTCCGTGAAGATCAGCTCGGGGACCGCGGCGCCCGCCGGTTCGACCGCGAAGCGGAACCGCCCCAGCGTCGGATGCGCGACGTCGACCTCCGTCGCGCTGACCGCCGCCATCCAGGGGCGCCGCTCGGGCGGCAGGTACCCCTCGCCTTCGCGCCCCCAGGACCACGTGTTCCGGAACCAGAGCGTCGGCAACACCGACAGCGGCGCCGCTGCCGGCCCGCGGTTCGCGACGGACACCGCCAGACACAGGTCGTCGGGCCCGGCCTTGGCGTGCTCGACGGTCACGTCGAAGTAGCGGCCGTCGTCGAAGACGCCGGTATCCGTGATCTCGAACTCGCGGTCGTCGCGCGTGCGGCGTCCGTTCTCGACGACCAGCTGGTCGTAAGGGAACGCGCGCTGCGGATAGCGGTAGAGCGCGCGCCCGTAGGAGTGGGTCGGCGTCGCGTCCAGGTAGTAGTAGAGCTCCTTGACGTCCTCGCCGTGGTTCCCCTCGGGGCCGGTCAGGCCGAAGAGCCGCTCTTTCAGGATCGGGTCGGCGCCGTTCCACAGGGCGGGCGCGAAGCAGAGGCGCCCCTGGCGGTCGCACAGGCCCAGCAGGCCGTCCTCGCCCCAGCGGTAGACGCGGCTGCGCGCCTGCTCGTGCGACAGATAGCGCCAGGCGTCGCCGTCGGGCGAGTAGTCCTCGCGCACGGTCCCCCACTGCCGCTCCGACAGATACGGCCCGAACCGCTTCCAGTCGCGGAGCCGCCGCCGATCTTCGTCCAGCCTCTGCTCCTCGGCGGTCAGCGTCACGGAACCGCCGCGATCTTGTACGCGACGGGGCGCTTCGGCAACGAACTTGAGGTTGTCCTCTGTTTCGGCGATGGTTTCCTCTCCCGCTCGTCTCTCACGACGACAAATCGACGGAGAAAGGACCCTGGACATGACCAGCAACTTCAAACGGACGTTGCAGGCGGCCCTCGCGGTGGTGGCGGTCGTTGGGTCGGCGGCGGCGGCTCGCGCAGAAACCACGGAGCCGGCGGCCCCACCGCCCGCCGCTTCCGGGCCGCCGACGACCACACCGGGCGAATTCATCGACGCCGGCCAGTGGCTGCTGTCGGTCGAGCACCTGTTCGGCTACACGTACGCGCACCAGTCGAACAACTTGCACGTGAATTCGTTCACGCTGCTGGGCGACTCCGACGGGTCGTTCAAGAGCTTCTACAACTGGCCGCGGCTGGCGCTGGACACGATGGTGACGCGCTCCATCAGCGTCGGCCTGGCTGCCACGTTCGTCCGCACCTCGATCACGCAGGGGATCTCGCCCAACACCAGCACCAGCAGCAACACCGGGTACGAAGGCGCGTTCCGCGTCGGCTACGCGATGATGCTGGGGCCCTGGCTGGGGATCTGGCCCCGTGCGGGCGTGACGTACGCGCACCAGACGGCCGGCTCCGCCTTCGCCGTGACCGTGGAAGGGCTGATCGTCGCCGCCGTGCTCCCGCACCTGCTGGTCACGGTCGGGCCCGTCGCCGACATCGGCCTGTCGGGAAAACGGGGCAATCAGAACGTGACGTACCTGAACATCGGCGCCTACGTCGGCCTGGCCGTCCCGTTCTGAGGCGGCGCGGTCGGGCTAGGCTTCGCGCGGCTTGAGGCGGCGGCCGATCAGCTCGGTCACCGTCTCGCCGCGCTCGAAGCTGAGCGTGTCCACGAACTCGCGGCTCCCGTCCCGCTTCGCCAGCAGCAAGCCGATGCGCTGCTGGTGCAGGTAGGGGCGCACGTCGACCAGGTCGTCGAACGTCCAGCTGCGCAGCCCGGAGCCGTCCCGGACGATGACGCCGTTCGGGGTCACGACCAGGGTCGGGCGCTTGTAGCGCGCCGTCTCCGGGTCGCGCTCGGGCGGCAGCGCCTGGATGATCAGGGCCAGGGTCGCCAGCGCCAGCAAGGCGATCGACGGCCGGTTCAGGGCGGCCCAGTAGGCGGCGGCCGTCACGCCGGTCATCACGACGGCGAACGCCGCCAGGACGCGGCGCTTGGACGCTTCCGGGTCACGCGCGAAGAAGGCCACCACGCCAGGCGGCACCTTCCCCGCATCCACGCTCAAGAGCGCTTCCACGTCGCTCATCGATCGGTGCATCGTCAATCCTCCGCTGCGCTTGAGCCCGATGAGGCCAACGTAATCATCTTAGGCACCTCGCGAAGGCCGTCCTGTTTTTGAT
>CAZJMY010000361.1:0-8190 GCA_964546845.1 uncultured Myxococcales bacterium | reverse complement strand
GGACCGACGCCGCTCCTGCCGCTGGCGGGTCGGTCGCGTCGGAGGGTCCTTTGCCACGCCAGCGGCGACTTTGGTTGCGCGGCGGCCTCGTCATGGGCGGCCTGGCCGCAGTGGGGGCGCTGGTCGCGATCCGCGCGGCCTCGCCGGGCCCGAGCCACGCGTCGGCCGCGCCGGTTCCGGCGGTGGCGCAGTCGGCCGCGCCGGTGCCGCAGCCCGCCGAGCAGCCGAAGCCGGTGACCACCCCGGCGCGGGAGCCGCCGAGCGGGGCAGGCCGGGGAACCGCTGCGGCAGCGGACGCGCCGCGCGAGGCGAGCCACGCGGTGGCGGCGGCGGCGCCTCCGGTGACCGACCATCGCCCGCCCGCGGCCCGTTCCGTTCGTCGGGACCGGACCGCCCGCGACGAGGCTCACCCGGACGTCGCGCGTGATGTTCCGCGGGCGGCCACCAACCGCGAAGCGGCGGCTCCCGAGATGCGTCCCCGATCCGCCGATCCGGAGGACGGATTCATCTTCAAATGAGAGGCCGGCTGCGCGCCGCCGCGGTGCTGGTTGTCGCTCTCCTGGCGCCCGCCGGCGCCCGCGCCCAGCTTGCGCCGGCGCCGCCGGGCTCACCGCCGGCTGCGGAAAAGGGCAGCGAAGCCGACGCGCTGATCGAGCAGGCCGCCCGCGCCTACGACGGCAATCGGCTGGACGAAGCCCTGGACCTGCTCGGCCGGGCGTACGCGCTCTCGCCGCGGCCGTCGATCCTGTACAACCAGGCCCAGGTCTGGCGCGCCAAGGATGACTGCGCCGCCGCGCTGGACGCCTATTCGCGCTTCATCGCCGCGACGACGCCGGACGATCCGAACCGCGCGCGCGCCGACCGGCGGCGGACCGAGATGCAGGCGTGCGTCGACCGGCGGAAGGCGGAGGCGGCGAGCGCTCCTTCGCCGCCAGCGGCCGAGCCTTCCGAGACGGCGCCGGTGCTCCCGCCGCCGTCGCCGGTCACCGCGCCCGCTGCCGCGCCGGCCGTGGCCCTGGCCTCGCCGCCTGCGCCCTCGGGCGATGAGTCGGACAGTCACCGCCGCCGCGTCATGCGGATCGCGGGCTGGACGCTGGTGGGAGCAGGTGTCGTTGCCGCGGGCGCGGCAGCGGCGTTCGCCTGGGAAGCACACCAGCACCAGAATGAGCTGAACGAGAAGATCGATGGGCACGTGCCGTGGACCGGCGGGCCGCAATCGCTGGCCGACGCGGGCGAGCGCGACGCCAGCTGGGCGCGCTGGCTGGGCGCCGCGGCGGCCGTGGCGGGCGGGGGCGGCGTCGCGCTGCTGATCGTCTCGCGCCCGCCCGCGGCCGCCGGTGGGGTCGGTGGATCCCCACCGCCAGCCGCGACGGCCCTGCTCGGCTGGTCAGGCACCTTCTAACGCGCTGCTGCGCATGCAACCACCTCTCCGAAAATATTCCCGCCAAAGTGCAAAGCGGGTCCGCGAGATCCGTCCCTCAATTGGAATGTCTGCCTGGGCCGCAGCCCTCGCCAGCCTGGGAGCGCTCTGCGCTTTGTCGGGCTGCTTCGAGATCAACTACGGCAACTGCCGCGTCACGTGCAAGCCAGAGGAGGGCTATGGCTGTCCGGCCGGGCTGACCTGTCTGATCGAAAGCGGTGCTGCGACCGGTCTGTGCGCCCCTCCGGGGATGAAGACCTGCGGCACGGGTTCGAACACGGACGCTGCCCCTGACCGCCCCGACGCCCGGGAGGCCGGCGCGGACGCCCGAGACGCAGGCCCCGACGCCGAAGCCGGGACCGCCCTTCCGCCATCGATGCTCTGCCACAACGGCAGCTGCCTCACGCTCCCCGACTCCATCCGCAAAAACCTGGTCCTCCTCCTCTGGCCCTCCAACCTCCCCCCCGTCGGCTCCCCCGTCTCCGTCTGGCAAGACCAGTCCGGCCAAGCCAACGACGCCCACGCCCTCTACCCCACCGCGCCTCCCCACGTGATCGCGAACGGTGTCCAGCTGGACCAAACGCAGCCTGGTACGGGCTTCGTCGTCGGCAACAGCCCGTCATTGGACTTCGGAGCCGGAGACTTCGCAATCATCGTCGTCGGTGGGCTGTCATCGAGCACCGCGCGGGTGTCGTTTTTTCGCAAATCCGACGGCGCGCGAACGAACATCCATCAGATATCCATCGATTGGGTCGTACCGCCGTCCCTCGTCGGTGCGCCGCAAGCAGCCGTGAACGATACCGTCGTCTCAACCGATGCGATCATCAACCAGCCTTCGGTGGGCGCCTACACACTCCAGAGGGTTGCGGACCATCTGGAGCTTCACCTCAACGGAACTGTCCTGGCCAGTTCTGATCTCCCCACTCCTGGCGCTTCCACAACGAACGCGGCTGATGTGTTCGTCGGCGTGGGGAGCCTGTCTGGTGAGCCTGCGGCGTCCCTGGAGGCGGTAATGGCGATCCGGGCGTCGCCGGATTCCGTCGATCTGAAAATGGTCGAGCGGTTCTTACGGTCCGTTTTCGCCACGGCGCCTTGATGTCGGACGCCGTGGCGAGCTTGCTACCTCATCACTGGGGGCAGCCGGCCTGGCAAAGAGTGTTTGCCTCGCCGATGCACACCGAGTCCCAGTAGGTCTCTCCGCAATAGGGGTCCTGGTTGTACACCTGACCGGTGCAGGGGCAGGCATCAGGATAGAAGGGTTTCCCTTGCGCGCAGATCGTGCCGCAATTGCAGCTGTGCTGACAGATCGAGTCCACCTCGCCCACGCAAACTCCGTCCCACGCAACGTCGCAACAGTACGAATCCGCGTCGCAGATCCAGGCGACGCACCAATTGGGCCCGCATCCCGGCAAAAGAACGTCGCCCGGTTGGCACGGCGAGTGGGCGCAACCCACGGGCAGGGACAGGGCCATGATCTTCGGGCCCGCCGGCGTCGTCGGGTCGCCCTTGGGTGACAGGACCTCCAGGGTGACGCTCTGGCCGCGGAGGGCGATTTGGCCGGCGGGGCTGGCGACGGTGCCGGTGGCGGTGACGCCGACGACGATGTTGTGGTCGGGGCCGACGGCGACGCTGACCTGGGTGGGCTGGTTGGCGACGGCGATCTGGTGGACCCAGACGACCTTGCCGGTCGGGTCCAGGCGGGCGACGAAGACGGCGCGCTGGAGGGCGTGGCGGACCTGCGCCTTCAGCCGCTGGCCCCCGAAGTCGATCTCCCCCTGGAAGGTACCGGACACGACAATGCTGCCGTCGTCGTCGACGGCGACGCCCGTCGCCGCGTCCTCGCCGGGGCCGCCGAACCGCTGCGGCGGAAACACGGGCGTTCCGGCCCGGCTGGTCTTCGTCACGAAGATGTCGGTCCCCCCGGCGCTCGTCAGCTCGCCCCCGGGCACCCGCAGGCGGCCCGCAAAGGCGCCGACCAGCACCTGATTCCCCTCCCGGTCGATGGCCACCGCCGTCTGGAGCTGCGGGGGCACGGGGATCGCGAACGGCCGCCCCCGGCTGTGCCGGCAGCCCGCGGCGGCCAGCAGCGACACCCCCAACAGCAGCGCCATGGAACGACCTCGGGTCACCAGCCGGCCTGTTGCGTTCATCGGATCCCCCCAACGTCTCCGGGCAACGGAGGCGCGAATAATCGCCGCCATACGCAAAATCCGCAAATCGGACCCGTCAAGGAGATGGGAGCACCCATCACCCACCCGCCCGGGAGGAGCCGTGGCCCATGGATTTCGAGGAGAAGCTGATCGCGTTCTATCCGCAGCTGATTCCGCTCGCGATGCGCTGGTGCCGGAATGAGGCCGACGCGCACGACCTGGTCCAGGACGCGGTGGAAAAGGGGCTCCGCTGCCGGGCGCTCTTTCGGACCGGCGACGCGCCCGACCGCTGGCTCTCCACGATCCTGCGCAACCTTTTCGTGGATGGCTGCCGGAGCGGCCGGCGCCGGGCGGAGCTGCTGGCCTTCGCGCAGTGGCCGGACTTTGCTTCCCCTCCGCTGGCCGGTGACGACGAGCGGCAGGCCTGGGAGTCGTTCACCACGGACGACGTGCGCCGCGCGTTGCTGTTCGTCGACGCCAAGTCGCGCGAGGTCTTCTCGATGTTCGAGTTCGGCAACCTGGACCAGCGCGAGATCGCGCGACGGCTCTCGATCTCCGCGCGCACGGTGGCGACCCGCATCTTCCGAACGCGCGAGAAGCTGCGCAAGATCCTGGTCGCCGGTCAGCACCGCCGGTCCCTGGCGCTAGTCCGGCCGGTGAAGCCCACCCCGGCACGCGCCGGCGAACGCCGGCCGCGCCGATCGCGCGCCAACCAGGTCCAGCCCCGGCGAGCCCCCGCCCAGGCCGCCCGCTAGACGGCCTAACCTTCCAGGCCGGCCGACGGGCAGAACGGCGCCAGCGTGCAGCCGGCGCAGTTCGGCTTGCGCGCGAAGCAGACGCGGCGCCCGTGCCAGATGATCTGGTGGCCGGCGCGGATCCAGCTCTCGCGCGGCAGCGCCTGCATCAGGTCCTGCTCGATCCCCTTGGGGTCGGTCGAGCGGGTCAGCGCCAGCCGCATCGAGAGGCGCTGGATGTGGGTGTCGACGACCACCCCGTCGGCGATCCCGTACGAGGTCCCCAGCACGACGTTGGCGGTCTTGCGGGCGACGCCGGGCAACGTGGTCAGCTCGGCGATCGTCTTCGGGACCTCGCCGTTGAACCGCCCGATCAGCCCCGCGGCCGTCCCTTTCAGGCTCTTGGCCTTCTGTTTGTAGAAGCCCGTCGAGCGGATCAGCTTTTCCAGCGTGGGCAGCGGCGCCCGGGCCATGGCCTCGGGCGTCGGGAACCGGCGGAACAGGTCCGGCGTGACCTTGTTGACGCGCTCGTCGGTGCACTGGGCCGACAGGATGGTCGCGCACAGCAGCTGGAACGCGTTCTCATGAACCAGCTCGCACTCGACCTCGGGGTACAGGTCCTCGAGCGCATCCAGGATCGACCGGACGCGGGCCGGGTCGGGCGGCCACTTGGCGCGCACCGGGCGCCGCGTCGCCTTGGTGATCACTTTGAGACGCGGCATGCGCGGGGGTTATATCATTCGTCCACCCGACCATGGACGAGACCCCCGAACAGATGGAACAGATTCGCCGCGAGGCAGACCAGATCGACGTGTACCGCTACAAGAAGCGGTTCCGCGCGATGGCGGCGGTGGGCCTCGGCAGCCTGGCGGCCGGCGTGGTCTGGGTGGTCCTGATCATGGTCGACAGCCGGAAGAACCCCTGCGAGAAAGTGCGGAACTACTTCTGCCACAAGGACCCGGCGGGGATGCAGTGCAAGAGCTACGAAGGGATCCTCGACGAGTCGGTGCACGACGACACGCCCGCGATGCGGTCCAACATCAGGGCCCAGTGCCAGTCCAAGATCGACCGCCTCAAGGAAGACGACGGCATCGAGGTGAAGTAGCGCGCGGTCAGCGGCGCCCTTCTTCCTGGTAGTGACGGAAGAAGTCGCGCAGGGTCCGGCCGGGCTGTGGTTCGAAGGCCTCCTCGAGGACGGTGAGATCCGCCATCCGATCGGTCCGGAAGTTCCGGAAGCCGGCGCGCAGCTCGCACCAGGCGCCCAGCGACCAGGTGGCGCCCCAGTAGATGACGCCCAGCGGCTGCACGGTGCGCCGCGTGCCGGCGCCCGACTGGTCCTGGTACGCAAACGCGACCTTGCGCCGCCCGCGGATGGCGCCGCGCAGGTGGGTCAGCGCATCGCCCGCCGGCGTCGCCCGGAAGTTGGGCGCGAAGAGCGCCGCCTCAGCGATGCGGTCGCGCAGCCGCGGCGGCAGCACGGCCTCGACCTTGTTCAGCACGTCGCGCGCGGCGCGCGCCAGCGCGGGATCGGCCCGCGTCTCGACGATGCGCGCGCCCAGGACCAGCGCCTCGATCTCGTCTTCGGTGAACATCAGCGGCGGCAGGTCGAAGCCGCGCGCCAGCGCGTAGCCGACGCCCGCCTCGCCCTGGATGGGCACGCCCGAGGCGACCAGGTCCTGCACGTCGCGGTATATCGTCCGCGGTGAGACCTCCAGCTCCTCGGCCAGCGCCGCGGCGGTGACGCGCTTGCGGCGCCGCAGCCGTTCCACGATCCGGAACAACCGATCCGCGCGCCGCATGCGCCGTACGTTATCAATCAGGCCGCCGGCTGCCACAGCCCGAACGGCGCGCCCGTCGGGTCGACCAGCACGCTGAAGCGCCCCTCGGGAAGCTGCTGCAGCTCGGTCAGCGGCGTCGCGCCCAGCTGTTTGGCGCGCTCGGTGGATGCTGCCACGTCGTCGACCTTGATGTACGGCAGCCAGTGCGACCCGCCGCCGTAGCGGTTCTGGGTGAGGCCACCGGGGAAGCCCTCGCCCGGGTGAATCTCCGTGTACCGCCCCTCCGACTTGGGGGCGTCCTCCATCCGCCAGCTCAGAAGCTGGCCGTAGAAGGCCTTGGCGGCGGCGGGGGCGTTGGTGTGCAGCTCGGCGTACGCAAACGGGTTCGACATGGCGGCTCTCCTGGCAGGTGGTGTTTGTCTCGGCCGCGACCGCGCGACCGATGCCGCCCACTCTGCGGCCCCCCTGCTGACAGCGTTCTGTCAGCAGTGATCAGGAGCGCCCGAAATTCAGCTCAGTGGTGGTGGTGACCCGCGGTGGGGTCGAAGATCTTGCCGGGGTTGAGCAGCTCGTTCGGGTCCCAGAGCCGCTTGAGGCGCTTCTGCCACTCGATCACCTCGGCGGACTGCTCCCAGGCCATGTAGCGGGCCTTGGCGATCCCGATGCCGTGCTCGCCGGAGAGCGTGCCGCCCAGGTCCAGCGCCGCGCGGAACACGTCGCCCAGCGCCCTGTCGATGCGCGCCGCCACCGACGGCTCGCGGTGGTTCTCGTCGGTGAGGACGTTGACGTGCAGGTTGCCGTCGCCCGCGTGCCCGAAGGTCGCCATCAACAACCCGTGGCGCGCGCCGACGGCGTCCGCCCGACGCAACATCTCGGCGATCGAGCCGGGCGGCACGACGATGTCCTCCGACAGCTTGAAGGCGTGCGCCTCGCGCAGCGAGCGCGAGACCAGCCGACGCGTCTGCCAGAGGCGCTCGCGATCCGCGTCGTCGCGGGCGACGATCACCTCGCGCGCGCCTTCGGTCTCGCAGACGGTCGCGCAACGCAGGACCGAGGACTCCATCCCCTCGGGCTCGCCGTCCAGCTCGACAAGCACGATCGCGCCTGCGTCGGCGGGGAACGTGAACGGCGCCCGCGGGCGCACGTGCTCGATGGCGGCGTGGTCCAGCAGCTCCAGCGCGCGCGGGCGGTAGCCGTGCCGGATGATGGCGCTGACGGCGCGCCCGGCCGAGACCGCGTCGGGCATCACGGCGATGAAGGTGCCGACCGCCTCGGGACGGCCGATGAGGCGCAGCGTGATCTCGCTGGTCACGCCGAACGTCCCTTCGCTGCCCACGAAGAGGGCGGTCAGGTCGTAGCCGGTCACGCCCTTGGGTGTCTTGCGGCCCAGGCGCATGGTCTCGCCGCCCATCAACGTGACCGTCATCCCCAGCGTCCAGTCGCGGGTGACGCCGTACTTGAAGGCGCGCGGGCCGCCGGCGTTCTCGGCGACGTTCCCTCCCAGCGAGCAGAACGCCAGGCTGGCCGGGTCCGGCGGGTAGAACATGGACTGCGCCTCGACGGCTGCTTGCAGATCGCCGTTCAGGACGCCCGGCTCGACGACCGCGATCCGGTCATCCAGGCTGATGTCCAGGATTCGCCGCATCCGCTCGGTCGACAGGACGATGCCGCCCCGGATGGGCAGCGCGCCACCCGTCATGCCGCTGCCGGCGCCGCGCGGGGTGACCGGGATCCGGTGCTCGGCGGCGACCCGCAGCACGAGCTCGATCTGCGCGCGCGACTCGCACAGGACCACGGCGTCCGGCGGGTAGAAGCCCAGGCCCGATTCGTCTCGACCGTACGTCTCGAGAGCCTCGGGCGTGCGCAACACACGCTCCCGCCCGAGCTCGCGCGTCAGCAGCTCATGAGGATCCACGTCGCACCGAGGAGAGCCTGGCCCGCCGCGGGCGACGGGGCCAGCCCTGGCCCGCTAAACGCTGAAGGAGCTGCCGCAGCCGCAGGTCGACTTGACGTTCGGGTTGTTGAACTTGAACCCGGCGCCGTGCAGACCCTCGACGTAGTCGATCTCGGTTCCCAGCAGGTACATCAGGCTCATCTCGTCGCAGATG
>CAZJMY010000360.1:0-1806 GCA_964546845.1 uncultured Myxococcales bacterium | reverse complement strand
GAGGGGCGGTGGCGTCGCCCGCGCGCGCGCGTCGTCGGCGCGGGCGGCGGCCAGCCGTCGTGACGTCTCCTCGCGCGTGAGCGCCGCCTCGCCCCGGGCGGACCGGCGGACCAGATCCAGCGGCAGCCAGAAGACGTCGCTGGCGCGCTCCAGCGCGCCCGCCGCCACCAGACGCTCGCCCTCCGCCAGCAGCGCGCGGCGCACGTGCGCCTGCGCGCGCGCGTAGAGCGCGTCGTCGTCCTCCGCGACGGCAGAGGCCTCGCGCGCGCCGGCCACCAGGCGATCCCAGTCGGCGCGACCGCTTTCGGGAAGGCGTTCGCGGACGCGGGCCGCCGCCACCTCGGGATCCGTGGGCGCCCTGGCGGGGACCGGCGCGCGGGCCGGGAGGGCGGCCGCCTCTTCGCGCCAGGTGGGCGCGGCGACGTCCCAGACGGCGGCTTCGTCCCCGAACGCCGCCGCGTAGGCGGACCGGTCGCCGGCCAGCGCCGCGCGCGCGGTCGCCGCGCTGGGGACGGACGCGAGCAGCGCCGGCACCAGCTCGGCGGCCGGCAAGCCCAGGTTCGTGAGCCGATCTTCCAGCGCGCGTCGCGCCGCCCGCGCCGCCGGTTGGACCACCGCGAACAGTGGCTCGTAGATCGCGGCGAAGGTCTCCAGCGCCTGCTCGAGCGGCTCCGGTTTCGCGAGCCGGCGGTCGGCCAGCGCCAGCAGCTCGTTCAGCGCCGCCCGCGCGCCTGCGGCCGTCGCCGGGGCGGCGACCTCGCGCGGCCGGTAGAACAGGTAGCCGCCGACGACCTTTTGCGCGAACGGGACCGCGCCGCGCGCGTCGACCAGCGCGACCAGACCCGCCTGAGCGGGCGACAGCGGCAGCGGGTTGTGGGCGGCGTCCCAGCGCCAGCCAGGTTCGCCCACGGGAGGATTCGCCGGCGGCCGCCGCGCGCGCCCGGCGCGATAGGCGCGCAGCTGCAGGAACACGGGGGCATCCCCGTCCGCGGCCCACTCGACCTCCACGGCGCCCTGCCGCGCGACCAGGGCGTGCAGCGCTGCCGCCAGCCGATCGCGAAGGGCAGGGGTGACCGCGCCGCGGGCCTCGATCAGCGGAGCCGCGTCGGGCGCGCCGTCCAGCGCCGCCGTGCCGTCGGCCGTGCCGGCGACGAAGGGGTGGATCAGCGCCGCCATGGGCAGCTGGTCGGCCGCGCGGCCGCGCCGGGCCAGGTACGCCACCGTCGCCGGCGTGACCGCCGCGGCCAGCACGTCGCGCAAGGCGGCCTCCACGTCCTCGGGGCGAACGCCGACACGCGACGTGTAGAGGCCGGCGCCCAGCGCGTCCCGGTCGTCTTCCGTCTCGGCCGACGAGCGCACCGACAGCCGGGCCGCCCCGGGCAGCGCCGCCACCCGCGCTCGGAGCTCGTCCGCGAAACCGTCCGGCCAGGGGGCGGCGCGCACGGCCGCGGCCGCCTCGGCGATGCGCGCCAGCGCGTCCGGCTCCCCGAGTCCCCGCGGCAAGGGCGGCCCGCCGCGCCGGAGAGCGCGGAACAGGTCGGCCGTCACGGCGAAAGCCGGCGGCACGGGCAGCCCCGCCGCGGCCAACCTCAGCAGTGACCGCGCCTTGCCGCCGATTGCCGGCGAATCCGCCGCCGGCGCGAGCACGACGCAGAAGTGGCTGACGGGTCGCGCCGGCATGGTGCGCTCATGTTAGCTTGCAGGGCCACATGCGTGGCCCTTTGCTCTCGGGACCTCTCGGCAGTCAGCCCGCGCTGGAGGCGTTGCTGCGCTGGACCGACAAGCACGCCCCGGTCGTCGTCCTGG
>CAZJMY010000359.1:0-2130 GCA_964546845.1 uncultured Myxococcales bacterium | reverse complement strand
CGGGCAGGAACTCGAACCAGGTCGCGTGCGGGTTCATCGAGCTTCTTCTCCTTCTACGAGAGCGCCGCCGGTCATGCCGACCAGCAGGATGGAAACGACCAGCGCCGAGAAACCCAGCGCGAACGGCATCAGCGCGAGCTTGGCGACGCGCAGCGCGACGTACACCAGCACGAAGAGGCCGGTCATCTTCGCGAACAGCCCCAGCGCCAGGCCCCAGGGCGACCCGCCGGTGCGCACCGCGGCGACCGCCTTGGACCCCAGCTGGGCGAGAAACAGGAAGTCGGCGCAGGCCAGGATCGCGCCGGCGGCCGCGCCCAGCGTGCCGCGCGGGCCCCACAGGATGCCGGCCAGGGCGGTGAACGCCACGCCCAGGACCAGGTTGGCGCCCGCGATCTTTCTAACGGCCGGGTTTGTCGGAACCAGCGTCATCGCGCGCCCCCGCGTCCTCGCCCTGCTCGCGCTTGTAGGCACGCGTCACGCGGACCAGCGCCTTGACTGCCGCGCCGATTCCCGCCATGAGGCCGATGTAGCCGATCCAAGGGTCCGTTCCGAGTTTGTGGTCGAGGTAATGTCCGCCGAGATACCCAATCCCGATCGCGGCTGCGATCTCGATGCCGACGGCGCCGGTGGTGCCGGCAATCCGCCACATTTTTTTCGCTTCCGGGTCGATGGGCGGCGTTGCGGTAACACGCCGGCCGGCAGAAATCAAGCGCCGGCGGCCGCCGAAATTTCCCCCGCGAACCCCTCTTACCTGTGCGCGTGAGATTCCTCGTGTCAGGTGCCGTTCTGCTGGCGCTGGGGGCGCCGGCGGCGGCGTGGGCGCACGCCAGCGGAATCGCCGCCACCGGGTGCGAAGGGTGCCACTCGGGCGGGCAGACGCCGACCGTGACCGTGACCGCCAGCCCGGTGAATCCGGGCGTGGGCCAGCAGGTCACCGTGACCGTCACCGTGTCGCAGACGAACGGCCCGGTGGCGGGCTTCTATCTCACGGCGGACGCGCCCGCCGGCGCCCTGAAGGCCATCCAGGCGGGGACGGCGTTGAGCGAGGGGGGCGTCATGCACACCATGCCGCATGCCGGCGCGAACGGTTCGACCGTCTTCCAGGCGGCGTGGACGGCCACCCAGGCGACCGGGGTGACGTTCACGGCGTACGCGCTGTCCGCGAACGGCGACGGCAGCTCGCGCGGCGACGGGGGCGGCGAGGGGACGCTGTCGATGACCGCCGGGTGCCCGGGCACGGACTACTACATCGACCAGGACGCCGACGGGTACGGGACGAACGACCCGGCCTATCCAGTTTCGCGCGACTGCGCGTTGCCCGCCGGGTACGCGCTGGTGGCTGGCGACTGCGACGACTTCGAGGCGTCCATTCACCCGGGCGCCAAGGAGGTCTGCAACGGCAAGGACGACGACTGCAACGGGCAGGTCGACGAGGGCCTGCCCCGGCAGTTCTATTGCCGCGACCGCGACGGGGACGGCCATGGGGTGCCGGCGGCCGGCGAACAGGCGACCTGCCGGGCGATGCCCGGATACGGCGACTGCGGCGGCGACTGCGACGACGCCGACCCCACCAGGTACGTCCAGTTCACCTGCGGGACGGGCTGGTGCCGGCGCACGGCGAGCGGCTGCTCGACGGTGTGCACGCCGGGGGAGCCCACCGCCGAGGTGTGCAACGCGTTCGACGACGACTGCGACGGGGTGGCTGACAACGGCACGGATCTGCAGCTGTGCGGCGCGGGCGGCCTGAAGTGCGTGGCCGGCGTGTGCGTGGCAGCCGGGTCGACCGGCGGCTCGGGCCAGCCCGATGCCGCGTCGGGCACCGGCGGTGAGGCGGGGGCGGGCGACACGGGTCGGAGCGAGGCGGGCGGGTGCGCGCTCGCACCGCGGTCCGAAAGTCCGAACGGGGGCGTCGCCGCCGCGGTGTCCCTCGTGCTGGGCGCGCTGGCCCGTCGCGAAAGGCGAGCTGGCGCGCGCCGGAACCGCCGGTGCGCGTGATATGGTCGAGCTCGTGAGAGAACCTGGAACTTCGCTCTTTTCGTGGCTGGTGGTGGCTGGAACGGTCGGGATCTTCGCCGGTGCGTGCGGCGGAGGGGGGACGCAAAGCACCGGCGGAGCCGGGCACGGCGGCGG
>CAZJMY010000358.1:0-6938 GCA_964546845.1 uncultured Myxococcales bacterium | reverse complement strand
CTCCGGCCACCGCTGACGACGTGCAGACGCACATCGATCTCGGCTTTCTCAAGGACGGCGACACCGTCGTCACGATCAAGAAGGTCCCCGCGCTGCAGCTCTCGGCGGCGATGATGGACGAGATCGGCTTCGGCGGGATCCGGGGCGGGAACGTCATGCGCGACTTCTCGATCCAGCTGGACTACGCGGCGCCCATGATGACCGGCTTCTGCCTCGGGTGTATCAGCCAGGCGCGGGACGACGTCGACTCGCCCGGCGCTGCGATCCCCTTCACGTTGCGCGGCGGCGGGCGCGGCCCCGTGCCGCTGACCAGCACCGTGCAACCGACTGTCTCGATCCCCTCGACCCGCGTGCCGGTCACGGTGGAGATCGACGGGACGTCCTACCCCTTCATTCTCGACACGGGCGCCAGCGAGGTGTCGGTGCGCACGTCCGTGTTCGACGCGCTGACCGCCGACGGGCGGTCCAAGCTGATGGGATTCCCCATCACGACGGTCATGGGCGACTCGGGCGCGTCCGTCACGCGCGCCCGCAGCGTCACCGTCGGCGGCGAATCCGTCGCGAACGTGCCGGTCATGACCATTCCCGGCGACGATCTCCTCGACGGCATCAGCAAGGAGCTGGACGGCTCCGGCCGGACGCAGATCGACGGGCTCCTGGGCGGCAGCTTCCTGCGCAACTTCCTGGTCACGATCGACTATCCCAAGGGGCAGCTGCACCTGCAGCGCTACGCCACGCAGACCTGGCAGGACGAGTTCCAGCGCGTGGGCATCGGCCTGGCGCAAACGCCTCCTCACTCGCTTCACACGTACGCGGTCGGGAACATCTACGCGGGGACGGACGCCTCGAAGAAAGGGCTGCGCGTCGGCACCGAGATCTGGTCGGTGGACGGAAAACCGCTGGACGCGCTCGACCCCATCGAGGCCGACGCCACGCTGGACGGCACGCCGGGGACCAGCAAGACGCTGGAGATCGCCAACGCCGACGACGCCGCGACGCCGATGACGGTGGAGGTGCTGGTCGACGATCTGATTCCGGCGCCCCCGCCCGCGCCCTGACGCCGCTCAGCCCGGCGGGTCCAGCCAGCTGCGCAGCGTCTTGACGTCGATGCCCAGCTTCTCCGCGGCCTGGGCGCGGTGCCCGCCGGTGCGGCTGACCGCCCAGGCGGCGTAGCGGCGCTGCAGCTCGCGGATGGGCAGGATCTCGCCGCTGAACTCCACGGGGTCGGCCGCCGCCGGATCGCGCACCACCGCCGGCAGATCGCCGAGGCCGATCTCCGCGGACGCGCCCAGCAGCACGACGCGCTCGAGGACGTGGGCCAGCTCGCGCACGTTGCCGGGCCAGGGGTGCCGGGACATCACCTCCAGCGCCTCACGCCCCACCCGCTCGACCGGGCTCTTGGGGTAGCGCGCGCGCAGATCGGCCAGGAGGTGCGTCGCCAGCGCCGGCAGATCTTCACGGTGATCGCGCAGCGCCGGCAGCTCGATGGACACGACGTCCAGGCGGTAGAGGAGGTCCTCGCGGAAGGTGCCCGTGCGCACCGCCGCCGGCAGATTCCGGTTCGTCGCGGCGACGATCCGCACGTCGACCGCCTGCTCGCGCGCGCCGCCCAGCGGGCGCACCGTGCCGCTCTCGATCACATGCAGCAGCTTGGCCTGCAACGGCAGCGGCATGTCGCCGATCTCGTCCAGGAACAGCGTGCCGCCGCGCGCCTCGGCGAACAGCCCACCGTGGTCGCGGGCGGCGCCCGTGAAGGCGCCGCGCACGTAACCGAACAGCTCGCTCTCCAGCAGACCCTCGGGGATGGCCGCGCAGTTGACCGAAACGAACGCCGCCCCCGCCCGCCCGCTTTCACCGTGCAGCGCCCGGGCGACCAGCCCCTTGCCGGTCCCCGTCTCGCCCTGGATCAGCACCGGCGCCGGCGCGTCGGCCACGCGCAGGATCAGCTCGCGCAGCGCCCGGATCGCGGGGCTCTCGCCGATGATCGCGCGGGCCACGAAGCGGCCGCCCAGCTCGCGCTGCAGGGCCGAGGCCTGACGCCGCAGCCGTGCCTCGTCCAGCGCGCGCTGCAGGAAGATCACCAGCTCGTCCTGCTTGAACGGCTTCGTGAGGTAGTGCTGGGCGCCGCGCCGGATCGATTCGACCGCGCTGTCGATCGCCGAGAACGCCGTCATGATGATGACCGGGCGACCCGGATCCAGCCGGCGCGAAGCGTCCAGCACCGCCAGGCCGTCGACGTGCGGCATGCGCAGATCGCTGACGACCGCGTCGACGCCGCCCAGCTCCAGCCGCGCCACCGCCTCGGTCCCGGAGCTGACCGCCACCGCGTCGTAGCCGTGGTCGGCGAGGCCGTCCGCCAGCGTGCGCGCCATCTCGGGGCTGTCGTCGACGATCAGGATGCGGAATCGTTCCGACGGTCCTTCAGCCATGCGGCGCGACCTCCGTCGACACCGGGAGCCGCACGGTCACCACCGTCCCGCCCGCCTCGCCGCGCGCAACGGCCAGCGATCCCCGGTGGCTGCTGGCGATCTCGCGCGCGATGGCCAGGCCCAGGCCCGTCCCCTCGCCGCTCGGCTTGGTCGTGAACAGGGGCTCGGTGACCCGGCTCAGATCGGCAGCCGAGATCCCGGCGCCCGTGTCGGCCACCGTGAACACGACCTCCCCCGGCGCCGGCTCGGCGCGGACGGTGACGCTGCCGCCGTCGCGGCAGGCGTCGCACGCGTTCAACAACAGGTTGACCAGCGCGTGCTCGATCAACCGCGCATCTCCGCTGACGGGGGGCAGCCCGGGCGCGATCTGCTGCGCCAGCGGAACGCCCGCCTTCGCGAACCGATGCTCGACCAGCGCCACCGCGGCCTCGGCGGCCTCGCCGGGCGCCACGCGCTGGCCGGCCGGCAAGTCGCCGCGCGCGAGACCGAGCAGACCGCGGACCACCTCGTCGATGCGCCGGACCTGGGCCTGGATCGCGTCCAGCCCGCGGCGCGTCCGCTCGTCGGTGGCGCGGGGCATCAGCTGCTCGGCGCGTCCCGCGATCACGCCCAGGGGCGTCGCGATCTCGTGCGCGACGCCGATCGCCAGCGTCCCCAGCGCGGCCATTCGGCTGGCGCGCTGCAGCCGCTCGTCGGCCGAGTGCTGCAGCTCGGCGACGGCCAGCTCGCGCTCGAGCACCAGCTCCTTGCGCTGTTCGCGCATCGCGATGCCACCGAACGCGAAGACCAGCACCGCGGCCACGGCCACGCTGCCGATCAGGCGGCGGGCGGCCGCCCGCTCGCGATCGCGCTCGCGCTGGGCCGTCGCGACGGCGGCCACTTGCCAGTCCCCGGCGGCCGTTCGCACCCGCGCCAGGCCGGCCAGCGCCGTCCGCGCCGGCAAACCGACCGCCGCCGCCTCGGCGCGCGAAAGCCGGGTCTCACCAGCGCCGCGAACGAACGCCGCGTCGACCGGGGGGCAGTCGACCGGCCCGCCGGGCCCCGAGAACAGGCGCTCGCCGCCGCGCCGCACCAGAACGATCGTGCCGTCGGGGCGCGGCACGCCCTGGACCTCGGCGGCCAGCGCCGGGCCCGCGATCCCCCCCTTGGCCGCCACCTGCAGCACCGCGCCCAGCGCCCGCGCCAGCGTCGCCTGCTCGGCGGCGAAGTCGGCCAGGGCCCGGGCGTCCTCGCGATCGGCGTCCCAGCTGGCCAGGCCGGCGACGGTCGCCACCGCAAGGATCATCGTCCCGACCAGAGCTCCACGTCTCACTCTTTTCATGGGCAGCCAGAGCAAGGTCCGCGCCGCGGCCGCGGCGGCGTCCCGCGGCCCTTTCATGTCACGAACCGCCGTCCCTGGGGGAGAATTTCCCGGTCCCGCCGAAAAGCTCTCCCGGCCACGGTGCTAGACTCCGCGCATGGCGATGAGAGCGGCGTTTCGATCCTCGAACCCTGCGCTGGGCGCGAAGTCGTTCGGCGGTTTCGTCGGTGTGGGCGGCGGCGCGACGGCTCAGGCGCGCACGGGCGCGATGACCATCCAGGGGACCGTCGACAAGACGGCCATCCTGCTGGCGGTCACCACCCTGGTGGCGCTGTTGCCCTGGCGGCTCTTCTTCCGCACGGGCGATCCGGAGCTGCTGTTCCCGTGGCTGGCGCTGGGCAGCATCGGCGGCTTCGTGGTCGCGCTGGCCACCATCTTCAAGAAGAGCTGGGCCCCCGTGACGGCCCCGATCTACGCGGCCTGCGAGGGGCTGGCGCTGGGCAGCATCTCGGCGCTGTTCGAGCAGCGCTACCCGGGCATCGTGGTGCGCTCGATGGCGCTGACCTTCGCCACGCTGGCGGTGATGCTGATTGCGTTCCGCACGAAGGCCATCCGGGCGACCGAGCGGTTCAAGCTGGGGGTGGTCGCCGCGACGGGCGCCATCGCGCTGGTGTACCTGGCCTCGGCCGTGCTCAGCCTGTTCGGCGTCCACGTCGGCCTCTGGCAGTCGACCGGCGCCGTCGGCATCGGCATCAGCCTGGTCGTGGTCGTCGTGGCGGCGCTGAACCTGGTGCTGGACTTCGCGCTGATTCAGGACGGCGCCGCGCAGGGCGCGCCGAAGTACATGGAGTGGTACGGCGCGTTCGGGCTGCTGGTCACGCTGGTCTGGCTGTACCTCGAGATCCTGCGGCTGCTCTCCAAGCTGAACCAGCGACGCTGAGGCGCGCGCCCGGGCGGTCCCCTGTCATTGACCTTGGGCCCCCGGTGCTTACCGTCGGCCCGTCATGCCTTTCGTCCAGACGCTGCGAACGCCGGGAACGCCTGCTTCACCTCGTCCCCGGTTCTTCTCGAACTACCTGCGGACGGGCGTTCTCATGGCGGCGCTCATCGCGCTGCTGGCGATGGGGGGCCGCGCGATCGCCGGCGCCCCGGGCATGGTCCTCTTTGCCGGGCTCGGGCTGGTGATGAACTTCGTCATGTACTGGTTCTCGGACCGCATCGCGCTGATGGCCCACCGGGCCCAGCCGGTCACGCGGGCCGAGGCGCCGTCCATCTACGCCATCGTCGAGCGGCTGACGGCGCGGGCGGGCATGCCGATGCCGCGCATCTACATCATCCCCTCCGCCGCCGCCAACGCGTTCGCCACGGGCCGCAACCCCAGCCACGCGGCCGTGGCGGTGACCGACGGGATCTTGCAGATCCTCAGCGAGCGACAGCTGGAGGCGGTGCTCGCGCACGAGCTGTCGCACGTGAAGAATCGTGACATTTTGATCTCCACGATCGCGGCCGGAGTGGCCGGGCTGGTCTCGACCATCGGGCACGTGATGCAGTGGGGATTCATGTTTGCCGGTTCGCGCGGCGACGACGACGACCGCGGCGGCGGGCTGGCGTCGCTGGCCTGGATCATCGTGGCCCCGATCATCGCGGTGCTCATCCAGCTGGCCATCAGCCGCTCGCGCGAGCTGGGCGCCGACGCCTCGGGCGCCAGCCTCTGCGGGCATCCCGAGGATCTGGCCAGCGCGTTGCGACGGCTCGAGGACGCGCAGGAGGTCCGGCCCTACGAGTTCGCCGGTCCGGCGACGGCGCACCTCTTCATCGTCAATCCGCTGCGCGGCGCGGCCGCGGCCTTCATGAACCTGCTGTCGACCCACCCGCCGACCGAAGAGCGCATCCGGCGACTGGAAGCGATGCGGGTCTGAGGTGCCCGCGTCGGCGCTGACAGGGCGAACGCTGGTCGTCTCGGCGTTCGAGCCGGAGATCGCGCCGCTGCGGCGTCTGGTCCGCGGGCTGGCCGGGGTGCGGCTGGCGCCGGTCGGCGTCGGCGCCGTCGACGCGGCCGCGGGCGCCGCGCGCGCGATCCTGCAACATCGCCCGCGGCGCGTGCTGTTCGTCGGGACCGCGGGCGTGTACCCCAGCGCCCCCGGTCGTGACGATCTGCCGATCGGCGGCGCCGCGGTCGCCGGGGCCATCGTCTGCGTGTCGACGGCCGCGCTGCGCGGAGACGGCTACCTGCCCGAGCCGCAGGTGGTCCGGGCGGAGGGCACGCCGCGGCTGAGCGCTCTCCTGTCGTCCTCCGCCGGCCCGGGGCCCGCGGTGGCTTGCCCGCTGGCCATCACGCGCTCCGCGGCGCTGGCCCGCCGGATCGCGACGGCCACCGGCGCGTCGCTGGAGAATTTGGAGGTCTTCGCCGTCGCGCGCGCGGCCGCCGCAGCGGGCGTCGACTTCGCGGCCGTGCTGGGCGTCGCCAACCGCGTCGGGCCGCTGGCGCACGACGAGTGGCGCGCGCATCACCGGCGCGCCTCGCGCGCGGCCGCGACGCTGGTCGCGCGCTGGCTCCGTGGCGCGCCAGACTTGCGACGGCGATCCGACGCGCGCGCGGAACAGCGATCCGCGCGAATCCAGAAACTCCCGTAATTTTCGGGGTCCACCGCGTTTTTTCACGCAAACTCCACGCGGATGACACACCCTCTTGACCGGTTTTGCATTAAGGTCGGCGAGGAAAAAGGAGGACTCACCGTGTTGCAAGCATCCGAGGGTGGTCGTGTGTATCTGGGGAGGAGCGCGTTGGAGACGAGCCTGCGCGAAGCGCCCGTGTTCGGGCCGAACGGTTCGATTCCGGTTCCAATGGCCGCAGTCCCGACCGAGCGCATCGCGCGCCCGGCGCCGTCCGAGGCTTCGAACGAGCCTGACGTCATCGAGAAAGGTGTTCTGATCGGCAGGAGCACGCTGGCCGGGTTGTGCCTCACGGCCTTCGCGTGCGGCATCATCACGACGGTCGCGATCGGCCACGGTCACGCGCCGGCGGTCGTCGCGCAGCAGGCGGCGCAGGCGACTGTCGAGCACCAGGCGGCTGCCGAGCAGGCGCCGTCCGTGCCGGCCCCCGCCAACTCTGCGCCCGCCGTCGCGGCGGCCGTGCCCGCGCCGGCGGATCCGCTGGTGGTTCAGATGGCGTCGGCCGCGCCCGCCGCGGAGCCCGAGCGGGCCGTCGA
>CAZJMY010000357.1:0-7850 GCA_964546845.1 uncultured Myxococcales bacterium | reverse complement strand
CGGGCAGAAGGTCGTCGACACGGGCCCGCTGACGATGAAGCGGATGGAGACGATCGACGAGGAGATCACGACGCGCGCGATCGACTGGATGGAGAAGCAGGCCAAGGCCGACCAGCCGTTCTTCCTCTGGTACAACTCGACGGCCATGCACTTCCGGACCCACCTGGCCGAGAAGAATCGCGGCAAGAGCGGGCAGGACGACTACAGCGACCGCATGGTCGTTCACGACGAGCAGATCGGCCAGATCCTCGACAAGCTCGACGAGCTGGGCATCGCGGACAACACGATCGTGATGTACTCGACGGACAACGGTCCCGAGAACGACACCTGGCCGGACGGCGCCAACACCCCGTTCCGCAGCCAGAAGGACACCAACTGGGAGGGCGGCTGGCGCGTGCCGGCGTTCATCCGCTGGCCGGGGAAGATCAAGCCCGGCAGCGTGCTGAACGGCATCGTCTCGCACCAGGACATGCTGCCGACGCTGCTGGCCGCGGCGGGCGAGCCCGACATCAACCAGAAGCTGCTGAACGGTCACAAGGTCGGCAACAAGACCTTCAAGGTGCACATCGACGGCTACAACATGGTCCCCTACCTGACGGGCCAGGAGAAGGAGAGCCCGCGCAACGCCTTCTTCTACATGAGCGACGACGGCGAGGTCATGGCCGTTCGCCACAAGGACTGGAAGTTCGTGCTGGGCGAGCAGCAGGCCGAGCGCATGCGGGTCTGGATGGAGCCCCTCAACAAGCTGAGGGTGCCTCTGATCTTCAACCTGCGGCGCGACCCGTTCGAGCGCGCGCAGCACAACTCGAACACCTACTACGACTGGATGATGTATCACGCGTTCCTGCTGTACGACATGCAGGCGTTGGTCGCTCAGCAGATCGACGACTTCGTGAAGTTCCCACCGCGCCAGCGTCCGGCGGCGTTCAACCTGGACGCGGTCATGCGGCAGGTACAGGCCCATCACCAGTAGCGCGGAGGAGGCCGACGTCGTCTCGGCGGCGGTGCAGGCGTTCTACGAGCGACGCCCGTACCCGCCGCCGCTGTCGACGGACAGTCTCGATCGGTACCGGCGTCTCTGGCAGGACGGCCAGAGGCGCCGCGCCGAGCATCACCTGATGTGGCCGGGTCGCCCCTTCCGGGACGATCCGTCGATCCTGGTGGCGGGCTGCGGCACCTCGCAGGCGGCGAAGGTCGCGCTGCGCTGGCCGCGGGCGCGCGTCACGGGCATCGACTTCAGCGCCACCAGCGTGCGCTGCACGGAGGATCTGAAGCGCGCGTACGGGTTGGACAACCTCACGGTCCGGCAGCTGCCGGTCGCCGAGGTGGGGTCGCTGGGCACGGCTTTCGACCAGATCGTCTGCACGGGCGTTCTGCACCACCTCCCCGATCCCGACGCGGGGCTGCGCGCCTTGCGTGCCGTGCTGGCGCCGGGCGGCGCGATGCACCTGATGGTCTACGCGCCTTACGGCCGCACCGGCATCACGATGCTGCAGGAGCTCTGCAGGCGTCTGGGCATCGGCGGCGGCGCGACCGACGACGAGCTTCGCGAGCTGCTGTTGACGCTGCGGGCCCTGCCGCCCGGACATCCGCTGGAGGTGTTGCTGCGCACGACGCCGGACCTGCGGGACGAGGCCGCGCTGGCCGATGCGCTGCTGCATCCGCAGGAACGCGCGTACACGGTGCCGGAGCTGTTCGCCTTCCTGGTGCGCGGCGACGTCGTCTTCGGCCGCTGGCTCAAGCAGGCGCCGTACAGCCCCGGCTGCGGGCTCATGGCGCTGACGCGGCACGCGGCGCGCATCGCGCAGCTCCCGGCGGGCGAGCAGGCGGCGGCCGTCGAGCTGCTGCGCGGCACGATGCTTCGTCACAGCGTCATCGCGCACGCGGACGCGGCCACGGCGGCGGCGCACCGGCTGGATTTAACCGACGAGCGCTGGCAGCGCTACGTCCCCATCCGCGTGCCCGACACCGTCGTCGTCGAGGACCGGCTGCCCGCCGGCGCGGCGGGGGTGCTGATCAACCGGACGCACCCGTGCCCCGACATCTACCTGGCGGTCGATCGCCGGGAGAGGGCCGCCTACGAGGGCATCGACGGGACGCGCGGGGCCGGGGAGATCGCGCGGTCGGTCGGGTGGGGTGAGGGCGCGGCTCCGTTCTTCGAGCGCCTCTACCAGCACGATCAGGTCGTCTTCGACGCCTCCGGCTGATTCAGGATGGATGCCACCCGCGCGCCACGAGCATCGCGGCGTGGCCGGCCAGGAACGCGAGGGGGATGTGCCAGCCGTGCCGGATCCAGACGCCGACGGAGCGGACCTCCGGGACGGCCTCGGACACGGCGACGCCGGCCGACGACCCGAACCAGATCATCGAGCCCCCGAACCCGACCGAGTAGGCCAGCAGGCTCCAGTCGTATCCGCCCTGGACCAGGGCCAGCTTGGTCAGCGGGATGTTGTCGAGGACGGCGGACACGAACCCGAGAAGGATCGTCGTCCAGGCCGTCGGCCGGGGCAGGCGATCGACCGGCAGCAGCGACGCCGAGACCACCAGCGCCAGCAGGAACAGCGCGGCGCGGGCGGCGCGCCCGGCGACGGGCCAGGCGAAGGGGCGCAGGCGGCCCGCCACCGCCAGCACCAGCCAGACGGCCATCGCCAGCGCGGGCAGCGCCTCCACGCGCGGGCCGAACACGGCGCTGGCGACGAGGTTCGTGCACGCCAGCGCCGCGATGCTGGCGGAGACGACCGCGACCCGGACGCGATCGACGGGCGCGGGCTGGGCTGCCTCGGGCGCGAGGGGCGACCAGCGGGCCTGCTGGCGGGCCGCCGCGAGCCCGAAAACCAGGAGCGCGACCAAGGCGCCCAGGTAGGCCGGGAGCACCGTCGGCGGCCGGATCCCCTCGAGCCACATCATCGTGGTGGTCGTGTCGCCGATGACGCTGCCGGCGCCGCCGCCGTTGGCCGCCGCGACGATCCCGGCCACGTACCCGGGGTGCAGGCGTCTGAACATGCGCGAGGCGGCGACCACCCCGATCAGGGCCGCCGCGATGTTGTCCAGCAGGCCTGACAGCAGCCAGATCAGCGCCAGCAGGACGAAGCAGCCCAGCGCGCCGCCGGGAAGCAGCCGGGGCAGGCGCTCGGGGAGGTGCGAGCGCTCGAAGTGGTCGGCCACCAGCGCGAAACCCACCAGCAGCCCGAACAGGTTGATGAGCTTGGACCATTGGTCCTCGACTAGCCCCAGCCAGTCGAAGCCGCCGCCCGCCAGCCGCGCCAGCGCGATCGCGGCCAGTCCCGCGGTCGCGATCTCCAGCGAACGGCGCGCGAACAGCGCGACCCCCACCAGCGTGAGGGCGAAGAACAGGAACGCGATGGGGATGCCGAAGAGGGTCAGTTGCGTGGACACGAGTCCCACCAGGTGGACTTCAACATAGTCCTCTTCCGCACGCGGCGGCGGTCAGGAAGCGGCACGCCGGCCAAGGGGGCCCGGCGTCGCCATCGCGTCCAGCGGGTCCTCCGGTCCGCCGCCTGCGGGCGCGCCCTGAGCTCGCAACGCCTCGGTCATGCCCACGATCGTCTCGCGCGTGCGCCGGGCCAGGTCGTCGATGTCGTCGGCTTCGGGGCCGCGCGTCGGGATGGGGGCGCCCACCTTGACGCGGATGACGCCGGGGCGAATCCGGAATCCCTCGGGCGGGAAGCAGCGGCCCGAGCCTTCGATGGCGATCGGGACGATGGGGACGCCGGCCTGGCTGGCCAGTACGAAGGCGCCCTTCTTGAAGGTATGGACCTGGCCGTCGCGGGACCGGGTGCCCTCGGGAAAGACCAGCACGTTCGCGCCGTCCCGCACGCGGGCGGCCGCCTCGACCAGGCTGCCCATGGCGGCTCCGCGCCGGCCGCGGTGCACGAAGATCATCCCCGTGGCCCACATGTACCAGCCCAGGAAGGGAACGTACTTGAGGACGTGCTTGGCCACGAAGCGGAGGTTCACGGGCAGCACCATGAAGGCCACCACGATGTCCAGCGACGACTGGTGGTTCATCACGAACACGTGCGGGCGGGACCAGTCGAGGTCGGGCAGGGGCTCGACGATGACGCGTGAGCCGGACACCCACCGCAAACCGGGCGCCCAGAGGCGCCGCGCCATCCCCAACGCCACCTCCTGGTTGCGGGTCACGACGGCCACCACCAGCGCGGCGGTGATCCACAACGCCGACCAGCCGGCCAGGAACAGCAGCTGAAAGAGATTGAGAAGCGGGTACAACACGGACCCCGGCATTTAAGCGCGGAGATCCGGAGCCTGCAACCTGGCGACCGGCGGGCCTTGAAAATCCCCCGAGGCGGCGGGCGTAACCCCTCGCAAAGCGCAAGAATCGGGGGCGCGCCCGGGCCGGCGCGCGCGCGCCTTGCAATGGCACCCGACATGCAGTCGCCGGGCCCGTGCTCGGCGATCGGTTTCGGCTGCTCGAAGAGATCGGACGGGGGGGCATGGCCACCGTCTATCGGGGCGAGGACCTCACCGACGGGAACCGAATCGTCGCCGTCAAGGTGCCTCTCCCCATCTTCTCCAGCGGAATGGGCGCCTGGTCGATGTTCCAGCGGGAGGCCGAGATCCTGGCCGGCCTGGAGCACCCGTCGATCGTTCGATTCGTCGCTGCCGGCAACCGCGGACCGCGCTCGTCATATCTGGTCACCGAGCACGTCGAGGGGACGACCCTGGCGGCCCTGCTGCAGACGCGGGGCGCGTTCGCGGAGGAGCAGGCCATCGAGATCGTCCGTCGCTTGTGCGAGGCCGTCGAGCACATGCACGCGCGCGGCATCGTCCACTACGACATCAAACCGGGCAACGTGATCCTGACGCCGCGGGGGACGATCAAGCTGATCGACTTCGGGCTGGCCCACGAGGCGACCGCGTCGCGCTTCGCCTGGCCGGGGCGCACGCCGCCGATCGCCTCGTCCGACTACGTCGCGCCCGAGCAAATCCGGCGACAACGCGGCCGCAAGAGCGTGGACGTCTACGCGATCGGGGCGGTGTTGTACGAATTGCTCACCGGTCGTCCGCCGTTCCCCGGCGACGACCCGTTCGTCGTCGCCAGCGCGCGCCTGCTGGGGGATCCGCCCGCGCCTCGGGCCATCGAGCCCCGGCTGTCCCGGCAGGTGGAGGAGATCGCGCTGCGCGCCTTGCGGCGCGAGCCGGCCGAACGCTACGCCAGCGTCACCGACATGCGGCGCGATCTCGAGCAGCCGGAGGCCGTCGTCGTCACGGGCCTGGCGAGCCGGCTCCAGCCCGTGACGCCGGGGCGCCGTCGCGCGCGCCTGCTCCGCCACGTGGCTGCCATGGCCCTGGCGCCGATCTGTGCCCAGGTCCTGCTGTTCCTGCTGCTCTGGCGGCACTTCGCCCGGCACTGACGGTCAAGCCATCGGCGTGACCGGGACGGTGAACCAGAACGTGGTGCCGCGTCCGGCGCCGGTGTCGACCCCCATGCGTCCCCCGTGGGCCTGCACCAGCCCGCGCGCGATGAAGAGGCCCAGGCCCGAGCCGCCCTCCGGGCTGCCGGGGACGCGGAAGAACTTCTCGAAGAGGCCGGCCTGGTACTCCTTGGGAATGCCGGGCCCTTCGTCGGCGACCTCGAAGCGCAGCTCGGTCGGCGACGCGATCGCGTGGTCGCGGGCGGCCGGCTCCGCGTCGACCCGCGCGCGGATGGTGACGCGGCTGTCGCGCGGCGCGACCCGCAGCGCGTTGTTCAGCAGGTTGGAGAACACCAGCTGCAGCCGGTCGGGGTCGACGAAGACGTCGGGCAGCCCCGGCGCGAGCTCGGCGGCCAGCACGACGCCCGCCTGGTCGGCCGCGCTCTTGTGCGCGTCCAGCGCCGGACTGACCAGGGTGTCGGGGCTCAGGCGGCGGCGCCGGAGCTGGATCTGGCCGGACTCGATGCGCGAGAGGTTCAGGAGCTCGTCGACGATGACCTGCAGGCGCTCGCAATCGTCGCGGGCCGCGAAGATCAAGTCGCCCTGCTTGTCGGTCAGTGGCCCGACGGCGCCGTCCGTGCAGAGGTGCAGCGCCATCCGCAGCGAGGTGAGCGGGGTCCGCAGCTCGTGCGCGACGGTGGCGACCAGATTGTTCTTGAGCTCGTCGAACCGGAACAGGCGGGTCGCGTCCTGCAGCACGATCGTGGCGCCGGTGACGGTGCCGCTCTCGCCGTAGATGGGGGTCGCCCGCGGCAGCAGGATCTTCTCCCCGTCGGGGGTCCCCGCCAGCCGGACCGCCTCTTCGAAGCCCTTGGGGACGTAGGGGCCGCGTCCGCCGAGGACGTGGGCGCGCAAGCGGTCGATCACGGCGCGCACCCCGGGATCGGCGCCGGCGTAGACGGCCGCGGGCGTCACGTCCGGATCGATCCCCAGAAGGCGCGTGGCCGCCGCGTTCGCGCCATGCACGCCGCCGTCCGCGTCCAGCAGCAAGATGGGGTCGGGCAAGCTGTCGATCGCCGACTGGGCCGCCTGCTCGGCTTGCAGGAGCTCGCCCAGCGAGCTTTGCCGATAGCGCTCCAGGTGGTCCGCCATCTTGTTGAAGTCGGCGGCCAGCGCCCCCACCTCGCCGGCGCCGCGCACCTGGGCGCGGGCCTTGAAGTCGTTGTCACCGAACCGGCGCACGGCGGCGGCCACCACGCCGAGGGGGCGCATCGTTCGCGCGATCAGCCAGGTCGACGCCAGCAGCCCGCAGCCGAGAGCGAGGACAATCGCCAGGATCACCAGCTGCTCGAACCGCGCCGCGCGCTTGTCGGCGCGATCGACCTTGTGGACCATGGCATCCTGGTTGATGACCAGGATCTGCTCTGCCAGCTCCTCGGCCCGGCGGAACTGCGGCTGCAGCTGGTCGAAGTAAAAGCGATCGCGCGCAGGCGCCGCGTCGAGCGCGAGATACGCTTGAAGACCGGTCGCGTAAGCAGTCCAGGAGGCGCGCAGCTCGCGCGTTGCGTCCCCCTCGCCGGGCTCCGTGATGTTGCCCTCCTGCGCACGCAGCTCGCGGTCGAACGTCGCGCTGTTCGCGGCGATGTCGGGCTGCGCGCTGCTGCCGTGGCCGGCCAGCACGATCAACGCGTCGGCGTTGAGCCGCTCCAGCGCCCCCTTCATGCGCTCGGCGGCCAGCACGCTGCGGTAGTTGTCGGCCAGGATGAGGCGCGCCTGCGCGCCCAGGCGGCGCGTCACGCCGCCCGAGACCACGCCCAGCAGCAGCAACGCCAGCGCCAGCGGCGACTGCGCCAGGATCAGCTTGGCCCGCAGGGTCACGCGCCGGTCTCCTCGTCGGTCGACACGACATGGACGTCCAGCCCGCTCGATTCTTGAACGAGGCGGACCGGAATGGGCGGGCGCAGCAGCTGGCGCCAGGTCGGCCGGTGCGACCGCCCGACGACGATGTGGCCGACGCCGTGCGAGCGCGCAAATTCCAGGATGGCGTCGACGACGGCCTCGACCGGGCGGCGGGCGCGCAGCCGCACCACCTCGGCGCCCAGCTCGCGCGCGAGATCGATGTTCGCCAGCAGGTGGCGCTGAATCTCCGCGTCGATGCGGTCCGGGGCCTCCTGCGGCGTCTCGACGAACACCACGAACCAGTCGGTGCTGAGCCGCCCGGCCAGACGCGAGCCCTTGCGCACCAGCGTCGCCGCCCGGGGCGAGGCCGACGACAGGCAGACCATCACGCGCGTGCTGTGCCCGACGCGTTCGTGGCCGGCAGCCGGCGTGCCGGACACGGGGCGGCGCGCGCTGGTGCGCTCGATGCTCTCGGCGACCTCGCGCAGGGCCAGCTCGCGGAGGTGCCCCAGGTTCGCATCCTGGAAGAAGTGCTCCAGCGCCCAGCCGATCTTG
>CAZJMY010000356.1:0-4290 GCA_964546845.1 uncultured Myxococcales bacterium | reverse complement strand
CAGCGCGCGGTTGTCGCGCTGGTCCAGGAAAAGGCCGCCTTTCTGGCCGTGCCGCAGGTCGGCCCCGAACCGCAGCCCGTTCTCGCGCACCTCCAGCTCGCGGTCGGGCAGGGTGCCCAGCACGGTCGCCGCGCCGTCCTGCCCGGCGGCGCCGCGCGGTCGCCGTTCGACCACCGCCGCGACGGGCAGCCCGCGCGCGCGGCCGATCCGCTCGAGGCGCTGCGGCAGGTCGGCGTAGAAGGCCCGCGCGCCGCCGCCGTCATAGCGAACGGTCACGGCTGCCCCGTAGACGTCCACGTGCAGCCCGGGCAGCGCGTCGGCCTCGCCGTGGATCCAGCGGAACGCGTTCGTGCGATCCAGCTGCAGCTGCGAGAGTCTCGCCGCCAGCGCGCGATCGATCCGCCCGTCGATCTCGGCGGCGGGATCCGTCATCTCCGCCCCACCCAGCACCCGGACGGCGATGGGCGAGCGCGCGTCCCAGAAGCCGCGCGCCAGCGGGCGCCGGTCCGCGTCGACCACCAGCACCAGCGCCCCGTCGCGCAGCGGCGGCGCCCCGGCCAGCGCGTCGCGGTACAACCAGGGATGACCCTGGCGGATCGCGCGCGCCAGGCGCTTGCGCAGCTGGACGCGTGGCAACCCGCCTGACTGGACGCGCGGCAACCCGCCTGGCTGGCCGCGGCCCAAGCCGTCCGCTACTTCGCCGACGGCGGCCGGTCGGCGACCGGCACGTGGACGGCGACGGGCCGCGCCAGGCTGGATGCCGACTTGGCGACCGCCAGCACGCGCGCGCCGCTGGGGAACACGACGTCGATCTTGCCTTGCCCCGGCGACCCGGCGACCACACCCACCCCGAACTGCGGATGGGCGATGCGCTCGCCCGGGGTGTACTGCGCCGCCGGGGCATAGGGCCGCGCCGGCTTCGACGGATCGAAGGGCGGCGCCGCCAGGACCGGCGCCGGCGTGGGCGTCCGAGACCGCGACGAGGTGATGGTGCGTGCACGGACCGGTCGGGCTGTTTCGTTCACGTCATCCCCCTCTGTTCGGTACCGGTGGTGCCCGCCGCAGCGCTTGCACACCACCTTCGCGATGCGATCCCCCATCTTGGCCATGACGACGTGCCAGACCTGACCACACTTTCCGCAGAGCGCCTCGATGTCCTGTCCTACTGCCGGCGTCGCCATGCCGTAACATTAGCGCGCTTAGACCTCCGCGGGGTCTCGATATTCACCGAAGACGTCGCGAAACACGCGGCAGATTTCACCCAGCGTGGCGTCGCGTCGTGCCGCCTCGAGCACCGCGTCCATCAGGTTCTCGTCGCCGGTCGCCGCGCGTCGCACGCCGGCCAGCGCCCGCGCCAGGGCGGCGCCGTCGCGACGCGCGCGGAGCTCGGCCATCGCGGCGCGCTGGGTACGCTCGGGGCCGTCGTCGATCTTCAGCGTCGGGATGCGGGCCGGCGGGCCACCGACGTGACGGTTGACGCCCACGACGCCGCGCGCGCCGCTGTCGATCTGCCGCTGCGTGCGGTACGCGCTGGCGGCAATCTCGCGCTGCGGCCACCCGCTTTCGACCGCCGCCACGATCCCGCCCACCTCGTCGATCTTGGCCAGCAGCGCGTTCGCCTCCGCCTCGATGCGGTCCGTCAGAGCTTCGACGTAGTAGCTGCCCCCGAGGGGATCGGCGACCGCGGCGACCCCGGTCTCCTCGGCGATGATCTGCTGCGTCCGCAACGCGACGGTCGCGGCCTCCTCGGTCGGCAGCGCGTAGGTCTCGTCGTAGGAGTTGGTGTGCAGCGACTGCGTGCCGCCCAGCACCGCCGCCAGCGCCTGGATGGCCGTGCGCACCACGTTGTTGAGGGGCTGCTGCGCGACCAGCGACACGCCCGCCGTCTGCGCGTGCGCCCGCAGCAGCCACGAACGCGGATTCCGCGCCCCGAACCGCTCGCGCATCAGGCGCGCCCACATCCGCCGGGCCGCCCGCATCTTGGCGATCTCCTCGAAGAAGTCGTTGTGGACGTCCCAGAAGAACGACAGCCGCGGCGCGAAGTCGTCGACGTCCAGACCGGCGGCCCGCCCCAGCTCGACGTAGCCGATGCCGTCCGCCAGCGTGAACGCCAGCTCTTGCACCGCCGTCGCGCCGGCCTCGCGGATGTGGTAGCCGCTGACGCTGATCGTGTTCCAGCGCGGCATCCGTCGCGTACACGTGACCAGCATGTCGCGCATGATGCGGAGGTGCGGCCGCACGCCGCAGATCCACTCCTTCTGCGCGATGAACTCCTTCAGCATGTCGTTCTGGATCGTCCCCGACAGCTGCTCGGGCGGGATGCCGCGCCGCTCGGCCGCCACGACGTAGAAGGCGAGCAGCGCGACCGCCGGGGCGTTGATGGTCATCGACGTGCTGACCTGATCCAGCGGGATGTCCGCGAACAGGCGCTCCATGTCGGCGACCGACGCCACCGAGACCCCTTCGCGCCCGACCTCGCCGGCCGACCGCGGGTCGTCGGGGTCCAGCCCCATCAGCGTCGGCATGTCGAACGCCGTCGAGAGCCCCGTCTGCCCGTGGCTCAACAGGAACTGGAACCGGCGGTTGGTGTCCTCGGGCGTGCCGAAGCCCGAGAACATCCGCATCGTCCAGAGCTTCCCGCGGTACATCGTGCCGTGGGGCCCGCGCGTGAACGGGTACTGCCCCGGGTCGCCGAGCTGCTCTTCGTACCGCCACCCCGGCCCGAGGTCGCCGGGCCCGTAGGCCGCCTGAACGGGAATGCCCGAGAGCGTTTCGTATTTCTTGCCGTCGTCGGACATCCCGGCACCGAGTCTAGCCCGTAGACACGAAAAAACGGCGCTCGCACCTTCCGGTGCCAGCGCCGTTTCCGTTGGTCTCGCTCAGGCCTGGGCGGTGACTTCGGGGCCGGCGGCGGCGCCCTCGGGTCCGGGGACCACGACGGGCACCGTCTCCAGCGTCAGGTCGAGCACCTCGTCGATCTTCTTGACGAAGACCAGCTCCAGCTCGGCCCGCACCGTCTCCGGGATGTCGACGATGTCCTTCCGGTTGCGATCCGGCAGGACGACCCGTTTGATGCCCGACCGGTGCGCCGCCAGGACCTTCTCCTTGATCCCGCCCACCGGCAGGACCGTGCCTCGAAGCGTGATTTCGCCGGTCATGGCGACGTCACCCCGCACGCGGCGTCCGGTCAGCAGCGAGACCAGCGCCATCGTGATGGCCACGCCCGCCGACGGTCCGTCCTTCGACACGGCGCCTTGCGGGACGTGCAGGTGGATGTCCGTCCGCTCGAAGTCGGTCGAGATCCCCAGCTCCTCGACGTGGGTGCGCACCCAGGACAGGCCGGCGCGCGCCGACTCTTTCATGACGTCCCCGAGCTGGCCGGTGAGGATCAGGCTCCCCTTGCCGGTCATCGCGGAGGCTTCGATGAAGAGGATGTCGCCGCCCGTCGGCATCCAGGCCAGGCCCGTCGACACGCCCGGGATCTCCGTCCGCTCCGCTGCCTCGGAGTAGAACTTCTGCGGCCCCAGGATGTCGGCGATGTCCGCCGGCGACAGGTTCGGGTCGTACGACTGGTTCTCGGCGACCTTCACCGCGATCGCGCGGATCACGCTGGCGATCTCGCGCTCCAGATTGCGCACCCCGGCCTCGCGCGTGTACTGCTCGATGACCGTGTTGAGCGCGTCGTCGGAGAGCTTGATCCGGTTCTCGTCCAGCCCGTGCTCGGAGACCTGCTTCGGAACCAGGTGGCGCTTCGAGATCTCCAGCTTCTCCTCGCGGGTGTAGCCGGGGATCTCCAGAACCTCCATGCGGTCCAGCAAGGCCGGCGGGATCGGATCCAGCATGTTCGCCGTGGCGACGAAGATGACGTCGCTGAGGTCGAAGTTCACCTCCAGGTAGTGGTCGGAGAAGGTCGAGTTCTGCTCCGGGTCCAGCACCTCCAGCAGCGCCGCCGACGGGTCGCCCCGGAAGTCGGCGCCCAGCTTGTCGATCTCGTCGAGCATGAAGACCGGGTTGCGCGAGCCGACCCGCCGCATGCCCTGGATGATCCGGCCCGGCAGCGCGCCGATGTACGTGCGCCGGTGGCCGCGAATCTCGGCCTCGTCACGCACGCCACCCAGCGAGACGCGGATGAATTCGCGCCCCAGCGACCGCGCGATGGACTTGCCCAGCGACGTCTTGCCGACGCCGGGAGGCCCCGCGAGGCAGAGGATCGGTCCCTTCTTCCCCGGCGCCAGCTTGCGCACGGCCAGGTACTCGAGAATGCGCTTCTTCACCTTGGCCAGGTCGTAG
>CAZJMY010000355.1:0-6772 GCA_964546845.1 uncultured Myxococcales bacterium | reverse complement strand
GCCCCGAACCACCCTTGACGGGCGGGGAGGGGGCCTGCAACATCGCCCTGCTTTCTGCGCCCGTAGCTCAACTGGATAGAGCATCGGCCTTCGAAGCCGAGGGTTAGGTGTTCGACTCACCTCGGGCGCGCTGAAATCGGGGGCTGGCCGCCGGCGCGCGTTGGGGCGCCAAAAAGGTATAGGCGGAATCAGCGTTCTTTTTGGGCAATTTCCCCGTCTCCGGGAACTTACGGGTGGCCACACGACCGCCTGAGGAGCCCCATGCACCCGAGACAAGTGTCAGCGCTCGCGATCATCGCCGTTTTTGCGTCGATCAGTTGCGGGTTCAAACCGTCGAGTGCCGGGACCACCCCGGCGGGCAGCGGCAACTCGGCCGGCTCCAGCCAGCCGATGACCTCGGGGAGCGGCGGCTCGGCGACCGGGGGCAGCGGCTCGGGGGGAATGGCGTCGCAGGGGTCCGCCTGTCAGGGGCTCCGTTGCCAGCAGTCGACCTGCAAGGTGGGCAACTGCGCCCAGCCGGCGTGCCCGGGGGGCGCGCTGACCACGCTCACGGGCAAGGTCTACGACCCGGCCGGCCGCGTGCCGCTCTACAACGTCGACGTCTACATCCCGAACGCGGCGCTGGCCGACTTCCATGACGGCCCCAGCTGCGACAGCTGCGTCAACCGCATCTCGGGCGATCCGGTGGTCCGGACCACGACCGACGCCAGCGGCAGCTTCACGCTGGGGGATCGCATGGGCGACGTGCCGGCGGGCAAGGACATCCCGCTGGTGTTCCAGGTCGGCAAGTGGCGGCGGCAGATCACCATCCCGAACGTCGCCGCCTGCACGGAGACGGCGCTCACGGATCCGAACCAGACCCGCCTGCCGCGCGATCAGAGCGAGGGGCACATCCCCAAGATGGCGCTGACCACCGGGCAGAACGACGCGCTCGAGTGCCTGCTGCGCAAGGTCGGGATCTCCGACTCCGAGTTCACGCCCGAGACCGGAAACGGGCGCATCAACTTCTACGCGGGCGGGGGCGGCTCCAGCGCGTATGCCTCGACCCTGAACGGCGGCGCGCCGTTCACACCGGTGCACCCGTGGTGGGACAGCCTCGACAACCTCAAGAAGTACGACATCGTGCTGCACTCGTGCGAAGGAGGGTTCGGCTCGTTCGACGGGAACGGGCAGCCGATGTCGCAGAAGAGTCAGGCGGCGCGGCAGGCGCTGCAGGACTTCGCCGACATGGGCGGGCGCGTGTTCGCGTCGCACTGGCACGTCTACTGGTTCGAGCAGGGGACGCCGGCGTTCCAGTCGATTGCGACGTTCAACCACCGCACCGGCTTGCCGTCGACGTACGACGCCATGATCAACCAGAGCACCCCCACGACGCAGGCGCTGGCTCAGTGGATGGTGAACGTGGGCGGCTCGACGACGCCGGGGGTGGTCACGATCCGGCAGAACGCGAGCTCGCGGACCGTCGACGCCGTCGCGGGCGGGAACATCTCGCAGGCGTGGATCAACGCGCCGACGCTGACGCCGCCGGGGGTGCTCTACCTGAGCGCGACGACGCCGATCCCGGGCGGGGCCTGCGGGCGCGTCGTCTTCAGCGATCTGCACGTCAGCTCGGGCGGCGCGACGGCGGACACGGACGTGCCGGCCATGCCGTTCCCCAGCGGCTGCGTGACGACGGACCTGTCGCCGCAGGAGAAGGTCCTCGAGTTCATGCTGTTCGACATCGCGTCGTGCGTGATCTCGATTGGGTAGCTTGCGGGTAGGTTGCGGCTGAACGCGCAGCGCCGCTGACCCCGGTCAGGGGCAGGCCTGGATGCTCTTGATCCAGTCGCTGACGACGTCCAGGGCGGCGTCGTCGGCGACCGCGCTGGCGAGCGGCGGCATGCGCCCCTTGCCCAGCGTCTGCATCCGCAGCCACAGCGTGGAGAGCTCGGGATGCGCGGGCGTCAGGTTCGTCGCGTTCTGAACGCCCTGGGTGCCCTTGGCGGGCGCGACGTTGCAGAGGCCGGTCTTCGCGAGGACGGTGTCGTAGCGGAGATCGACGCTGCTGAACTCGCCGTCGGGCCGGTGGCAGAAGGCGCAGTTCGCGTGCAGGTACGAACGCGCGCGCTGGGTGACGGTGGCCGACGCGGGCGGCCCGCCGAGCTGGCCCGCGTAGGGGGTCACCAGCGGCGCCTTGTACGGCGTGGCGGGCGGCTTGTCGAACAACCCCGCGGCGACGAACTTGTCGATCTGGTTGCTGCTGCCCAGCCCCGTCGCGGTGGGGACGCGGTTCATCTGCGCGGTCTCGGGGCCCAGCGTCCAGCCGGCGCTGCGCGTGTGGCACTCGGTGCAGTCGCGCTGGCCGGGGTAGGTCCAGTCGACCGTGCGGCTGCCGGTGTTGAACGAGACGCTGTCGCCGGCGCTGGCGGCCAGCGTGGCGCCCGTCTGGCTCTCGTTCCACTTGTACGTGAACCCGGTCCACGTTCCGTTTTGCAGCGCCACGAAGAGGCGCGTCTCGACGAGCTTCCCGTCGAAGCCGAAGCTCTTCAGGAACGTGGTTCCGGCGGGGAACACCCACTTGCCGTCGTCGGCGGCGTCCAGGCAGGCGGTCGGTTCGGCGGCGCAGTCGACGACGTGGATCTTGCCGCCTGGCGGCAAGACGAACGCGCGGTCCTTGTCGGCGCCGTCGGACCAGAGCGGGCTGTTGACCTCGTAACCGTGTGCGCTCGACGTGAAATGAGTGATCGCGACGGCGTCCATGCAGCCGGTCGCGGCGAGCGTGGAAGGCGGGTGGGTCGGATCGGCGGGCGGCGCGCAGGGCCACAGGCTCGAGGCGGAATCCGACGCGCCGCCGTCGTTGCGGTGGCCGCCCGTCGCGGTCGCGCCGCCGGTGCTGGTGGCGCCGCCGGTGCCGGTGGCGCCGCCCGTGCCGACGGCGCCGCCGCTACCAGATTCGTTCATCGTTCTGGTCGGGCTCGCACATCCAGCGCCGAGCGCAACGACGGTGAAGCACAGCAGAATGCCCGTCGGTGAGTAGGAAGATCGTGATCGGCACAAAAAGAGAACTCCGCGCATCGTCGTGAACCGCAGCTTGAGAAAATACCAATGAATCGCGCTCGCGAAAGACAACATAAGAGGCGGGCATGCTCGCCCGCTCGTCGAGGGAATTAACTTTCATGCGCAAACGCTTCCTGTTCGTTTTCTTGATCCTTGGATTCGGCTGCTCGTCTCCGGCCCAGCCGTCGTCGACGTCCGGACGCGGCGGAGGATCCGGCGGAACGGGACCAGGCGCCGGTGGCAGCGGTGGCAGCGGTGGCAGCGGTGCATCGACCGGCGGCTCCAGCGCGACCGGCGGCAGCGGCACGGGCGGCGGGTCCGGCAGCGGAGGTTCGACGGGGACGACCGGCGCGGGTGGACGCGCCGTCACGGGCAGCGGCGGCAACAGCGGTTCCGGATCGGGCGGCACCGGGGGCGCGTCCAGCGCGGGCGCCTCCGTGCTCGAGCGCAACAACCACCCGAGCCGCGACGGCCACTTCGTTCAGCCGGCCCTCGGCAAGACGGCCGCGGGCAAGATGGCGCAGGACACCTCGTTCAACGCGGCCTACACGGGGTCGGTCCTGGGGAGCCCGCTCTACTTCAGCAGCGGCCCCGGCGGGCAAGGGATCTTCGTGGTGGTCACCAGCGGCAACGACGTCTACGCGCTGGACGAGACGACGGGCGCCACGGTCTGGACCAAGAACCTCGGAATGCCCGCCGGCAAGTCCGGCGCGTCGGGCGGCTGCGACGGCATCCAGCCGCTGGGCGTCATCTCGACGCCGGTCATCGATGGCCGCACCGGCACGCTGTACGTCGCGGGCGCGATCGGCGACGCGAACGGCATCACCTCGCACTCGGTCTGGGCGCTGAGCCTGCAGGACGGCAGCATCAAGAGCGGCTATCCGGTGGACGTCTCGAAGGCGCTGGGCTTCCCCCCGACGACCCACAACCAGCGCGGCGCGCTGTCGCTGGTGGGGAACATCCTCTACGTTCCCTACGGCGGGCACACGGGCGACTGCGTCGTCGACATGCACGGGCGCGTCGTCGCGATCGACACCTCCGCCAACCCGCCCGTCGTCAAGGGCTGGCAGAGCGCGGGGCAGGGCGAGGCCATCTGGGCCCCGGCCGGGATGGCCTCGGCGGGCGACGGCGTCTTCGCGACCACCGGGAACCGCTTCACGACGACGGGCGATCACAACGACAGCGAAGAGGTGGCCCACGTGCGCGGCATGGGGACGCTGGACAAGGGCACGGGCTCGAAGGACTTCTTCTTCCCGTCCGACTGGAAGACCAAGGACCAGCGCGACTTCGACATGGGGGCCGTGAACCCGGTGCTGGTGACCCTGCCCGGCAGCACCGGCCCCGCGCTGATCGTGACGTCGAAGGACGGCAACGGCTTCATCCTCGACAGCGCCGACCTGAGCAAGGGGCCGCTGGCGACGTTCGACGTGACGATGCAGGGGATGAACGTGCGCTCGGTGCCGACCGCCTACGTCTCGGGGTCGACCGTGTTCTACGCCATCGCCGTCGACAGCGCGTGGGCGAACTGCCCGAACGGGACGGCGAACGGCTCCGTGCTCATGGCGTTCGCGCTGTCGCCCAGCCTGCCGCTGAAGCCGGCGGTCGCGTGGTGCGCGACGTATGGGCTGGTCCCCAAGGGGACCGACGAGGTCACGTTCTGGGGCGGACCGGGGGCGCCCGGGCTCATCGCCACCACCACCGACGGCACGAACGACGCGCTGGTCTGGTACATGGACGGCGGCAAGCAGCTGGTCGCCCTGGACGGCGCGACCGGGGCCACGGTCTTCAGGGACACGGCCGCCAGCTGCGGCTCCGTGCGCAAGTGGACGTCCCCCATCGCCGTCAAGGGGCGCATCGTGGTGGCCGCCGACGGCAAGCTCTGCTCCTGGTCGCCGCACTGAGACGGCGGCGGCTCAGCCTGACGCCGTCCAAGGGGGTTGACGAAGCGGTCGCCGATGGCGTAAGTACCGGCACCGTTACGTTTCGGGCGCATAGCTCAATTGGTAGAGCAGCGGACTCTTAATCCGTTTGTTGAAGGTTCGATTCCTTCTGCGCCCACCCACTCCCTGCGCCGTTCCGTGCGCCGTTTTCCCGCGCGGAGACTCTATCGGTACGACCCCTAACCGAGAGGCGAGCATGAGCGAACGGAGTCTGAGCAGGCGGAACTTTCTGGGCGCGTCGGCGGGCGGCGTCGCGATCGCCGCCGCGGCGCGGGCGGCCGCGAAGACCACGGCCGGCAAACCGGCGGCCGGCAAGGGCGGCGGGCTGTTCCCCAAGGACTTCACGTGGGGGGTCGCGACGGCCTCGTACCAGGTCGAGGGCGCCGCCTACGACGACGGCAAGGGGCCGTCGGTGTGGGACGTCTTCTGCAAGAAGAAGGGCGCCGTCTTCGAGGGGGACACGGGCGACGTCGCCTGCGACCACTACCACCGCTACAAGGAAGACGTCGCGCTGATGAAGGCGCTGGGCGTGAAGTCCTATCGGTTCAGCGTCTCGTGGCCGCGGGTGCTCCCGGACGGGATCGGCGCCTCCAACCCGAAGGGGCTCGACTTCTACAGCCGCCTCCTCGACGAGCTGCTGAAGGCCGGCATCGAGCCGATGTGTACGGTTTTCCACTGGGACTACCCGCAGGCGCTGTACAAGAAGGGCGGGTGGCTGCAGCGCGACTCGGCCGACTGGTTCGCCGAGTACACGAGCCTGCTGGCGGACAAGTTCAGCGATCGCGTCAAGCTGTGGGCGACGCAGAACGAGCCCCAGTGCTTCATCGGCATGGCGCTGCTGGACGGCGTGCACGCGCCGGGCGACAAGCTGCACTTCGCCCAGTACCTGACCGCGGCCCACAACGGCATGCGCGCGCACGCCAAGGCCGTGCAGGTGCTGCGGGCGCGGGCGCGCGATCCGAAGGCCACGAAGATCGGCTACGTGACGGCCACGCAGGTCACGCAGCCGGCCAGCGACAAGCCCGAGGACGTCGAGGCGGCGCGCACGTCGATGTTCACGGTCGGCTACCGCGGCGAGTGGAACAACACCTGGTGGCTGGATCCGGTGGTGCTGGGCCGGTACCCCGACGACGGCGTCGCGCTGGCGGGCAAGGACATGCCCCGGTTCAAGGCGACCGACCTCGACGAGATGAAGCAGCCGCTGGACTGGCTGGGGCTCAACATCTACAAGGCGGCCACCGTGCGGCGCGGGGCCGACGGCAAGCCGGAGACGCTGCCGGTGCCGTCCGGCTACCCGCGCGCCGGGTCGGACTGGGAGCCGATCACGCCGGCCGCCACGTACTGGGGTCCGCGCTTCATGTACGACCGGTACAAGCTGCCGCTGATCGTCACGGAGAACGGCCTGGCGACGCGCGACCAGCTGTTTCTCGACGGCAAGGTCCACGACCCGCAGCGCATCGACTACATGCACCGCTACCTGGCCGAGCTGGGGCGCGCCATCAAGGACGGCATCCCCGTCACGGGCTACTACGCCTGGTCGCTGCTGGACAACTTCGAGTGGGCTGACGGCTACAAGCAGCGCTTCGGGCTGGTGTACGTCGACTACCAGAACCAGAAGCGGGTGCCGAAGGACTCCTTCGATTGGTACAAGAAGGTGATCGCGACGAACGGCAAGACGCTGGGCGACAAGACTGCCGTGCCCGTCACGCAGGTGACGCCGGTCTGATCGGCGCGATCAGCGCGCCGCGGGGGCCGGCGCCGCGGCCGCCGTGGTGCTCGCAGGCGCCGGGGCAGGG
>CAZJMY010000354.1:0-3036 GCA_964546845.1 uncultured Myxococcales bacterium | reverse complement strand
GGCGGTGTTCCCGTTCGCGAAGTTCGCGGGCGTCGACACGCTGCTGGGGCCCGAGATGCGCTCGACCGGCGAGGTCATGGGCATCGACGTCGGCTTCGCGGCGGCGTTCGGCAAGAGCCAGATCGGCGCCGGCACGCGGCTACCGGTCAAGGGCACGGCCTTCATCTCGGTGCAGGACGCGGACAAAGCGGCGGCGGTCAAGGTCGCCAAGGGGCTGGTCGACCTGGGCTTCCAGATCATCGCCACCTCCGGGACGCACGACATCCTGCGCGCGCAGGGCGTCCCCGTCGAACGCGTGAACAAGGTGCGCGAGGGGCGCCCGCACGTCCTCGACCGCATCCTGGACGGCGACGTTCACCTGGTGGTCAACACGACCTCCGGGGCCGAGGCGATCAAGGATTCCTTCCCGATCCGCCGCAACACGCTGCTGAAGGGGATCCCCTACTACACCACCCTGTCGGCCGCGCACGCCGCCGTCGGCGCGATCGCCGAGCTGGCGGCCGGCAAGATGAAGGTCCGGTCGCTGCAGGAGTACCAGGGGCAGATCGAGGGGCGAGTGCAGGGGC
Organism: uncultured Myxococcales bacterium; assembly: GCA_964546845.1. Classification (GTDB taxonomy): domain Bacteria; phylum Myxococcota_A; class Polyangia; order Fen-1088; family Fen-1088; genus JADGRB01. The sequence continues at coordinate 2,470 of CAZJMY010000354.1, read as the reverse complement.
GAGTCGAGGGGAAAGGACGGTAGCGATGGCCAAGTTCCCGATGACACCACGCGGGCAGCAGGCGCTGAAGGACGAGCTGAAGCGGCTGCGCGAGGTCGAGCGGCCCAAGAACGTCCGCGACATCGAAGAGGCGCGCGCGCACGGCGACCTCAAAGAGAACGCCGAGTACCACGCCGCCAAGGAGCGCCAGGGGTTCATCGAGGGGCGCTCGCGCGACATCGAGGCGATCCTGGCGCAGGCCGAGGTCATCGACCCAGCCAAGCTGTCGGGCACGAAGGTCGTCTTCGGCGCGACGGTGAAGCTGACCGACACGGACAGCGGCGAAGAGGTGACCTACGCGATCGTGGGCGACCACGAGGCGGACATCAAGGCCGGCCGGATCGCCGTCTCGGCGCCACTGGCGCGGGCCATCATCGGGCGCGAGCGCGGCGAGGCGGTCACCCTCAAGACGGGCAAGGGGACGCGGGAGTACGAGATCACCGACGTCCAGTTCCTGCCGGGCTGAGCCGGGGCGCCGCGCGCGATCGCGGCTCAGCCGCTGGCGGCGGCGTCGCTGACCGGGGCTGCGTCCTGTCCCGCCGCGCCGCCTTCGCCCGCCGCGCCGCCGGCATCGCCAGCGCCGCCCCCACCCTGGCCCGCCTCGCCCCCCGCGCCGCTCTGCCCGCCGGTGCCGTTGCTGCCGCCCGTGCCGGTCTCGATCGTCGTGTTGGCGGCGCAGCGTCCACCCTGCACGCTGGCCCCCACGCAGATGCCGCTGGAGCAGTCGCTGTTCTGGACGCAGCGATCGCCGTTGCCTTGCTTGCAACCAACGGCGAGAAATGCCGAAGACAGGATGAACCCGATGAGTACGGCCCGCATGAGCGCTCGGTCAGTTACCACGCACCCGGACGACTGTCTATGGCCCAAGGTCTGAGGTAGGTTGTCGGGCATGCGTCGTGCGACCCGAGCCACCCTGGTGGTGGTTGCCTGCGCCGCAGCGCTGCCGCTCTGGCGCCACTGGCCAGCCGCGGCAGCCGCGTCGAAGAAGCATTCGTCCAAGGCCAAACCGGCCAAGAAGACCGCGGCCCAGGCCGAGGCCGAGACCTTCCTGGCCACGATCACCAGCCTCCTGCAGCCGGTCGCCACCCGGGCGACGCTGGCCGACTGGACGTCGCTGATCGACGTGACGCCCGACCACACGGGGCAGCGAATCGGCGCGGACGGCGCGCTGGCGGCCCTGGCCGGCTCGCCGCTCATCATCGAGAGGTGCAAGTCGCTCCTGGCCAGGCGCGAAGACCTCGACGACCAGACCGCCCGCCAGCTGCAGAAGCTACTGCTGGGCGCGGCCGAGAGCCCGGGGACGATCCCCGACGTGGTCGCCCACCGGGTCGAGGCGGAAGCCCACCAGTCCAGCATCCTCGACGGCTACACGTTCTGCACGGCGCCGACGAAGAACGGCGGCTGCGCCTCGCCGATCACGGCCAATCAGATCGACAACATCCTCGCCCACTCGCGCGATCTCTCTGAGCGCCTTCGCGTCTGGACGGCGTCCAAAGAGATCGGTCGGCCGCTCAAGCCGGGCCTCGTCGAGCTGGTGAAGCTCCGGAACCGCGTCGCCCGCGAGCTGGGCTACCGCTCGTACTTCGCGCTGCAGGTGGCCGACTACGGCATGACCGTCGGCGAGATGATGCGCCTCCTCGACGACACGCTGGCCGCCACCCGCCCGCTGTTCGACAGCCTGCACTGCTTCGCGAAATACGAGCTGGCCGGCCGGTATCATCGGCCGCCGCCCCGCCTGATCCCGGCGCACTGGCTGGGCAACCGGTGGGCGCAGGTCTGGCCGGGCTTGATCGAGACCGCGAACCTGGATCCGCTGTTCCACGGCTCGACGCCGGAGAGCATCGTCAAGAGCGCCGAGAACTTCTACGTGTCGCTGGGCTTCCCGCGCCTGCCGCCGACATTCTGGGAGCGGTCCGACCTGTACCCGGTGCCCGCCGGCGTCGCGCGCAAGAAGAACACGCACGCCTCCGCCTGGGACATCGACCGATCGGGCGACGTCCGCTCGCTCATGAGCGTCGAGCCGAACGAGGAGTGGTTCGGCACCGCCCACCACGAGCTGGGGCACATCTACTACTTCCTGTCCTACGACCGCCCCGCGGTGCCCTACCTGCTGCGCGACGGGGCCAACCGCGCCTTTCACGAGGCGATCGGCGAGCTGGCCAAGTTGGCGAGCCAGCAGACCCCGTACCTGGTCAAGGTCGGCGTGATGCCCGAGGCGAAGCGGCCCGACGCCACCAGCTGGCTGCTGCAGTCGGCGCTGGACTCCGTGGTGTTCATGAGCTTCTCGGCGGGGACCATGAGCCACTTCGAGCACTTCCTGTACGAGACCGAGCTGCCGCCCAGCGAGTGGCAGGCCAAGTGGTGGGAGGACGTCGCCAACTTCCAGGGCGTCGTCCCGCCGAACAGCCGCGAGGGCGATCTGTGCGACGCC
>CAZJMY010000353.1:0-13949 GCA_964546845.1 uncultured Myxococcales bacterium | reverse complement strand
CGCCGTGGCCGGACGCGGCGGTCGGGGGACGGGCGGCGGTGCTGGTGGTGCGGCGGGCGGCGGCGGTCAGGCGGGCGCGGGTGGTCGGTCCAGCGGAGGAGGGCGGAGTGGGGGCGGCGGCGCGGGAGGCGGTGGTGGCGTCGCCGGCGGTGGGCGATCCGGCGGCGCCGGGCGATCGGGCACCGGTGGCACGGGCGGCCTGGGCCCGGAGGCGCCAGGCGGACGCGTCATGGGCTACGGCACCGTTCTCTTCACCGCGAACGCGAAGAATCAGATGACGCGGCTGCAGACCACGCTCGTCGTCCCGCCGGAGCCGCCCGCCACGGGCACGCTCTTCTTGTGGCCGGGCCTGCAACCCAACGGCGCCAATTTCAACCCGATCAACAACGGTGTCCTGCAGCCAGTCCTGACGTGGGGTTCGTCCTGCGCGCCCGGCAAACAACCGCGCGCCTATTCGAGTTGGTGGATCTCGGGCCAGTACGTCAACACGTTCGGCAATTACACGGGCTACACCGGTTGCCAGGGCGGCCCGGTCATGAACGTAGCCGTTGGCGACGCATTGAACATCGACATGGCGCTGGCCGGCACGGTTTGGACCCAGATAATCACCGATGAACAAACCGGCCAGTCGGTCACGTACAGCATCGACATGATGAACCAGGCCCAGAACCTGGCCTACTTCGTCATCGAGGAATACTCCGCCGCGCCCGTCTCCCCGGTCATCTTCACGGACACGACCATCACCTTCGGTTCCGCCGACGCCGCCGACTGCAAGCTGACCATGCGCGGCCAGAACGACTACGTCTCCGTCCCGGTCCCCTCCACCGACGGACTCTCCTGCGTCGTTCAGGAGATCATCCTGCGCGCGCAAGGGATCCCGTAGCGACAGGCCGGACCTCATTGGCCCGGCCGCGCGTCTCCTGAGGCGCTTCCGGTATGTGCCCAGGCTGGAAGCTCGGCAGGCTATTCGCGCGGATCGAAGCCCAGGTCGCGGGCTCGTTTCTGCAGCGCGACGGCCTTCTTGCGGTCCTTCTTCACGCCCTGGCCGCGCCGGTACATGCCCGCCAGGCTGTCGCAGGCGGGGCCGTCGCCATGGCCGCACGCCCGATCGTAGAGCTCGGCGGCGCGCGCGAGGTTCGCGGGGACGGCGCCGGGGTCGCGGCTGCCGTGTTCGTAGATCTCCGCCGCGAACCGGCAGGCCGCGGCGTCGCCCTTGTCGCAGACGCGCTGGAACAAGCGCAGCGCCAGCGCCTCGTCTCGGCGCGCCCCCAAACCGCTCTGTCGGATCTGCGCGGCGTTCAGGCAATCGTCCGCCGAGCCCAGGTCACACGCCTTCTCGAAGAGCCGCGCCGCCGTCTCGAAGTCGCGCTTCACGCCGATGGCCTTCGAATATGCGCTGCCCAGCTTCGAGCAGTCCGCCGCCGTCGCGCAGGCCGGGACACGGTCGGCACCGGCGCCCGCGTCGGTCGCCGCGGCCTCGCCGTCCGCCGCCCGGGTCACCGGCGCCAGGGCCAGCACCAGCGCGACCGCCAGGCTCAACCGCGGCCGCTCACTTGAGGCGAACATGCAGATGGTGGGTGTGGCTGGGGTCGCGGTGAATGCCGCGCAGCTGTTCGTCCGCCGAGAGCACCAGATCGAACGATTTGCCGGCCAGCTGCCGGATCAAATCGACCAGCGCCTGCGTCCGCTCCCGATCGTACTCGGGGCTCTTGATGTCGATGCTGCGCGGCTTCTGGGGGACGTTCCCCTTGGCGATGATCTGAACGTCGAAGTCGCGGCCGCTGCCGTGGGACTTGTGGTAGCCCTTCTCCGGGTGGCCCCACATCTTCGGGGTCGGGCCGCCGCCCTGTACCGCCAGGTCGCCGATCTGCAGCACCGGGCCGTCCTTGTACAGGTCGGCCCACGCGGCGCCCAGGCTCTTCACGAATTCGACGGTCTCCGGGTAGCCATACTCCGTCTCGATCCCCTTGTAGGCCCGGAAGCCCACGCCTTGTCGCGGAAGTGGCGCGTTGATTGCGGGATTTCCGCCCGGCTCCGGCACGGGCTTCTTCCGTGGGCCGCTGCGCTCCGACGTGGGCGGCGGCACCAGCGTCAGCTCGTCGGGGTCCGCGATCGCGATGCGGATGACGTGCTTCTCCGGATCGGCGGACGGATCGGCGTCGTTTCCGTCGCAAGGCTGCGTCATGCCGGCGTCGAATCCGGGAATGGGCGGATCGCCCAGCTCGTCGGCCGGCCGCCGCGAGCCGCCGGGCAGAGTGGTTTCTTCGGTCTCCATCGCGGCTTGCCGTGACTATACCCGTCGATTCGACGGGTCGCCCAGATGAACGGGGACCCGCCCGGGAATTCCCGCGGCGGACAGCGTTTCATCAGCGACCGCTCCGGCGTAGTGCGCTGGGTAGGCGATCGGTATAGTACCCAGCACCCATGGAGCCAGTCGATGCCGCCTGATCGCGAGCTGACCATCAGCGGATCGTTTCCCGACGGGGCTCTGGTGGTGGATCACCTTCGCGGCCGCGAGGCGCTGAGCACGCCGTTCGAGCTGACGGTCGACCTGCACAGCCCCGATCCGGACCTCGACATCTCGGCGCTCGTCGGCGACTCCGTCACCATCACGGTCGACGTCAGCGACGAGCAGCCGCGCTACTTCAACGGCTACGTGACGCGGATGATCCGGCTGGGGACGTTCGACAGCTTCGCGCACTACCAGATCACGGTCCGCCCCTGGCTGTTCCTGCTGTCGTCGCGCATCAACAGCCGCGTCGTGCAGCACAAGAAAGTGACCGACATCGTCACCGACCTGTTCCGCGAACACGGCTTCAGCGACTTCGAGATCGCGGCCACGGGGACCTATCCCGAGCGCGAGTTCATCGTTCAGTATCGCGAGTCCGACTTCGCGTTCGCGAACCGGCTGCTCGAGCGCGAGGGGATCTACTACTTCTTCCGCCACGAGAAGGACAAGCACGTGCTGGTGCTGGCGGATTCGGTCGACGCCCACCAGACGGTCCCCGAATACGACGAGGTCCCGTTCCATCCCGAGGGGTCGACGACGCCCATGGACGGGGAGTCCATCAATCGGTGGCAGCTCGTCCACCAGTGGCGGGCGGGCGCGTACGCCAGCCGCGACTTCGACTTCGAGCGCCCGCGCGCCGATCTGACGGCCCGCCGTCAGGCGCAGGCGCAACACAAGAAGGGCGACCTCGAGGTGTTCGACTACCCCGCGGGGCTGGTCGTCCAGAGTGAGGTCGAGGGCTACGTGCGCGCGCGTCTGGAGGCGTTCCAGGCCGACGTCGAGGTCGCCAACGGGTCGGGCGACGTCCGTGGGCTCGGCGCCGGCAATCTGTTCACGCTGACGGACTTCCCCAACGAGGACGAGAACAAGGAATATCTGATCACGGCCGCCACGTACGACGCCCGCAACAACGAGTTCCAGACGGGGGGCGGACAGGAGGGCTATTTCCGGTTCTCGTTCACGGCCGTCGACAGCCAGGTTCCCTACCGGCCGCGCCTGCTCACCAGCCGCCCGCGCGTGGAGGGGCCCCAGACCGCCATCGTCGTCGGTGAAAAGGGCGAGGAGATCACCACCGACAAGTACGGCCGAGTGAAGGTGCAGTTCCACTGGGACCGCGAAGGGGCCAAGGACCAGGACAGCTCGTGCTGGGTGCGCGTCGCGCAGGTGTGGGCCGGATCCGGCTGGGGCGCCATGCACATCCCGCGCATCGGACAGGAGGTGATCGTCGAGTTCCTGGACGGGGATCCGGACCGGCCAATCATCACGGGCGCGGTCTACAACGCGGACAACATGCCGCCCTACACGCTGCCCGAGAACAAGACCCAGAGCGGGATCAAGTCGCGCAGCACCAAGGGAGCGGGACCGAGCAACTTCAACGAGATCCGATTCGAGGACAAGAAGGGGAGCGAAGAGCTTCACATCGAGGCGGAGCGGGACCAGTCCACGCACGTCAAACGCAACCAGACGATCTCCGTCGACGGCGACCGCAGCGTGTCGGTCGGCGGCAACGAATCCGTCTCGGTGACCGGGACCCGCACGAGCACGATCCACAAGAAGGACAAGCTCACCTGCGACGCCGAGCGCGAGCTGTGGGTCACGGGGACGGATCTCGAGGACGTGACGGGCCACCGCACGGAAAAGGACCACGGCGGCCGCGAGGTGACCGTCGAGCAGGGGGACGCGCTGACGGTCGTGGGGTCGGACAAGACCGACACGATCCACGGAAAGTACGACGTCACCGCCGATACCGAGTTCCAGGTGATGCAGGGCGCCAACAAGCTGCTCATCAAGGAATCCGTCGACGTCGATTCGGTCGGCGAGATCCACCTGCACAACCCGCAGTCGTCGGTCGATCTGAAGGGCGGCGTCCTCAACCTGACGTCGGCGTCGGAGATCGTTCTCGAATGCGGCAGCTCGAAGGTGTCGCTGAAGAGCGACGGCACCATCGAGATCAACGGGGTCAAGGTCAGCTTGAACGGCGGGGGCGCCGGGGTCGAGTTGACGGCGGCGGGGGCGAAGGTGTCGGGGACCAAGGTCACCGCGTCGGGGACGGCGATGACCGAGATCACCGGCGCGGTCGTCAAGATCAATTGATTGGCCGACGATGAGCGGCTCGCCGTTCCCGCGCCTCGACGTCTCGAAGGTGGGGCTGCTGATCGGCCTGGCGGTCCTGGCGTTCGGCGTCTACACGAGCGTCACCTACTTTCGATCCGGGGGGCACGGCCACGGGGCCACGGCGCTCCGCGCGTTGATTGCGATCCCCGTCGGCCTCGCCGCCCTCTACCTGTCATTCTCGACGGTCTGCTCCGAGTGTGGCGCGCCGCTGGTGCGGCGTAGCCTGTCGACGTCCCAGGTCGCCGCGGAGGCGATCTTGCAGGCGGGGGCGGCGGGTGACGCGCGGGCCGTCGCGCGCGCGATCGAGTCGGCCCGCGGACAGTCGGGGGCGGTGCGCGTCGAGCTCACGGCCTGCCCGCAGTGCCGGCGCCAGGCGCAGGTCAAATCGCTGGGGCAATCGCCGCGCGTCACCGGCGATGCCGCCACCCACGTGGCCGAAGCCGTGCTGGCCCTTCCGGAGGACCGCTGATGGAGTCGATGGCGGCGCCGCTGCGGCGCCTTCACGAGGAGGGCGCCTGGTTCGCGCGGGCGGCCGAGATTCGCCTGCTCCACGTGCGAACGGACGCCACGATGCGCGGCGCGGCGGTCGATCTGTTGATGGCGCTGGAACACCACGCGGACAACCGCGCGCTGTTTCACCGCTTCGAAGAACCGTTCGCCGGCGCGGACCGCGGGTGGGCGGCGCGCGTGCAGCGGCTGGTCGAGCAGCACACCGCCCAGATCGAGGCCGTCGCGCCGGCCGGGATCTTGGTGCGCCCGCTGGGACCCGGGGCGGTCGCGGCCGAGGAGAGCGCGCGTGGTTTCAGCGGCGTTCTCTACGAGACGGGCAGGACGCTGGGCGCGCCGCTGGAGGGCGTGGTGGTCCTGCTGGCGCCCGTTCGGATCGAAGATCCGCTGGTCTTCCGGCACGAGCTGTCGGCGCTGGTCGCGTCGCCGCAGCTCGGCCACGTGCGCTGGATCGTCGTCGAGGCGGACGGCGCGGCGGCCGCCGACCTGGTCCGCGCCCTCGGTCCGCGCGCGCTGGCGTGCGAGTGCCTGGTCGACGAGAACCAGCAGCAAGACGATCTGGCGGCCAGCGGCGTGGCGTCGGTGTCGGATCCGCCCGTCGCGCTTCCGGTCCAGCCCCGCTGGCGCGCGCCGGGCGCCATGCCCGACGTGGCGGCGCCGCCGCGGCTGAACGACCCGGTGCCCGCGACCGACGAACAGCTGCGGGCGGCCGGACTGTCGCCGAAGTTCGTCAACGGCGGCGGCGACGCGCTGAAGAAGTTGCTGCTCGGCGCGGCCCTGGCGCTGCGGCAAAAGCGCAACGCCGACGCCGTCGCTCTGCAGGCGCGCGCGGCGGCGCTGTGCGCCGAGATGGAGATGCCGCGCGAGCAGATCCTGAACGTCACGATCCTGGGTGGCTACCTGCTGGCGGCGGGACAGCGGCGCCCCGCGCGCGAAGCGTACACGAAGGCGCGCGACCTGGCCGTGACGGGCGCGTTCGATGATCTGATCGCCCAGACCGAGCTGGCGCTCGGCATGCTGGACGCCGTCGATCGCCTGCCCGCCGAGGCCGCCGGTCACTATGCCACGGCCGGCAAGCACGCCGAGAAGGCCGGGATCGGTCCGCTGGCGATCGAGTGCTGGCGGATGGCCGGCCAGCTCACGCTGGAGGCGCGGCTGGAGACGGCGGCCGTCGACTGCTGGAAGCGCGCCCTGTCCATCGCGGAGCCAATGGACACCGAGCTGGCGAAGCTGACCAGCGCCCCCGAGGTCGCGCGCGCCCTGGCCGCCGTGTGCCGCAAGCGCGGCCTCTCCGCGCAGGCCGACCAGCTGGAAAAACGCAGCGTCGAGCTGGAAGCCGGCGCCGCCCCCGCCGCAGACAAGGCGGCCGCCTCGTAGGCGCATGACCAACGACGTCGCTCGTGAATCGTCCGACTACGCGGCGTTTCAGCTCGCCGGGAATTTCCCCGGTGTGAGGCCGTTCAACGGGCGGCCTGCACTATGATGCGGGCGACCTAGCGATGCTGGCCAGCACCTTCATGGACATGGTGCTCGGGGTGGACATCCACTTCGAGATGGTGCCGATGCCGGCGCCGGTCCCGACGCCGTTGCCGAACCCGTTCGTGGGGATGGTGTTCGACCCGGGGGGACTGCTGACCGGCCAGGCCATGAGCCTCGCGATGGCGCTGGTGACGGGGACGCCGCCCAAGGGGCCGGTGCTGATCAACTTCATGCCTGCCACGGTGTGCGGGACCAACGCCAAGAACTCGCTGGGCGTGCCGCACATCCTGATGCCGCCGGGGACAGCCTGGGCGCCGATGCCAAAGCTGCCCAAGCCGGCGATCAAAGGACCGCCGCCGCCGCCGGGCCCCCCGGTGGCGCCCGAAGGCGACGCCATCAGCGTCTTCGGGTCGCAGACCGTCGAGTTCATGGGCGCCAGCGCCGTGCGCATGGGCGACCAGTCGATGTCCTGCGGCGAGCCGGTCCGCCTGCCGTCGTCGACGGTGCTGGCCATCCCGAAAGGCGCGCCCGTCCTGGTGGGTGGCCCGCCGGCGCTGTCGATCTCGGATGCCCTCGGCGCGCTGCTGAAGTCCAAGTGGGTGGCGGGGTACCTGCACGATCTGCTCAGCCGGATGGCGCCCGGGCGCTTGCGGAACCTCCTCAGCAAAGCGGTCTGCTTCCTCACCGGCCACCCGGTCGACGTGGCCACTGGGCGGGTGCTGACCGATCACGTCGACTTCGAGCTGCCCGGCCCGCTGCCGCTGAAGTTCGAGCGCAATTACGCCTCGTCGTGGGCGAATCGCGCCGGGCCGCTGGGGCACGGCTGGTCGCACAGCCTGGACCAGGCCGTCTGGGCCGAGCGCGGCAAGCTCGTCTATCTGGACGGCGAGGGGCGCGAGCTGGAGTTCGACACCTTCGACTTTCCCGACCACGTGCTGCCGGCCGGGCAGAGCGTCTTCGAGCCGATCAGCGCGCTGACGCTGAAATCGCTGGGCCACCGCCGCTTCGAGATCACGAACCGCGAGGGGTTGACCTCGACGTTCGAGCCGGTCCCCGGCGCCACGGGCGTGCGGCAGTGGTGGTCGCGGTTGACCCGGCAGACAGCGCGGACGGGCGGAACGATCGAGCTGGAGTACGATCGCGCGGCGAACCTGGCCTGGGTCAAGGATTCGGCGGGACGCCAGATCGCCTTCGACCACGATCGCGCGGGGCGGCTGATCGCCGTCAAGCTGCCTCACCCCGCTCAGCACGGCTGGGAGGTGCACACCCGCTACGCTTACGACGATGGCGGTGACCTGACGCGCGTCACCGACCCGCTGGGGAACAGCTGGACGTTCGCGTACAAACAGCACCTGCTGGTGCGCGAGACGAACCGCAACGGCCTCTCGTTCTACTTCGCCTACGACGGCCACGGCGAAGACGCCTACTGCATCCGGACCTGGGGCGACGGTGGCATCTACGACCATGTCCTCGACTACGACAAGGTCGGCAAGGTCACCTGCGTCACCAACAGCCTGGGCCACACGACGACGTACAAGATGAACGTCGTCGGCTGCGTCACCGAGGTGATGGACCCACTCGGCGGCGCGACCAAATATGAGTACGACGAGCGCACGCTGCGGAAGATCAAAGAGACGAACCCCGTCGGCGGCGAGACGTCGTGGACTTACGACGCGCGCGGCAACTGCACGAAGGTCGTTGGTCCCGACAAGGCTCAGGTCCAGGTCGAGTTCAACGACCGCAACCAGCCGGTTCTGGCGCGCGATCCTCTCGGCGGCGAGTGGCAGTGGGGCTACGACGAACAGGGGCGTCTGGTCGGCCGAGTCGACCCTCTCGCGCGTCGGGTACAGTTCCACTGGCGATCCGGGGGTGACAGCGGACTTTCGTCCGACGCGCGGTCGGCGAAGAGCCGCGATCCGCGCTGGGGCGTGAAGCGAATGGTGGGGATGACCGATCCCGCGGGTCAGCAAACGTTGCTGGATTACGATGCCGCAGGAAACATCTCGAGCCTGCGCACGCCCGACGGAGCCATCAGCCGCTGGCAGTACGACAACCTGGGGCGGTGCACCGCCGCCATCGACGCGAAGGGCTCCGTCCAGAGCCGCGAGTACGATGCGCTGGGGCGAGTGGTGCGCGTCCGCGAGGCCGACGGAAATCTTCGCGAGCTGACCTTCGACGCCGAGGGCGAGCTTGTCGAGTTTCGCGATCGGCAGCATCACGTCCGGATGACGTATCAGGGTTCGGGACGGCTCGCGTCGAGGTCGGAAGCGGGGACGATCGTCCGGTTCGTCTACGACACCGAGGAGCGGCTGCTCACGATCACCAACGAAAGTGGAGAGACCTATCGACTGGAACGAGACGCCGCAGGCCGGGTCGAGGTCGAGGAAGGGTTCGAGAGGGTCAAGCGTCGATACCTTCGCGACAAGGCCGGACAGGTGGTGAAGGTGTTCCGCCCCGACGGTCGCACGACCGAGCTCGCCTACGACGAGGCCGGGCGCCTCGCTGCTGTCGCTTACGACACCGGCGAATCCGAGGCATACGCATATCGGTTGGACGGAGAGCTGATCGAGGCCAGGAACGACACCAGCGTCGTGAAGCTCGAGCGCGATGCCTTGGGTCGCATTGTTCGTGAAGTCGCGGGTGACGACTGGGTGGCTTCCAGCTACGACGCCCTCGGCGCGCGAACGCGAATTCATTCTTCTCGCGGACTGGACGAACGCATTCGGCGCGACGCTCTTGGCCGCGCCATAGGTATGCGCGCTTCGACCGCCGGCGAAGTCAGCGACGGAAAGCAGGGATGGGAAGCGCGGATCACGCGCGACGTGATGGGGCTCGAGATCGAGCGAGCCTTCACCGGCGGGCTGACCACACGGTGGGAACGGGACGCGGTCGGACGGCCCGTCAAACAAGAGGTCTGGTCGGCCGGCGAGTTCCGGCGAGCGGTCCAATACAGCTGGGACGCGAATGATCGGCTGAAGTCGGTCGTGGATGCCCTGCGCGGCCCCACGCGCTACGAGCACGACGCGCTGGGCAGGCTGTCGGCGAGCATCGGGCAGGACGGCCGCGTGGACCTACGCATGCCGGACGCCGTCGGCAACCTTTTTCGGGCCCGGGATCGCACGGACCGCCGCTACGGGCCCGGGGGCCGGTTGCTGCAAGCGCGACGCGACGACGGCGGCCTCACGACGTACGAATACGACGCTGAGGGGAATCTCGTCGTCAAGACGGAGCTGCTTGTACAAGCGGGCGCCAAGCCGCGCGTCTGGCGTTTCAGATGGAACGGCGCGGGCAAGCTGGCAGCGGTGATTCGACCGGACGGGGAGCAGGTGTCTTTCACGTACGACGCTCTCGCTCGGCGGCTGTCGAAGACGTTCCGCGGCCTCACGACCCGCTGGATCTGGGCGGGACACGCTCCGTTGCATGAGTGGGTGGAGCGTGAATCCAGCGCCGCTCCTGCACCGCCGGCTGGTCCACGCGCGGCCGACGCCGCCGAGATCGCGGGGCGCGCGCGCGCAGCGGCCCTCAACGAGCTGGCGCCGCAGGGTCCACCGGACCTGCCTGCGCACCCCGGAGCCGCTGACTCGCCGATCACTTGGCTGTTCGATCCGGAGACCCTGTCCCCCGTCGCGAAGCTCGCCGGCGGCGCTTGCTATTCGATCGTCAGCGATCATCTGGGCACGCCGATCGCGATGTACGACCAGTCGGGCGACGAAGTCTGGGCGGCCCGTGCCGACAGCTATGGGAAGCTCGTCGATGTGCGGGGCGCGGCCGCAGACTGCCCCTATCGGTGGCCCGGGCAGTACGAAGACCAGGAAACCGGCCTCTACTACAACCGCCATCGCTACTACGACCCGGACAGCGGCGAATACACGAGCCCAGATCCGGTGGGAATCGCTGGTGGGCCGCGGCCTTACGGTTACGTCGCGGATCCGCTGGTTCTGAGCGATCCGTTCGGTCTGAAGTGTACCCCTGACCCCACCCCACACGTGTTTTGGTCGGGCGGCGACCCGGCGATGAACGCCGCAGCAGCCTGGGCGGAAGCGCACGGCGCGACGACGCTGGAAATGACCGCCCGCGGAGCAAGGGCGGTGCGGTACGCCGAAAACCTTGCCTGGGAAGAGGCAAAGCCCATCTGGGCCAAGCAATCGAAGATGTTCGCGAAAGAGGCGGCCGGCGAGGTCCACATTTTCGTGACGCCGGCGGCGATGACAAATCCCAGCAGCGTGCTGAACTCAGTCGAGCTGCCTGCCTTGAAGAACAATCCGAATGTGACCAACATCATTTTCCACCCCGTGTGAGAGGACGCTCGATGCCCGACAAGCCGATCTCGTTCGTGTACGACAGCGTCAGCGCCGAGCAGAAGCGGGTGTTCGCTCTGGCGCGCTGGAAGCGAGACGGCGTCCGGACACTGCCGGAAGGTGTCTCGCTGGTCACGCATGGCAAGGCGGCATCGATCTACCTTCGCCGGGGCGGTCGCTTCATGGCGCTCGACGCGGAGCTCGCCGGAACGTCCGACGTCGACGTCTTCGTCTACACGCAGCCCGGTCTTTCCAGCTGGGTGGACACCGATTCATTCGAATCCGTCCCCGCCACGCCGCAGGAACAGCGCGAGGCGCTCGAGGCCGTTCGAGACTGGCTGAACGCGCGGCCGTCCAAGTTCGCGTTTTACCCACCGCTCCCATGACGATGGAAGGGCGGCGTCATTGCCGCCCGCATCAGTTCGGATACTGAAACAGCAGGTGCCACTGCGCGGGGCTTCGGGAGCGGACGCCCGGCGGCGGATCGTCCTGCTTCACCGCGTACACGCAGAACGACACGATGCGGTCCGCGTCGCGCCCGGTGCGCTCGGGATACTTCAGCAACCATTCGCCCAGCGCCGTGAAGTAGTCCGGGTTGTCGGGCAGGCGGAAGAAGTAGGCCGAGGCGAGGCCGTTGTTCCCCAGGCGCGGCGGGACCGAGGTGCCCTGGAACGGATGGCCGGGTGAGAGCACCTCGTTGAGGGGATCGACGTGCCGCCCGTCGGCCGTCACCGCGTCGACGGCAACCGTCAGGTCGCTGGTCGGCACGTCGGGCGCGAACATCGCCCAGATCTGGAACATCTGCAGGTAGCCCAGAATCGCGCGCGTCGCCTCTGGCTGGACCTCGGGTCGGACGTGCGTCGCGGCCGCGTTGTCGAAGACGGCGCCGCAGGTGGCGACCGCCATCAGCGCGAGGACCACCGCTTCGCGCGCGCGGGCCAGCGCACGCCGGCGCGGCGCGGCCGCTTCGGATGCGGGCTCGTCAACAGCCCGCGCGTCCGGCAACAGCAGCCCGCGCCGCCGGAGGTCATCCAGCGCGCGCGCGGCGAGCTGGCGGATCGTCTGACCCAGAGATGACGACGCCCAGAACCGCTCGAGTCGATCCCAGTCCGACGCCGGCACCAGGAACGGCGTGAACGCCAGCATCGCGGGCACGAAGATGCCCAGATTCATGAACACGCCAAAGCCGACGTGCAGCGCGATCACCAGCGCGATCGCCAGCCACCGCGCCGGCCGGCGCGCGACCGGCGTCAGCAGCAGCACGGGCAATAGCCCTTCGATGACCCGCGTCGACCAGCTCAGCACCTGCGACTGGCGCAGCGTCATCCAGTCGCGCACCCAGACGCCGATCGGGGTCACCACGTTCGCGTAGTAGAGAGCGTAGTGAACGGCGGTCCCCTCGCGCCAGGTGGGTCCCCACTTCTGCACGGCGTTGAAGGCGTAGATGACGGCCAGCTGGGCGGCGATCGCCAGCATGGCCCACGAAACGACCGGCTCGCGGCGCACCGGCGCCCGCAAGGCATCCAGCGAATAGCGCCGCCCGAGCGGGAGAAAGCAGGTCCAGACACACAGCTCGACCAGCGCGACGTCGCCGCTGTTCTGGATGAACAGGACGCGCCCGTGCAGGCTGAGCACCGCCAGCAGGCTGGCGACCTGCGCCCACCGCGTCTTGTATCCGACGAGCAGCATCAGGTAGGCGGCGCCGCAGAGGGCGAACCCGACTGCGGCCTCGTACGGGCGCGACGCCGTGAAGAACAGCGAGAACACGTACGACACCGTCGGGCGCCACAGCACGGTGTGGTTGGGCAACAACCCCTCGTTCGAGTACCAGAGAGTGGCGAACGGCAGCCGGCGCGCGAGATCGAGGAGCAGGACGGTCGCGAGCACGATGCGCCCCACGCCCAGACCACGCGGATCGATCGTCAGGTACGCGTCGCGGAGCTTCGAGCGCACGGGGCGACTATCGCACAGGAGGGACGTATACCATCGGCATGAAATCAATCGCTCTGGGGTCACGAGGGCTTCGCGTGCCCGCGGTCGGGCTGGGCTGCATGGGCATGTCGGATTTCTACGGTCCGTCGGCGGAGGCCGACAACCTGCGCGTTCTCGACCGGGCCGTCGCCATCGGTTGCACGTTCTGGGACACGTCGGACATGTACGGCCCGTTCACGAACGAGCTCCTGCTGTCCAGGGCGCTGAAGGGACGGCGCGACAAGGTGGTGCTGGCCACCAAGTTCGGCGTCTCGCGCGGCGAGGACGGCAGCTGGCGCGGGATCAAAGGCAGCGCCGCCTACGTCAAGGAGGCCTGCGACGCGTCGTTGAAGCGCCTCGGCACGGACCACATCGATCTCTACTACCAGCACCGGGTCGATCCTCAGACGCCGATCGAGGATACCGTCGGCGCGATGGCTGACCTCGTGACGGCGGGCAAGGTCCGCTACATCGGCCTGTCCGAGGCCGATCCGGCCACCATCGCCCGCGCGCACGCAGTGCATCCCGTCGCGGCGCTGCAGACCGAGTACTCGTTGTGGTCGCGCGAGGTCGAGGCCGAGATCCTCCCCACCGTCCGGAAGCTGGGCATCGGCTTCGTGGCTTACAGCCCCCTCGGTCGCGGGTTCCTGTCGGGCGCGATCCGTTCGCGCAGCGACCTGCAGCCGGGTGACTGGCGATTGAGCAACCCGCGCTTCAGCGAGGAGGCCATCGCGGCGAACAACCGGCTGGCCGACGGCGTCGCTGCGGTCGCCCGAGCCATCAAGGCCACCCCCGCTCAAGTCGCGCTGGCGTGGGTCCTTTCGCGCGGCGTGGCGGCAATCCCCGGGACGCGGCGGATCGAACGGCTGGAAGAGAACTGGGCGTCACAGGAGATCACGCTGTCCCAGGAGCATCTGGAACGCCTGGAGTCCCTCATCGGCGCGGGAGTGGCCGGCGCCCGGTACTGAGGCTCCTCCCGCGCTCCGGCGGGCCGGCGCGGGCGCGGTGATCGCCTTTCCGATTGCCTTCGGCGCGACCGGCTCCAGTTTGTCGCAGGCGATGAAGAAGCG
>CAZJMY010000352.1:0-3205 GCA_964546845.1 uncultured Myxococcales bacterium | reverse complement strand
CTTCCACACGCGCGGGCCGACGTCCGAGTTCTTGTACTTGAAGTAGACCTTCCCGTTCTCCTGCAGCTCGCTGCGCCAGGAGCCGATCGTCGTGCGCCACGAGCAGAGCGGGATCTTCTGCCCGTTCCAGCGCACGAACAGGGTCAGGTGCGGGTAGTGGTCGCGCCGCTGTTCGACGGGCTTGCCGCGCGCGTCGAACGGGAAATCGTACCAGACGTCGCCACGGTCGATCTCGGCGGCCAGATCCATGTGGTCGCCGTAGTAGGCGGGCAGCGGCGGGGCCTTGAACGCCACGTGCAGCGTCGGGAAGTTGGCGTGATGCTGGCGCAGGAACGCGACGGCATCCTCGGGCGTCGCCACGCCGATCGCCGCCAGCAGCGCGGCGACGTGCTCGCCGATGACGTCCGGGACCGGGTGCGCTGCGCCCGCCTGGTCGCGCCAGGTCGGCGGATCCTTCTTGTGCGTGAGGTTGATCGAGCCGTCCTCGACGATGGCGGCGGCGTCGGCGACCCGCTCGGCCAGCACGCGCCGGAGGGCGTCCAGGATCGCGGCGCGCGTGGGCGCCAGCAGGGCCGCCTGCGTGTCGCCGCCCAGGAAGCCCCAGCCGAAGATGTCGTTCTTGCGCTCCCACCGGGCCAGCGCCTCGTGCGTCGGTAGGTCGAAGGTGCCGGGCGTGTAGCGGCGGGGCGACAGCAAGCCCTCGCAAACCAGGCGTGCCTGCGCGGCCCGCACGGCGCGCAGCCGGACCTGGCCCCGCACGGCGCGGTCGGCGCGAGCGCGCGCCTTCGGATCGGCGCGCAGCGTGGCGAGCGCCGCCTCGGGCGAGGGCGTCAGCCCGGGCGACCGCGCGCCGGCTTCCTTCAACATCCAGGCCCCGTCGTGGACCGCCTGCTCGTAGTCGCGCCTGGCGTGGTCGCGGTCCAGGTAGCCGACCTCGCCCGTGAACGCCTCCAGCCCGTCGTGGTCGACGGCGTCGAAGCAGGCCTCGCGCTCGGGCGCCGTGTCCTCGTCGGCGCGCGCCGCCAGCACGGACAGCGACGGCGGGATGCCGAAGACCTCCAGGTAGTTGCGGGTCCTGTCGCCCGGCTTCAGCGGCTGGCCGTCCGGATCCAGCCGCTCGTTGGCGAGCCCGACGAACGTCTCGCGGTACGCGTTCGGTTTGGCGCCGTCGCCGTCTCCGTCCTGCAGGATGAAAGGAGCCCAGGCGTCGCTGAGGTCGACGTCCAGCAGACCCGCGGCGCGCGCCGCCTCGATCGTCGTCTTGCGGGCGGTGCCGTGGTCGTAGGCGTAGGTCTCGCCGGCGGCCAGCGGGGGCAGGGGAGGGCGGCCGGGGATGGGCGGCCGCGACGGCTTCACCGCCACCGGCGGGCTGGCGGCGGGTGCCGGAGGCGGCGGCGCGGCCCGGTGGCGGCACCCGGCAGCGAGCACCAGCACGCACGCGAGCGCCAGGCGGCGCACGGGCAGGCGGCGGTCGGGGCGCGACACGGCGGGGATCTTAGTTGATCAGCAAGCAACCCTGAGAGGGTTCCTTGGGCAAACCCCAGCTCCGTCAACGCGATCCCTGTGACCCGCGCGAATCAGTCGCGAAAGTTCACGAACTGCAGATCGACGCCGTAGTCGCCCTTGCGCAGGAAGGCGATGGCGGCCTGCAGGTCGTCTCGGTTCTTGCCGGTGACCCGCAGCTCGTCCCCCTGGATCTGCGCCTGGACCTTGATCTTGGCGTCCTTGATGGCGCGGACCATCTTCTTGGCGGTCTCCGTTTCGATGCCCTGTTTGATGAGGATGAGCTGGCGCACCGTCTGGCCGCCCGCCGCCTCGACCGTCTGTGGGTCCAGCGCGCGCTGCGACACGTTGCGCTTGGCCATGCGCTCGCGGAGCACCGTCAGCGCGGCCGTCGCGTGTGGCTCATCCGAGGAACGCAGGACGATCCCCTCGGGCTTGCGTTCGAGGTCGGTGTTCGTGCCGCGGAAGTCGTAGCGCTGAGCCAGCTCCTTGCGGGCGGTGTTCAGCGCATTGTCGAGCTCCATGAGATCGATCTTCGAGACCACGTCGAACGACGGCATGGGCGCATCTTAAGGCGAAACTTTCGCCGAAAATCTCCATTCAGTTCTTCCCACGCACTGGCCGATGATCGAGATCGGAGGCCATACTTGTTCATGGCGCAGGCCCCCGCCGCCCATCCCGCAGAAGCCGACGACCACGCGGTGCCGACGACCGCGGCGGCCCGGTTCGTGCGGGCCGAGCATCTGGATCCGGGGTATGCGCCAGGCCGACACGTCGCCCTGACGGTCACGCTGGCCGGGATGCTGGCCGCGGTCGGGGCGCTGCTGGCGCGCCGCGCGCGCCCCGTCGACTGGGTGATGGCGCCGGCCTTCTTCGTGGTGGCGAACTTCATCGAGTGGATGGTGCATCGCCACCCGATGCACCGTCCGTTGCAGCCGCGGATCATGTACCGCAACCACGCCATGCTGCACCACATCGCGTTCACCGAGGCCAACATGCCCGTCACGCGCCCCGCCGAGCTGGGGCTGGTGATGATGCCCTGGTACACGATGCTGGGGCTGTTCGTGATCGCCTCGCCGGTGCTGGTGGTGGCCGGCGTGCTGCGCGGGCCCGGGCTGTCGGGGGTGTTCCTGCTGGCGGCGGTCGCGTATTTCCTGATGTACGAGACGCTGCACGCCCTCTACCACCTGCCCGACGCGACGCTGGAGCGCGCGCACGTCGGGCGGTGGCGATGGTTCCGGGCGCTGCGGGCGCACCACGCGCACCACCACGTGCTGGGGCGGATGGCGCACGTCAACTTCAACGTGACCTTTCCGTTGATGGACCGCCTGCTGGGGACCAACGAGCGGGGCGGGCGATAGCGCCCGGGGGGCCGGCGCCGCTACTTCATCGAGGCAGCCAGCTTCTTCGCTTCGTTCTTGGTGCAGACCTTGACCGAGGCGTTGACGCTGACCGAGTAGCCCTTGCCCGGCAGGTAGAGCCCGGTCTGGGAGGCGAGCATGGGGGCCGACTTCGGCGACTTGGCCTTGTCGGTCATGTAGACCTTGCCGACCTTCTTGTAGCCGAAGAAGGGGTCGTTCGGCGCCTCGAGCACCTGCTTCTGCGTGGGCGCGTAGACCTGCACGTAGGTCTCGTCTTCCTTCTCGCCGGCGATCTTGAAGACGTACTTGCAGGTGTCTTTCGAGCCCTCTTCGCCGGCAAA
>CAZJMY010000351.1:0-4045 GCA_964546845.1 uncultured Myxococcales bacterium | reverse complement strand
ATCGTCGTGTTCGACGACAGCACCGACGTCGTCGCGCTGTGCGCCCGCATCATGAAGTTCTACGCCCACGAGTCGTGCGGCCAGTGCACGCCGTGCCGCGAGGGCTCGGGCTGGCTAGCACGCACCTGCGCGCGCCTCGCGCGCGGCCAGGGCGAGCCGGGCGACATCGACCTCATGGCCAACATCGCCAACGGGATCGCAGGCAACACGATCTGCGCGCTGGGTGAGGCCACGGCCTGGCCGATGCTGGGCTTCCTGACCAAGTTCCGCAGCGACTTCGAGGCGCGCATCCAGCCCAAGAAGATCGGCCTGCCGGGCGGAGCGGCTGCGCCGGCGCCGCGCGGGGAGGCCGCGTGAACGCGGGCGGCGCTTCCATCGCGGACCAGGCCGTCTTCTGGATCCTGGCGGCCTTCATCACCTTCTTCGCCATCTTCACGATGACCCGGCGCAACCCGGTCACCGCCGTGATGTCGCTGGTGGCGACGTTCTTTGGGCTGGCCGCCCTGTACGCCACGCTGTCGGCGCACTTCCTGGCCGTTCTGCAGGTGCTGGTCTACGCGGGCGCCATCATGGTGCTCTTCATCTTCGTCGTCATGATCCTGAACCGCGAGGAGGTCGCGCCCCTCGCGCTGCGGCCCATCCGCGTGCTGGGCGTGCTGGCTGCGGTCTACCTGTTCGTGAAGTTCATCGACGTCGTGTCCGTGGGCGTTCCGGCCGGCGCGCCGGCCCCGGCGGCGGACGGCTTCGGGACGGTTGCCGCCGTGGGCGACATGCTGTTCCGCGAGTTCCTGTACCCGTTCGAGGCCATCTCCGTGCTGCTGCTGGTGTCGATCATCGGCGGCGTCGTCATCTCGCGCTCCCACCAGAAAGAGGTCAGCGCGGAGCGGGCGGCCGAGCAGCGCAAGCAGATCGAGCACATGGCCAGCCATGACTACCCGGAGTCCGGCCCGGCGGCCGGCGAGACCGCGCACGAGGGCGGCCACTAGCCATGCCGACCAACTACTACCTGATCCTGTCGTTCGCGCTGTTCCTGATCGGGACCTCTGGCGTGCTGCTGCGGCGGAACGCGCTGATCGTCCTCATGGGCATCGAGCTGCAGCTGAACGGCGGCAACCTGGCGCTGCTGGCGTTCGCGCGCCAGCTGGGCGACCTCAAGGGGCACGTGCTGGCGTTCCTCATCATCGCGCTGGCGGCGGCCGAGGCGGCGGTCGGTCTGGCGATCCTCGTGGGCCTGTTCCGCGGGCGTCAGACGATCAACCTCGACGAAATCACCCTGATGAAGCGCTGAGGACCCTCCCGTGAGCTTCAACCTTCGCCTCATCCCGCTGATGCCCTTCCTGGGCGCGGCGATCCTGATCCTGTTCGGCCGCAAGTGGCGGCGCGACACCGTGCTGGTCGTGGCTGCGGGCGCCATCGGCTGTGCGGCCATGGTCGTGTTCGACGCGGTCTTCACCGGCTTGCCGCATGCGGGCCCGGGCGGCCTCACCGACGTGGTCGGCACCTGGATGGCGGCGGGCTCGCTGAAGGTGGACCTGGCCTTCCGCATGGACGCGCTCTCCAGCGTCCTGTGCCTGATCATCACCTTCATCGGCTTCCTGATTCACATCTACGCGTCGGGGTACATGGAGCACGACCCCGACTACCCGCGCTTCTTCGCGTACCTGAACCTCTTCTGCGGCGCGATGCTGGTGCTGGTGCTGGGCGACAGCCTCCCCGTCATGTTCATCGGGTGGGAGGGCGTCGGCCTCTGCAGCTACCTGCTGATCGGCTTCTGGTACCAGACGACCGCCAACGCGGACGCGGGCAAGAAGGCGTTCATCACCAACCGCATCGGTGACTTCGGGTTCCTGATCGGGATGTTCCTGCTGTTCCAGTTCACGGGGACGCTGAACTTCCAGGAGATCACCGCGGCCGCCCACGGCGGCGGCGCCCTGATGCAGCCGCTGTGGCTCGGGCAGCCGGTCGCGTTCTGGGCGGCGCTGTTCCTGTTCGTCGGCGCCACGGGCAAGTCGGCGCAGATTCCGCTTTACGTCTGGCTCCCGGACGCGATGGCCGGCCCGACGCCGGTCTCGGCGCTCATCCACGCGGCCACGATGGTCACGGCCGGCGTGTACATGGTGGCGCGCCTGCACGCCCTCTACCTGCTGACCCCGGCGGCGATGGCAATCGTCGCGATCGTGGGCGCGCTGACGGCGCTGTTCGCGGCCATCATCGGGTTCGCCCAGAACGACTTCAAGAAGGTGCTGGCCTACTCGACGGTCAGCCAGCTGGGCTTCATGTTCGCGGGCGTCGGCACCGGGAACTTCGACGCCGGCATCTTCCACCTGTTCACCCACGCCTTCTTCAAGGCCGGCCTCTTCCTGTGCGCCGGCTCCGTCATGCACGCGATGAGCGGGTCGGGCGACATCACGATCATGGGCGGGCTGCGCAAGAAGATCCCCTGGACCCACGGCGTTTTCCTGGTCTGCTGGCTCGCGATCTGCGGCGTTCCGTTCTTCTCGGGCTTCTTCTCGAAGGACTCGATCATCTCGGGCGCGTTCGCGACGGAGATCTACGGCGAGCAGCTGGCCTGGGTGGGCAAGTTCGTGGGCGTCGTCCTGATGGTCGCGGCGCTGGGCACGGCGTTCTACATGTCGCGCCTCTACTTCCTGGTCTTCTCGGGCAGCGAGACGCGCGCCCCGCACGACGTGCACCACCACATCCACGAGTCGCCCGGCAGCATGGTCGGCCCGCTGGTCGTGCTGGCGATCGGCGCGGCGCTGGGCGGCTTCATCGGCCTGCCGGGCGGCCTGTTCGATCACCCCGAGTGGAATCTGCTGGCCGAGCACCTCGCGCCGGTGATGGGGCCCGAGCTGGAGGTCGCCAAGAACACGGAGGCGATCTTCATGGTGGTGTCGACCGTGCTGGCGCTGGCCGGCATCGGCCTGGCGTACGCCTTCTACGGCGGCGGCTACCGCGAGCCCGCCCGGAAGTTCGCGGCCGCCGCGCCCGGGTTGGTGCGGCTGGTCCAGGACAAGTTCCGCATCGACGAGCTGTATCAGTTCCTGATCATCCGCCCGATCAAGAAGGTGTCGCAGGCGATCTACGTCGTCGTCGACCGCATCCTGATCGACAAGATCCTGGTCGAAGGGGTCGGCGGCGTCGTCGACGTCTTCGGCCGCATCGTGCGCGGGTTCCAGGTGGGCGACGGGCAGCGCTACATGGCCGTGTTCGCCATCGGCGCCGCCGGGGTCGTCTACTTCGCGACGCGGCCCACGGTTCCCGGCACGCTGGGCGTGTCGGTGAACGGGACGGCCGTCGACGTCGACGCCCGCCGCGCCGGCCGGAACAGCGACCGCGGCCTGGAGTACAGCTTCGACTTC
Source organism: uncultured Myxococcales bacterium (assembly GCA_964546845.1). Lineage (GTDB taxonomy): Bacteria > Myxococcota_A > Polyangia > Fen-1088 > Fen-1088 > JADGRB01. Next base: position 683 of record CAZJMY010000351.1, on the reverse strand, counting down.
AACGACGACGGCCGCCCCGAGGTGACGGGCACCGACCCGTCCGCGCACCATGACTACGGCCGCGCCGGCACCTACACGATTCGCGTCGACGTGAAGGACCCCCGGTGGGGAACGCACTCGTCGCTCAAGCAGCAGGTCCAAGTGCCTTCAGGAGCACGGTAATGGGCGTCCTCGGTTGGATCACGCTGTTGCCGCTGTTCGGTGCGCTGCTGGTCATGCTGGTCCCGCGCGACGAAGAGTCGATCCATCGGGGCGTGGGCTTCGCGACCGCGCTGGCGACGTTCCTGGTGTCGCTGATGCTGCTGGGCGGGTTCGAGTCCAGCCAGCCCGGCTTCCAGATGGAGGTCGACAAGGTCTGGATCGCGCCGCTGGGCGTGCGCTTTCACCTGGGCGTCGACGGCATCTCGCTGTGGCTGGTGCTGCTGACGACGTTCCTGATGCCCCTGACGCTGGCGTTCCCGCAGGCGATCGGCATCCGCAACGTCCGCGTCCGCGAGTTCACGGCGGCGATGCTGCTGCTGGAGACGGGCATGATCGGCGCCTTTCTGGCGCTGGACCTGTTCGTCTTCTACGTGTTCTGGGAGCTGATGCTGATCCCGATGTACTTCATCATCGGGATCTGGGGCGGCGAGCGGCGGCTCTACGCGTCGATCAAGTTCGTCATCTACACGCTGGTCGGGTCG